>NZ_CP015079.1:3438841-3751463 GCF_001653335.1 Nocardioides dokdonensis FR1436
ACGACGACCCGTCCAGCAGCCCGGCGGCTGTGAACGCCCGGCGGCAGATCTCCCGGACCACCTGCTCCTTGCGGGCGTTGTACTGCATCGAGTGCTCCCCCGCCGAAGTAGACGCCGCGGCCGCCGCACGCTTGGCGCGGGCGTACAGGTCGCGCTCGCCGGGGTTGCCGCGCAACCAGTCGCGGAAGATCCGGTGCTTGATGGGCTCCGGCGCGTCGGGCCCGAACACGTGCAGCCCGCAGGCCGGATCGGTGTGGCGCAGCACCCGGTGACCGAACCACCAGGGCTCTCGGACCCGCAGCTCGAAACCCGCGGCCTCCAGCGCCGGCACGTACGCCGCCTCGTCGTCGGCGTCGGCGACGACCAGGTCCATGTCGATGATCGGCTTCGCTGCCAGTCCCGGCACCGACGTCGAGCCGATGTGCTGCAGCTCCAGGACCCGCCAGCCGAGCGCGTCCCGCACCCGCGCGGCCAGCTCGGCGTACTGCAGCGGCCAGTCGGGGTCCGGATCGACCACGGTGACCACGGGCGACGGACCGGCCCCGGGGACGTAGGGCTGCTCCCCCACGGGCGTGGGAATGTCGTGGAAGGTCACGATGTTGTCACGGGACGGCACGCTGAGATCCAACCATCTGGGACCGGAAGGGTGATGGACATCATGTCCTCGCCGATTCGAGTTCTCCCAGGTCAGCGGCCACAATTGAACTCAGTGAGCACCTGGTGGCGCTCACTGGCTCTGTATCCAATTCTTACCCGAGGGGGTGCGCATGACCACCATCATGACTCTGATCCGACGCTTCGACACCGAGATCCTCGAGGCGTTCGTCCCGTGGCACCAGCGCACGTGGGAGCGCACCGGTCGCTGACCGCTCTCCCCCGGCCCTGGTGGCCAACCGACCAGAGCGCCTTCATCGGCGTTCCACCGGCGCTCGACGCTCACCGCGTCGAGCGCCGCTGTGTTTCCCGGTCCGTCCCGGCCCCGCTGCGGGCCTCGGTCCGGGATCGATCAGGTGGCGCCGAGGAAGGTCCGCAGCGCTGAGATGAACGCCTCGGGCTTCTCCGAGTGCACCCAGTGCCCGGCCCCCTTGATCGTCACCTGCACGGTGCGGGGGAAGAGCCGCTGCATCTCGGGCTCGGCGTCCTCGGTGACGTAGCCGGAGCGCTCGCCGGCCATCCAGAGCACCGGGTGGTCGAACGACTCGGTGACCTCGGGGAAGCCCCCGATCGCGGCGAGCTCGTCGCGCAGCAGGCCCAGGTTGGCCTGCCAGCTGAACCCCTCGCTGCTCGAGCGCAGGTTCTGGAGCAGGAAGCCGCGCACCCGTTCCTGGGGGATGGCCTCGCTCAGCTGCTCGTCGGCGTCGGCTCGTCGGGCCAGGCCGTCGAGCTCGAGGCCGGCCAGGCTGCCCAGCAGGTGCTCGAACTCCCCCGCGTTGTCGCTGGGCACCGGCGCGATGTCGACGACGACGAGCCGCTCGACCAGCTCGGGGTGGCGCAGGGCGAGGAGCATCGCGACCTTGCCGCCCATCGAGTGACCCACGACGTGGACCGGCCCGTCGGCTGCGAACCCCTCGGCCAGGTGCTCCGCGATCCGGTCAGCGGTCGCGGCGTACGAGAACGTGTCGGTCCAGCCCGAGCGTCCGTGGTTGGGCAGGTCGACCAGCAGGCTGTGGAACTCGGGGCGCATCGCCTTGGCGATCTGGGTGAAGTTGCGTCCCTGCCCGAACAGGCCGTGCAGGAAGACCACCCGCTCCCCCGTGTCGCCGACCTCGGTGCTGTGCAGGGACGTCGATGTCTGGCTCACGGCGCCAGGGTAGAGGGTGCGGGCGCGGTGCCGGTGGTGTCACGCTCCCCCACCTGCGCCGCTCAGCGGCGGGAGGCCTCGATCGCGATCGACAGCAGCTCGGCCGCGGACTCGGAGAGCCGCTCCTCACCGCGCCACACGCAGGTCAGGGGGCGCCACAGGTCGAGGTCGGTGGGCACGGCGACCAGCCGGCCCAGCTCGAGCTCGGCGCTGACCGACCGGCCCGAGACGACCCCCGGGCCCACGCCTGCCACCGCCGCGCCGACGAGCGCTGCGGTCGAGGTGGCCTCCATCGCGACCTGGGGCTCGCGGCGCAAGGCGCTCTCGAAGGTGCTGCGGGTCCCGCTCCCGCTCTCGCGCAGCACCCACCGTGCGGCTCCCAGCTCCGCCGACGTGAGCGGTGCACGCCGCCGGGCCCAGGGGTGCGCCGGGGCGACCACGACCACCAGCCGGTCGCGGCCGACCACCTTGCGCGCGAGGCCCACCGGGAGGTCGGCGGACTCGATGAAGCCGACGTCGGCCTGACCGCTGCGCACGGCGTCGGCGACCGTCTCGCTGTTGACGACCTTGAGCACCGGCTGGACCTCCGGTCGGCGGTCGTGCAGCTCGCCCAGCCAGCGAGGCAGCAGGTACTCCGCGACCGTCAGGCTGGCCGCGACCGTCACCCCCGCGCGACGCTGCCCGGTCAGCGCCTGCATCGAGGCGCGCATCGTGTCC
The DNA here is from genome assembly GCF_001653335.1 of Nocardioides dokdonensis FR1436. Lineage (NCBI taxonomy): Bacteria > Bacillati > Actinomycetota > Actinomycetes > Propionibacteriales > Nocardioidaceae > Nocardioides > Nocardioides dokdonensis. Next base: position 3,441,360 of record NZ_CP015079.1, read on the forward strand.
GCGGCGTGCAGGACGGTGCGTGCCCAGGACACCACCGCCTCGCCGTCGGTGGTCATCCGCGACCCCCGGGCCGAGCGGTGCACCAGCGCCAGGCGCCACCGGCTCTCGAGCTCGCGCACCCGGGCGCTGGCCGCGGGCTGGGAGATCCCGCGCTCGGCCGCGGCCGCGGTGAGGCTGCCGGTCTCGGAGATCGCGACGAGCAGCCGCAGGGTCTCGAGGTCCAGGTCGGGGGTCACCCGTGGCAATATACCGCGGGCCCATCACCTGACGTTATGACCCACCAGCGACGGACGCCTACCGGCACCGCCGTCGCGCAGCCATGCTGGTGCGGTGCCTCCCACCCGGACCTCCCCCCGCCGCGTCCCAGCGGTCTCCGGGGTCATCGTCCGGGCCCTGCCGCCGCTCGTGGCCGCGCTCGTGTCCGTGGCGATCAGCTGGTGGGTGCCGCTGCTCGGTCCGCTGCTGCTCGCCCTGCTGATCGGGGCGCTCGTCGTCAACAGCCGGCTGGGCCGGCACCGGGTGCTCGAGGGGCACACCGAGGTCACCAAGATGCTGCTGCGACTCGGCGTGGTGATGCTCGGGCTGCGGCTCCCGCTCAGCGACATCGCCTCCATCGGGGTGCCCGGCGTCGTCGTGGTGGTCGCCACCGTCGCCGCCACCTACACCCTGACCCGGCTGGTCGGCTCCCGGATGGCCCTCAGCGGCGGGTTCGTGACGCTGCTCGCCGCCGGTTTCTCGATCTGCGGGGCGGCGGCCATCGCGGCCGTGAACGATGCGGTGCGGGCCAAGGAGAAGGACGTCGCGCACGCGGTCGCGCTGGTCACCATCTACGGCACGGCGATGATCGCGGTCGTGCCCTGGGCCACCACCCGGCTGGGGCTCAGCGAGGAGCAGGGCGCCATCTGGGCCGGGGCCAGCATCCACGAGGTGGCCCAGGTGGTCGCTGCGGCCTCTGTCGTGGGCACCGGTGCGATCGCCGTGGCCACCACGGTCAAGCTCGGCCGGGTCGCGCTGCTGGCGCCGACCTACCTGGCTGCCGCCCGCAGCGCCGGGGCCGGTGCCACCTCGTCGACCGGCCCGCGGGTGCCGCTGGTGCCGTGGTTCCTGGTCGGTTTCGCCCTGATGGTCGCGGTGCGCTCGAGCGACCTGCTGCCCGCCACGGTCGTGGCGGGGGCGCAGCAGCTGACCACCGTCCTGCTCGCAGCCGGCATGTTCGGGCTCGGTCTCGGCTTCCACCTGCGCGAGCTGTGGCCGATCCCCCGCCAGGCGCTGGCCCTGGCCACGCTCTCCACGCTGGTCGCGGGCGGCACCTCGCTGGCGCTGGTGGTCGTTCTGTACTGAAAGCCGGCGCCGACCCCCGCTCCACCGCGTCCGGATGGCCCGTCCGGGCCATCCCCCTCCCCCGTCCTGGGGATCTTCGAGCCGCAGGACGCGACACGCCGGGATTACGGCCCCGTACGTCGGTGCGGAGGCCTACCGTCGGAAGAGAACCGGGGGCACAGGGGTGGACCTCCGGAGTCCGGCACCAGGAGAGCACCATGTGGGACACCGCACAGGACGAACAGCCCGCCAGCGCCCGTCTCTCGCACGATCGACCGTGTCCGCGCTGCGGCCACGCGCTGCACGTCTTCCTCGCCTGCGGGGACGGCTGCACCTGTCCACCGTCGCCTCGTACGTAGTCGGACGGGGCGCGCCCTCAGACGTCGACGCGGCTCACCTGCCGCCAGCGCGGGCGTTCGTGGTCGCCGCCGACGACCTCACCGGTCGACCAGGTCAACCGCAACCCGCGGGGCGTGACCTCGAGCGAGGCCAGGAGGTTCTCGAACCACGGACCGTGCGTCATCCGCCAGTGCAGCGGGGAGGGCGGCACCCGGCGCCCCAGCACCCGCCCCACCGGCCGGGCCCGACCGTGCGACGCGATGCGGAACACGTTCTGCATCGCCGCGGGCAACGGGTTGCGGATCGGTGAGCAGACCGCCTGCAGGATCCGGCTCGAGGCAGTGGTCCCGGAGGCCGGCGCCGGGACCGCCTCGATGAGGTAGCTGTGGTGCACGTCGCCGGACAGGAAGACGATCGAGGTCGGGGCTCGACCGCGCCCGCCGGAGGCGACGTCGCGCACGAGGCCGCCCACCTGCGCGAACCCCTCCTGGAAGGCGGCCCAGTGCTCGATGTCGACCTTGCGGCGCACCCACTCCCCGACCAGGGCGCCCGGCTTGCCGAGCAGACCCCCGGTGATCGCCTCGACGGTCGCCTCCACGTGGTGCAGCCCCGGCGAGAGCAGGAACGGGACCGAGGTGCCCACCAGCAGGTGGTCCACGTCGCCGCACAGCTGGTCGTCGAGCCAGGCCATCTCCTCGTCGTCGATGATCGAGCGGCGCTCGTCCTCCAGCACCCGCGCGGCGCGCGAGTCGATGACCACCAGGCGGGCCTGGGTGTCGAAGTCCCGGGCGAAGCTCCACCGGAAGGTCGTGGGCTGCTTGTCGGCGCGCTCGACGACCTCGTCCACGAGGTCGCTGAGGTCGAGCTCGTCCGGGCCCTCGTGCGCGGCCACCCGCTGCCACAACAGGTCAGCGGCACGGCCCTCCGCGTCGAGGTTGCCCAGGTGCTGGTGCACCCAGTAGGCCGCCAGGCCACCGACGATCCGGTCGCGCCACCAGTCGGTGGCCCACATGTCCCGGCGCCAGCTGGCGCTGGTGTTCCAGTCGTCGCGGATGTCGTGGTCGTCGAAGATCATCGCGCTGGGCAGCGTCGAGAGCAGCCAGCGGTTGGCCGGCTCGCTCCACGCCAGCCGGTAGAGCTCGGCGTACTCCTCGTAGTCGCGCAGCTCCCACCAGGGCGCCTGCTCGGGGTCGCGGCGAGCGCTGATGAAGTCACGCATCGCCTGGCTGGTCTCGTCGGCGTAGACCTGGTCACCCAGGAAGAGCGCGAGGTCGGGCACGGTCTCGTGGCCGTCGGCGAGGTGCAGCCCGTAGGTGCGCAGCGCATCGACCCCGAACTGCGCATGGGTCGGCGCATCGTGCGGCACGGAGACCCGGCAGGAGCCGAAGACCATCCGCAGCGGGCGACCCGGCTCCAGCGTGCGGATGCACGAGGGCGGGTACGCCGAGCCCGGTTCAGGCCACACCACCTCGCCGTCGACCTCGACCGTGTACGGCGTCGCGGTGCCCGGGCCCAGCCCCGTCACCTCGACGAGGGCGTAGTGGTGCCCGTGCACCGCGAACGTGCGGGCCTGTGCCTCCCGGTCCCCCGCACGCACGTGCACCGTCGCCGCCGACGCGGTCTCGACCCAGATCGTGGCCGAGTCGGCGTCCACGTGACGCAGCAGCGGACCGAGGACCAGGCTCACGGCTCCAGGAGCACCTTGATCGCGCGTCGCTCGTCCATCGCCTTGTAGCCCTCGGCCACCTGGTCCATCGGCAGGGTCATGTCGAAGACCTTGCCCGGTTCGATGGTGCCGTCGAGGACGAGGCCGAGCAGGTGCGGCAGGTACTCGCGCACCGGCGCCATGCCCCCCGACAGCCCCACGTTCTTCTGGAACATGCGACGGATCGGCAGCTCGACGCCGTGCGGGACGCCGACGAAGCCGACCATCGCGCCGGGGCGGGCGACTGCGAAGGCGGTGCCCATCGCCTGGTCGGTCCCCACGCACTCGAGCACGGCGTCGGCGCCGACGCCGTCGGTGATCTCCTTGATCGCCGCGGCGCCCTCCTTGCCGCGCTCGGCGACGACGTGGGTGGCGCCGAAGGCCCGGCCGATGGCCTGGCGCGGCTCGTGGCGCGACATCAGCACGACCTTCTCCGAGCCCATCTGGGCCGCGGCGAGCACGCCGCACAACCCGACGGCGCCGTCGCCGACGACGACCGTGGTGCCGCCGGGGCGAACCTGGGCCGCGACCGCGGCGTGCCACCCGGTCGGCATCACGTCGGAGAGCGCCATCAGGTGCGGCACCAGAGCCTTGTCCGGGCCCTGCTCCCCCACGTCCGGGACGACGACGAGGGTGCCGTCGGCCTGGACCACACGGGCGAGCTCCCCCTGGCCGCTGCTGGTCATCCCGAGGTTGACGCACGCGGACTGCATGCCGGCGCGGCAGTGGGCACAGGTGTTGTCACAGTGGTCGAAGGGGACGACGACGAAGTCGCCGACGCGCACGGTGCGGACGTCGCTGCCGACGGCCTCGACGACCCCGATGCACTCGTGGCCGATGGTCGCTCCGGGGGTGATGTCGTTCTCCCCGCGGTAGGGCCACAGGTCGGATCCGCAGATGCAGGAGGAGGTCACCCGCACGATGGCGTCGGTGGGCTGCTCGAGGGTGGGGTCCGGCACATCGGCGGAGACTCGGATGTCGCGGGCGGCATGGATGGTGGTGGCTCGCATGCGCCGAGCATGGCACTGCGGACCCACCCCGCGCCTCCCCTGGCGGGTCCCCCGCGGGTTCTTGCGCTATCTCATATGTGAGTTACCGTCGACCAATGAGCGATGAAGCAACCAGCAGCGAGGGCTACAAAGGCCGCATCGGCAACCTGATCCGCGACGCCCGCAAGCACCGAGGGCTGACCCAGCACCAGCTCGCCGAGCTGCTCGCGACCAGCCAGAGCGCGATCAACCGGATCGAGAAGGGGCACCAGAACCTCTCCCTCGAGATGCTCGCGCGCATCGGCGCCGCCCTCGACTCCGAGATCGTCGCGCTCGGCGCCGGTCCCACGCACCTGCGCATCAACGGCCCCACGACGCTGTCGGGCTCCATCGAGGTCAAGACCTCGAAGAACGCCGGGGTCGCGCTGCTGTGCGCCTCGCTGCTCAACCGCGGGCGTACGACGCTGCGCAAGGTCGCGCGCATCGAGGAGGTCAACCGCCTGCTCGAGGTCCTCGGCAGCCTGGGGGTCCAGACCCGCTGGCTCAACGAGGACAACGACCTCGAGATCATCCCGCCCAAGACCCTGCGCCTGGACGCCATCGACGAGGCCGCCGCCCGGCGCACCCGCTCGGTGATCATGTTCCTGGGTCCCCTGCTGCACCGCTCCGAGTCCTTCGACCTGCCCTACGCCGGCGGCTGCAACCTCGGCGAGCGCACCGTCGAGCCGCACATGTCGGCGCTGCGGCCCTTCGGGCTCGAGGTCAAGGCCACCGACGGCAACTACCACGCCAGCGTGGACCGCGCGGTCTCGCCGGTGCGGCCGATCGTGCTGACCGAGCGCGGCGACACCGTCACCGAGAACGCGCTGATGGCCGCGGCCCTGCACCCGGGCACGACGATCATCCGCAACGCCTCGTCGAACTACATGGTCCAGGACCTGTGCTTCTACCTGCAGCGCCTCGGCGTGCAGGTCGAGGGCGTCGGCACCACGACGCTGACCGTCACCGGTTGCACCGACATCGACGTCGACGTCGACTACGCGCCCTCCGAGGACCCCATCGAGGCGATGTCGCTGCTCGCGGCGGCGATCGTGACCAGCTCGACCATCACCATCCAGCGGGTCCCGATCGAGTTCCTCGAGATCGAGCTGGCGACCCTGGAGGAGATGGGGCTGCGCTACGACCGCACCGAGGAGTACGTCGCTCGCAACGGCCACACGCGCCTGGTCGACATCACCACCCGGCCCTCGACGCTGCACGCCCCCCTGGACAAGATCCACCCGATGCCGTTCCCCGGGCTCAACATCGACAACCTGCCGTTCTTCGCGGTCATCGCGGTGGTCGCCACCGGTCAGACCCTGCTGCACGACTGGGTGTACGAGAACCGGGCGATCTACCTGACCGAGCTCACCAAGCTCGGCGCCCAGGTCAAGCTGCTCGACCCGCACCGGGTGATGATCGAGGGCCCCACGCACCTCTCCGGCACCGAGATCGTCTGCCCGCCGGCGCTGCGACCGGCCGTGGTGATCCTGCTGGCGATGCTGGCCGCCAAGGGCACCAGCGTGCTCCGCTCGACCTACGTCATCCACCGCGGCTACGAGGACCTCGCCGCGCGGCTCAACGAGCTCGGGGCGAGCATCGAGACCTTCCGCGACATCTGATCGCCGGCCCGCCTGGTGGGTCTGCCCCACCAGCGGGCCGTCGGAGGCGATACTGCTGCCGTGACCTCCCCGTCGACCGGCTACGCCTACCTGGACCGGGTGCTCGATCCCCCTGGCGGCGTGCTGGCGATGGCCCACCGTGGCGGTGCCTTCCACCCCGAGGTGGAGGGCCTGGAGAACACGATGGCTGCCTTCGAGCACGCCGTCGAGCTCGGCTACCGCTACCTCGAGACCGACGTGCACGTCACGCTCGACGGGGTGCTGCTGGCATTCCACGACAACGTCCTCGACCGGGTGACCGACCGCTCGGGGGCGATCGCCGAGCTGACCCTCGCGCAGGTCCGTGAGGCCACCGTGGGCGGGCGCGAGCAGGTGCCCACCCTCGCCGAGCTCTTCGAGCGCTTCCCGCAGGCCCGCTTCAACATCGACATCAAGTCGCAGGGCGCCGTGGCCGCGCTGGCCGACTTCGTCTCCGCGCACCGGGCCTGGGATCGCGTGCTGGTCGGCTCGTTCTCCGCGAAGCGGCTCGCGGCCTTCCGACGGCTCACCGAGCACCGGGTGCCGACCTCCGCGCACCCGTGGGAGGTGCTGGCCTTCTGGCTGCTGCCCAGTGGACGGCTGGCGCGCCGGCTCACCCGCGGGCGGCCCGCGGCGCTGCAGGTCCCGCACCGCCACCGCCTGCCCGGGGTCCCCGCACGCACCCCGCAGCGCTGGACGATGCGGGTGGTGACCTCGGGCCTCGTACGCCGCGCGCACGCCGGCGGGGTCCACGTGCACGTCTGGACGATCGACGACCCCGACGAGATGCGCGAGCTCCTCGCGCTGGGGGTCGACGGCCTGGTCACCGACCGCACCGACGTGCTCCGCGACGTGCTCCGTGCGCGCGGGCAATGGGAGGAACCCCGAGATGACACCTGACCCCGCGACGTCCGGCTCCGCAGGAGCCACGACCACACCGCCCGGAGGCCCGGCGGTCCCCCCGACCGGGCGCGCCCGGTTCGGCTGGCCGGTCTACGCCTGGGGCCTGTGGGACTGGGGCTCAGCGGCGTTCAACGCCGTCATCACCACCTTCGTCTTCAGCGTCTACATCACCTCCGACGACTTCGGGCCCAACGCCGACACCAACCTCGGGTGGGCGCTGGCCGGGGCCGGGCTGCTCGTCGCGGTCTTCGCCCCGATCACCGGTCAGCGCGCCGACCGCTCCGGGCGCCGCGGCTTCTGGCTCGGGGTCAACACGATGCTCGTCGTGGCGGTCTCCGCGGCCCTGTTCCTCGTCCAGCCCTCCGAGGACTACCTCTGGCTGGGCCTGGTGCTGCTGGCCAGCGGCAACATCTTCTTCGAGTTCGCCTCGGTGAACTACAACGCGATGCTCAACGAGATCTCCACGCCCCGCACGGTCGGGCGGGTCTCGGGACTGGGCTGGGGCCTGGGCTACATCGGCGGCATCGTGCTGCTGCTGGTCGTCTACTTCGGCCTGATCAACCCCGAGGTCGGCCTCTTCGGGATCACCAGCGAGAACGGCATGGACGTGCGGGTGAGCATGCTCGTGTGCGCCGTGTGGACCCTGGTGTTCTCGCTGCCGGTGCTCATCACGCTGCGCGACGACAAGGCCGAGCGGACACCGCGCGGCCCGCGGGTGGGCATCGCCGCGTCCTACCGGCACCTCTTCGCCATGGTGCGCGACCTGTGGCGCACCGACCGCAACACCGTGCGCTTCCTGCTGGCCTCCGCGGTCTTCCGCGACGGTCTGGCCGGGGTCTTCACCTTCGGTGGCGTCCTGGCGGCCGGCACCTTCGGGTTCAGCGCCGGCGGCGTGATCATCTTCGGTGTCGCCGCCAACGTGGTCGCCGGCCTGGCCACGATCGGCTTCGGCGTCCTCGACGACCGCCTCGGACCCAAGCGCGTCATCGTGTTCGCGCTGGTGTGCATGATGATCGCCGGGGTGGCGATCTTCTTCCTGCACGCCGGTGGCAGCACCATCTTCTGGATCTTCGGCCTGATGCTCGCGGTCTTCGTCGGCCCGGCGCAGAGCGCCTCGCGCACCTTCCTGGCCCGCCTCATCCCCGAGGGCCACGAGGGCCAGGTCTTCGGCCTGTACGCCACCACGGGGCGGGCCGTGAGCTTCCTGGCGCCCGCGGCCTGGTCGATCTCGATCGCGATCGGGGCGGCGGTGACCGGGGTCGCCGACGGCGACGACGCGCAGTACTGGGGCATCCTGGGCATCCTGCTGGTGCTGCTGGCGGGGCTGCTCCTGCTGCTGCCGGTGCGCTCGCAGGTGCGCGAGGACTCCGCGCTGGCCCACCACGCCTGAGCGCACCCCGTGGCGAGGGTTCTTCACCCCTGGCGGCGATTGCCGGAATCTTTCCCGCCTCGCTACCGTTGATCACTTCGAGAGGACGGCTGCGACCGCAGCCGGGGATGGTCCGTGACCGGCGAGCGCGCCGCACGAGCAGGCCCCGGTCGTCGCGGCGGCTCTCGCACCGGCACGAGGGACACGACAGGACTGGAGGTGCCTCATGGCTGAGCGCACACTACGAGGAGCACGGCTCGGAGGCCAGAGCTTCGAGGACGAACGCGGCATCGAGTTCGCGGCACGTCAGCAGGTCGGCTACCGCTGCCTGCAGGGGCACGAGTTCGAGATCACGATGTCGGTCGAGGCCGACGTACCCGCGGTCTGGGAGTGTCCGCGCTGCGGCGCCGAGGGCGAGAGCACCTCGGGCATCGTGCGTGAGGTGAAGGCGGAGAAGCCCGTGCGCACGCACTGGGACATGCTGCTGGAGCGGCGCTCGGAGAAGGAGCTCGAGGAGATCCTCAAGGAGCGCCTCGACCTCTTGCGCGGCGGCAAGATCGGCCCGGCGCACCTGCACCGCGCCAACGCCAAGAAGCGCGCTGCCAAGTCCATCTGATCCGTCACGGACCCAGCGTCAGTCGGACGAGTCGTCCGGCCCGTCCACCACGTCGCCCCGGACCACCGGCCCCGAGCCCGGTCCGGGGCGATGTGCGTCTCCGGACCCGCCCGGGGCTCCCGGCCAGCGTCGGATCGTCACCGGGACCAGGCGGGCCGCCACCATGCGGGTCAGCAGCCCGCGGAACAGCGGCCGGGTGACCGGGAGCACCAGCAGCGCGCCGAGGGCGTCGGTGACGAAGCCGGGGGTCAGCAGCAGCGTGCCGCCGACGAGCACCAGCCCGCCGTCGGCCAGCTCCTTGGCCGGCACTCCCCCACGAGCCAGGGTGTCGCGCAGGGCCCGCCAGGCGCGCGCACCTTCGCGGCGTACGACGAACGCGCCCAGCACGCTGTCGACGACGAGGAGCAGGATCGTCCAGCCGGCGCCGATGAGCTGACCCACCTGGATGACCATGTAGAGCTCGAGCAGCGGCAGCCCCACGAAGAGCACCAGCAGCACCCACCCCAGGCCCCCGCGTCGGCGGGGGGCGCGGCCTGCTGCTCCGGCGCTCTGGCTCATGAGGGGTCTCCTGTCGTCGTGCGGGCGCGGGTCGTGGACCGGTCTCGGCGCAGCAGCCGGGCCGCCTGCTCGCGGCGCTCGGTGAGCCCCCACGCGGTGATCCGCTTGAGTGACTCGAGCGCGACGGAGCCGCTCATCTTGGAGTCCCCGCGCACCCGCTCGACGAACTCGATGGGAACCTCGCGCACCACCAGGCCCGCGCGCAGCATCCGGACCACGAGGTCGGTCTGGAAGACGTAGCCGGCCGAGCGGACCGAGTCCAGGTCGATGGTCTCGAGGGCCGAGCGGCGGAAGAGGCGGAAGCCGGCGGTCGCGTCGCGCACCGACACGCCCAGCAGCACCCGCACGTAGAGGTTGCCGCCTCTCGAGAGCGCCTCGCGCCGGCGCGGCCAGTTCACGACCGAGCCGCCCGGGACCCAGCGCGAGCCGATCACCAGGTCGGCGGGGGCCGCCGGGTCGTCGAGCGCCGCGAGGAGCCGGTGCAGCTGCTCGGGCTGGTGGGAGCCGTCGGCGTCCATCTCGCCGATGACCTCGTAGCCGGCGGCGAGGGCCCGCGCGAAGCCGGCGCGGTACGCCGCTCCCAGACCGCCCTTGGCGGTGCGGTGCAGGACGCTGACGCGGGGGTCGGCCGCGGCGAGCTCGTCGGCGAGGTCGCCGGTGCCGTCGGGCGAGTTGTCGTCGACGACCAGGACGTCGACCTCGGGCTGGGCGGCGTGCAGCCGTCCGACGATCCAGCGCAGGTTGTCGACCTCGTCGTAGGTGGGGACGACCATCACCACCCGCGAGCGGGGTCCGGTGCTCACGGCTGCTCCGCCATCGTCTCGGCTCCTCGTCGTGGCTCCTCGGCGCCACCTGCTCCCTGTGCCGGGGTGCGTGCCTGCTCCGCCCGGTCCCTGCGGGCGCGACGATACGGGAGCAGCGCCGCGACCAGGGCGATGAGGGTGAGCGTCACCGCCACCTGCCAGGGCCAGCGGGCCAACCGGACGGCGGGCGTGAGGCCGCTGCGCAGCTCGACCTCCTCGACCAGCACCTCCGTCTCCCGCACGCCGGCGGTCGCGACGACCTCGCCGTCGGGGCCGATGACGCCGCTGACGCCGTTGGTCGAGGCGACCACGGTGGCGCGGCCGGTCTCGATCGCCCGCAGCCGGGTCATCGCGAACTGCTGCAGGATCTGGTCGGAGAAGATGAAGGTGGCGTTCGACGTCTGCACGCTCAGCAGCTGCGCTCCCCGGGTGACCTGGTCGTGGATCGCGTCCTCGTAGGCGACGTCGAAGCAGATCGCGTCGGCCACCTCGGCGCCGCCGATGCTCAGGGGGTCCCGTCCGGTGCCGGCCAGCATGTCCCGTCCGATCCGGGCGAGCTCGCCGAAGTTGAAGTCCGCCACCGAGCGGAACGGGATGTACTCGCCGTAGGCCACCGGATGCCGCTTGGTGTAGCGCTCACCCGCACCGGTGACCGGGTCCCACACGATCCCCTGGTTCAGCACCGCCCCGGGGCCGCCGTCGACGATGGCGCCCACCAGCACCGGGACGCCGATCGCCTCGGTGGCCCGCCGGATCTGGGCCTGGGTCTCGCCGTCGCGGAAGGGGTCGACGGCGGTGGAGTTCTCGGGCCACAGCACGAAGTCGGGCGCGGGCACGCGCCCGGCAGCGACGTCGTCGGCCAGATCCACGGTGGCCTGTGCGTGGTTCTCGGTGACCTGTCGGTAGTCGTAGAGGATGTCGTTGCCCGGTCCGGGGACGTCGCCCTGCACCACCGCGACGGTCACGGCGCCGTCGGTGCGGGTCGTCCACGGCAGTGCCACCGCCAGGGCGACCGAGGCGACCACGACCCCGAGGGTGGCCAGCGCCACGAGCCGTGTGCGGCCTTGACCGACGAGCACGGCGGCCAGCGCCGCACCGGCCAGGGCGAGCAGGAAGGTGACACCGGCCATGCCGACGTACGGCAGGGCGGCGGCGACGGGGGTGTCGACCACGGAGAAGCCGAGCCGGCCCCACGGCATGCCGCTGAAGGGCCAGCCGCTGCGCCAGACCTCCATCGAGACCCACGCGGTGGCCACCCACAGCGGCCAGACGGGCAGCCGGGTGAGCAGCGCGACCGCGCTGCCGAGGATGCCGTAGAACAGCGCCTCGAGGAACGACAGCCCGAGCCAGGCGGCCATCGCCACCGTGGTCATCCAGTAGATGTGGACGTAGTAGAAGCCCACCCCGAAGGCCAGACCGACGACGAAGGCCCGGCGCAGGCCCAGGCCGCGGGTGAGCAGCGTGTGGGCCGCGACGCCGCCCGGCACCAGGAGCGGGACCAGGGCTGGGATCGCGAAGGGTTCGTAGGCCATCGCCAGGGCGACGCCGGCGAGGAGGGCGAGGACCGAGCGCTGGAGCACGGGCACAGGCTACGGGGCCGGCGTGCGAGCCCGGGACCGGTGCACGGCTGCGGGCGCAGAGGTACGGGAGGATCCGGGGCGCCTTCGGTCCAGCCCGGTGCGCGACCGGCTGCCGTGGCGGGCTGTTGTCTAGGGGGTCCAGGATCCTCCCGCGCCCGCTCTCGTGGGGCGGACCGACCTCCGCGAACAGTGACGGACAGGTGTTTGGCACCCCACCCTCCGACACGGCCACTCGGACGTCGGTCCGCCCGCCACGATCTGCACGAGCGGACGGCTCAGGTTGTCGCGCGGGGTGGGCGGTGTCAACCGGTCGCTGACCTGCGCGTTCATCTAAAGTCGCAGGTCAACGGTGGTCGACCGCGAGGGAAGTTCTCCCCGGGAATCTAGACCGGTCCCGGCGTGTCGGGCGCGACGCGCCGAGCGGGCGTCGTCGCCGGGTCCCCCACGACCCCGAGCAGCCGCAGGGCCAGCGCCGAGTACTCCTCGGCGAGCTCGCCCAGACCCATCCGGCCGGCCGGGTCGTACCACCGGGCCACGCCGCTGCACATCTCCAGCAGGGCGCGCCGCGCGATCGAGGCCGAGGTGACGGCGAAGTGGCCGCTGCCGACCCCGTCGTCGATGACCTGCTGCCACAGCGCCTCGTAGCGGTCGCGCAGCGCGACCACCTCCTGGCGCCGTGACGGGGACAGGGCGTGCACCTCGTCGTCGACCACCCGGGTCTCCAGGGGGCGTTGCGCGTGGCTGGTGACGTGCATCCCGACGAGGTCGGCGAGGCGTGTCGGTGCGTCGTCGGTGGAGCCGGCGATCTCCTCCCCCGCCCTGACCAGTCGTTCGAGGCTGGTGCGCATGAGGGTGACGAGCAGGTCCTCCTTGGTGCCCATGTAGTGGTAGAGCGTCGCGCTGGAGAGGCCGGCGTGCTCGGCGAGCTGGCGGATGCCGGTGCCGTGGAAGCCGCGCTCGGCGAAGAGCTCGAGTGCCGCGGCGTGCACACGCTCGCCCGTGGAGGTCATGAGCCTTATGCTATCGATCGATCGATCGAACCGCCACGCCGAGCGCGGCACGAGCACGAGGAGGACGCCGGTGCAGCCGGTCGAGTACGCACAGGACGGGCCCGTCGCCCGCATCCACCTCAACCGCCCCGAGCGGCTCAACGCCGTCGACGTCGACCTGACGCGTGAGCTGGCCTCGGCGCTGGCGCGCGCCGCCGGCGACGGCGCCCGTGCGGTGGTGCTGGCCGGCCGCGGCCGCGCCTTCTGCGCCGGGCACGACCTCAAGGCCGACCCGCTGGTCGAGACGCCGCTGCAGACCCGGGCCCGGCTGGAGGAGATCCAGGACGTCACCCGACTGGTCCGACGCTTCCCCGGCCCGGTCGTGGCCGCGGTCCACGGCTACGCGCTGGGCGCCGGCTGCGAGTTCGCGCTGGCCTGTGACGTCGTGGTCGCCTCCGAGGACGCCGTGTTCGGTTTCCCCGAGGTCTCGGTGGGGCTCTCGGTGACCGGCGGCATCTCCCGGCTCCTGCCGGTGCTGGTGGGGTGGGCCCGGGCCAAGGAGCTGCTGCTCCTCGGTGAGCGGGTCGGTGGGACCGACGCCGCTGCGATGGGCCTGGTCTCCCGCGCGGTTCCGGCCGGCACCCACGAGGACGTGGCCCTCGAGCTGGCGGGCCGGATGGCCCAGCGCCCGGCACTGGCGCTGTCGCTGGCCAAGCAGGTCCTCGACGGCGGGCTCGACGGGACGCTGGAGGAGGCGATGGGTCGCGAGGTCGAGCACGCGTTGCTCACCTCGCTGTCCGGTGAGGGCGACGCCCCGCGCGAGGGGTTCGGTCGTGGCTGAGGCCCCGCGCACCGAGCTGAGCCTGGTCGAGCACCTGCTGGGCGCCGCCGAGCGCTGGCCCGACCGGCCGGCGTGGACCTTCGACCTCGGCGCGGCCGGGCGCACGACCTGGACGTTCGCGCAGGTCGCCGCCGCCAGCGCGGCGTACGCCGGGGCGCTCGCGGAGCGTGGCGTCACCGCCGGCGACCGGGTCGCGGTGATGCTCGGCAACGTCGCCGACTCGCCCCTGCTCTGGCTGGCGCTGCAGCGGCTCGGTGCCGCGACGGTGCCGCTCAACGTCCGCTACCGCCACGACGACCTCGCCCACGTGCTCAGCGACTCCGAGGCCCGTCTCGTGGTGGCCGCACCCGAGCACCACGACCTGGTCCGCAGCACCGGCGGCGTGGCGGTGCTGGCCCCGCACGAGCTCGTGGCCGACCTCGGGACTGCGGCGGAGCGCTCGGCGGATGTCGTTGGTGACCAATCGACATCCGCGCGGCCCGACCCGGACACGGTCGTCAACGTGCAGTACACCTCCGGGACGACCGGCCGGCCGAAGGGCTGCCTGCTGACCCACCGCTACTGGACCACGCTGGGCGCATCGATGCTGGAGGAGTTCCCGCACCTCGACAGCGACGACGTGATGCTGACCGCCCAGCCCTTCCACTACGTCGACCCGCAGTGGAACGTGGCCACCGCCCTGATGGCCGGTGCCCACCTCGTCGCGCTCGACGGGTTCCACCCCTCGACGTTCTGGGCGCACGTGCGCGAGCACGAGGTCACCTACTTCTACTGCTTGGCCTCGATGCCGACCCTGCTGCTGCGGATGCCGCCGGACCCGGCCGACCGCGACCACCGGGTGCGTGCGGTGCAGTGCTCGGCCATCCCGCCGGCCCTGCACGCCGACCTCGAGGCACGCTGGGGGGTGGGCTGGTACGAGGCCTTCGGGATGACCGAGACCGGCGCCGACATCCGGGTCGGCGAGCAGGAGCACGCCGCCCTGGTCGGCACCGGTTGCCTGGGCCGGCCGGCGGCCCACCGCGAGGTGCGCGTGGACCCGACCGGCCAGCTCTGGCTGCGCGGGCCCGGCATGATGCGCGGCTACCTCGGCCTGGACTCCCCCTTCGACCCCGACGGCTGGTTCCCCACCGGTGACCTGGCCCGCCTCGACGACCAGGGCCGCGTCTACCTGACCGGACGGCTCAAGGACATGATCCGCCGCAGCGGCGAGAACATCGCGGCCGTCGAGGTGGAGGAGGTGCTGCTCAGCCACCCCGAGGTCCGCCTCGCCGCCGTCGTCGGCGTGCCCGACGACGTGCGCGGCGAGGAGGTGATGGCCTACGTCGTGGCGCCGGGCACCGACGCCGACTCGCTCGCCGCGTGGTGCGCCGCACGGCTGGCCCCGTTCAAGGTGCCCAGCCGGTGGGCGCTGCGGGAGTCGCTGCCGCTCACCGCCTCGCACCGGGTCGAGAAGGCGGTCCTGCGCGCCGAGACCGCCGCCCCCGGATCGCCCACCGTGCACACCGGGCCCGGGCGGGGCGCCCGATGAGGGCCGACCTGCTGCTGACCAACGCCCGGGTCCGGACCCTCGAGGGCCCGGGCCGCGCCGACGTGGCCCGCAGCGTCGCCGTCTGGCGCGACCGGATCGTCGCCGTCGACGAGGACGTGCCCGCGCACCGGGTCGTCGACCTCGACGGCGCCGTCGTCGCCCCGGGCTTCCACGACGCCCACAACCACATGGCCTGGTTCGGGCAGTCCCTCGAGGAGCTCGACCTGCGCCTGCCCACCCTCGAGGCCCTGTACGACGCCGTGGCCCGGCGCGCGCGGGAGCTCCCGGAGGGCGCCTGGGTGATCGGGGCCGGCTACGACGAGAACAAGATCGGGGCGCACCCGACCCGCGACGGGCTCGACCGGGCCGCCGGCGGACGCCGGGTCTGGCTGCGCCACACCTCGGGCCACATGTGCGTGGCGAGCAGCGCCCTGCTCGACGACCTCGGTCTCGCCGATGCCGCCGTCGACGTGCCCGGTGGGCGGGTGGTCGTCGACGCCGCCGGGCGACCGACGGGGCTGCTGCAGGAGCAGGCCCAGCACCTGGTCAACGCCCTGGTGCTGCCCTACCCCGTGACCGGGCTCGTCGACGCCATCGAGCGCGCCGGGCAGGTCTACCTGAGCCAGGGCCTGACCTCCGTGGTCGAGGCCGGTGTCGGCGGCGGCTGGATCGGGCGCAGCCCGGTCGAGGTCGCGGCGTACCAGGAGGCCCGGGCGCAGGGCCGGCTGCCGGTGCGCGTCGAGCTCATGGTCGCCGCGGACGCGCTGCGCCGCCTCGAGGGCCATGCCGACGACGACCTCGGCATCGGGCTCGACCTGGGCATCCGCACCGGTCTCGGCGACGACCGGCTGCGTCTGGGGCCCGTAAAGATCTTCTCCGACGGCTCCCTGATCGGGCACACGTGCGCGCTCAGCGAGGAGTTCTCCGACACCCCCGGCGAGAAGGGCTACCTGCAGGACGACGCCGAGGTGCTGCGGACCCGGATCCTCGACGCGCACCGCTCGGGGTGGCGGGTCGCCGCGCACGCCATCGGCGACGCCGCCATCGACCTGGTCCTCGACTCCTACGAGGAGGCGCAGCGCCGGTGGCCGCGGGCCGACGTGCGCCACCGCATCGAGCACTTCGGTGTCTCCCGGCCCGACCAGGTCGCCCGTGCCGCCGCGCTGGGCGTCGTCCCGGTGCCGCAGGGCCGCTTCGTGGGCGAGATCGGCGACGGGATGCTGCGTGCGCTCGGCCCGGCCCGGGCCGGGTGGGCCTACCGCTACCGCTCGCTCCTCGACGCCGGCATCGTCGTGCCCGGCAGCTCGGACCGCCCCGTGGTCGACGGCACCCCGCTGCGCGGCATCCACGACATGGTCAACCGACTCACCGACTCGGGTCAGCCGTGCGGGCCGGAGGAGGCGATCACCGGGCTGGAGGCGCTCACGGCCTACACGCTCGGCTCGGCCCACGCCTCGCACCAGGAGCACGAGCGCGGCAGCATCGCGGTCGGCAAGCTCGCCGACCTCGTCGTCCTCGACGACGACCCCGCCACCGTCGACGCCGGGGTGATCCGCGACATCGAGGTGCTGCGTACCTTCCTCGGAGGAGAGGTGGTGTGGCAAGCATGATCGGGCAGACACACGAGGACCACCCGCTGGTGCCGGCCGCGTCGCTGCGTGCCGACCAGCTGGGCCGGGTGCGCGACATCTACGACGAGGCGTTCCCCGAGGAGCTGCGGGTGCCCTTCGAGGACCTGCTGGTCGACCGGCTGCTGGTGCGCGTGTCCGGCTCCGGACAGCCCGAGGGCCTCGCGGTCGTCCGGGCCCTGGGTCCGACGGGCTGGACCTTCCTGCGCTACTACGCCGTGGGGGCCCGCGGTGGTGGCATCGGCTCGGCGATGCTCGACCAGCTCGCGGCCGCGCTGGCCCGCGAGGGCGGCTCGCTGCTGGTCTGGGACGTCGAGGACCCCGACGAGCCCGGCCTGTCCCCGAGCACGTCGAGGAGCACCTGCGCCGGATCCGGTTCTACGAGCGCAACGGCGCCGAACTGCTGCCGGTGGTGGAGTACCGCCCTCCCCACGACGGCGAGCTCGCCGGGCACGCCCCCGCGATGCGGCTGATGTGTCGCACCCTGGGCGCGTGGGTGCGCCCGCCGGTGGCCGACATCGTGCGCGGCGCCTACCGGTACCGCTACGGCCTCGACGGCGACCACCCCGCCGTACGCCGCACGCTGGAGGCCAGCGGACTCGTCTGACGCACCGCCCGAACAGACGTCGGCGGGAGATCTTCCGGCGTTTCATTCGACATGCCGGAGAATCTTCTGGCATCGTGGAGGCATGAGCATCGAGACCTCCATTGCCTCGCTGGTCGAGGACGCCTCCGGCCAGCCCTACCCCTACCGGCGCGTCGAGCTCGTCGAGCCCGACTGGACCCGCTTCCCGGGCTGGCGCGACGTCACCGCCGCCGACTGGGCCTCGGTGCAGTGGCAGCGGGCGCACTGCGTCAAGAACGTGCGCCAGCTGCGCGAGCTGATGGGCGACCTGATCGACGACCGGTTCTACGCCGACCTGGAGCGCGACCAGGCCGAGCGGGCCACGATGTCGATGCTGGTGCCGCCGCAGATGCTCAACACGATGGTGCCGCACGAGACGCCGTCCGGCCCCGGCTCGCTGACCGAGGCGTTCTACGCCGACCCGATCCGGCACTACATGCTCCCGGTGCTCTCCGACCGGCGCACCGACTGGGCCTCGCACCCGCACGCCACCCGCGACTCGCTGCACGAGCACGACATGTGGGCCACCGAGGGCCTGACGCACCGCTACCCGACGAAGGTGCTGGCCGAGCTGCTGCCGACCTGCCCGCAGTACTGCGGCCACTGCACGCGCATGGACCTGGTGGGCAACTCCACGCCCGTGATCGAGAAACTGAAGTTCGCCGGCAAGCCGAACGACCGGATCGGCGACATGCTCGACTACCTGCGCCGTACGCCGCAGGTGCGCGACGTCGTCGTCTCCGGCGGCGACGTGGCCAACATGCCCTGGCCCCGGCTCGAGGCGTTCCTGACCTCGGTGCTCGAGATCGAGAACGTGCGCGACATCCGCCTGGCCACCAAGGCGCTCGTGGGTCTGCCACAGCACTGGCTGCAGCCCGACGTCGTCGAGGGCATGTCCCGGGTGGCCGGGATGGCCCGCTCCCGTGGGGTGTCCCTGGCGATCCACACCCACGCCAACCACGCCCAGTCGATCACCCCGCTCGTGGCCGAGGCGTCGCGGGCGATGCTCGACGCCGGGGTGCGCGACGTGCGCAACCAGGGGGTGCTGCTCAACGGCGTCAACGCCGACCCGCACGCCCTGCTCGACCTGTGCTTCGCGCTGCTCGACGGCGCCCAGGTCATGCCCTACTACTTCTACATGTGCGACATGATCCCGTACTCGGAGCACTGGCGGGTCTCGGTCGCCGACGCCCAGCGCCTGCAGCACCACATCATGGGCTACCTGCCCGGGTTCGCCACGCCGCGCATCGTCTGCGACGTGCCGTTCGTGGGCAAGCGGTGGGTGCACCAGCTCGCCGACTACGACACCGAGCGCGGCATCTCCTACTGGACCAAGAACTACCGGACCTCCATCGAGGCCACCGACCCCGAGGCGTTGTCGCGCACCTACGAGTACTACGACCCGATCCACACCCTCCCCGAGGCCGGCCAGCGCTGGTGGGCCGAGCACGGGCGCCTCGACGAGTCCGCCCTCAAGGCCGCCGAGGTCGCCGAGGCCTCGCGGCGCACCGCCGCGCTGCAGGCCTACTGACCCTCGGTGCCACCGTGACGGCGGCGCTGCGGTCGAGGGCCGCGGCGCTGCCGTTTGGTCACCAACGACACCCCAACCTGCTTCCGGTGTGCCGTTTGGTCACCAACGGCACCCCAACCGGCTTCCGGTGTGCCGTTTGGTCACCAACGGCAACGGCAACGCCACCGGTGCCACGATCGAGCCCCCGGCTCAGGCCGGACAGGGTTGTGGCCTGGAGAGCGGGGTCCGGCGCAGCGACCGTTCGCGACCCGGGGACGCACCTATCGCGATGGACTTCACCCTCGGCGCGCAGGAGGTCGTCCCTCACCGACTCGCAGGGGTCCAGCCGGTCCCAGGACGCGGCGCTGCTCGCGCGGTGAGCCGTCAGGCCGGGTCGGGGTCCGCTGTGCCGGTGACCGGTCGGTTCTCGTAGTAGGTCGTGAGCACGATCGTGGTGCGTGTCGACACGTTGGCCGCAGCCCGCACCCGGGCGAGCAGGTCCTCCAGCGCTGACGGGGACGTGCAGCGCACCAGCAGCACGTAGGACTCTTCCCCCGCCACCGACCAGCAGGACTCGATCTCCTCGATGTGCTCGAGGCGGGCTGCGCAGTCGTCGGGCTGGGACGGGTCGATGGGGCGGATGGAGATGAACGCCGCCAGCGGTACGCCGATCTCGGCGTGGTTGATGGTCGCGCCGTAACCCTGGATCAGGTCACGCTGCTCGAGCCGCTTGACCCGTTGGTGCACCGCAGACGTCGACAGGCCCGTGGCCTTGCCCAGGTCGGTGAAGGACATCCGGCCGTCGTGGGCCAACAGCTCGAGGATCTTGCGGTCGGTCGGCTCGACACCGGGATGGCTCACGCCAGCAGCCTAGTGCCCGACGGGGTCGCGGCGTAGCGGCGTCCCCTGCAAGACTGCCGGCGTGACCCAGCAGCCCGGCCGCCTGATGCTCCTCGACACCGCCTCGATGTACTTCCGGGCCTACTTCGGGGTCCCCGAGATCCTGGCGCCCGACGGCACCACCCCGGTCAACGCCGTGCGCGGTCTCCTCGACTTCATCTCCCGCCTGGTCGACGAGTACCGGCCCACCGACCTGGTGTGCTGCTGGGACGACGACTGGCGCCCGCAGTGGCGCGTCGACCTGGTGCCGACGTACAAGGCGCACCGCGTCGAGGAGGAGGTCGAGACCTCCCCGGACGTGGAGGAGGTCCCCGACCCGCTCCAGGTGCAGATCCCGATCATCGGCGACGTGCTGGCGGCCTACGGGATCACGGTCGTCGGTGCCCCCGAGGCCGAGGCCGACGACGTCATCGGCACCCTGGCCACCGGCGCCGGGCAGCCGGTCGACATCGTCACCGGTGATCGCGACCTCTTCCAGCTCGTCGACGACGAGGCCGACGTACGGGTGCTCTACATCGCGCGGGGTGTGGGCAACCACGAGCGGGTCGACAACGCGTGGGTGCGGGCCAAGTACGACGTCGACGCGGCGCAGTACGCCGACTTCTCCACCATGCGCGGCGACGCCTCGGACGGACTGCCCGGGGTCAAGGGTGTCGGGGAGAAGACCGCCGCCACCCTGCTCGCCCGCCACCACGACATGGCGGGCATCCTCGCTGCCGCGGAGGACCCCGACTCCGGCATGGGGCCGGGACCGCGCGCCAAGATCAAGGCCGCCCTCGACTACCTGGCCGTCGCACCCGAGGTCGTCGCCGTACGCCGCACCCTCGACCTGGACCGCTCCGGCTTCACGCTGCCGCGCTCCCCCGCCCACCCCGAGGTCCTGGCCGAGCTGGCGGCTCGTTGGGGCCTGGACAGCCCAGTGGAGCGGCTGAACGGCGTGCTCGCCAGCCTCTGAGACACCCCGGGGACGGCCGCGGCCCAGCTGGCGCGTGGATCAGTGCCTGCCGTTTGGTCACCAACGACACCGCTGAGGCCCGATCGGCTGCGGTTGGTGACCAAACGGCAATCCCCGAGCCCCCACTTCGCCCCTGTCGCCGGGTGGGCCTACTCCTCGGTGAGCCCCGAGGCCGCCACGACCCCGCGCCGCATGGCGTCGATGGCGTCGCGAGCCGAGCGGCGCACGGGCGAGTCGCCGGCGGCCTGGGCGACCTGGCCGGCGAGGTCGAGGACCTGCTTCATCCAGCGCACGAAGTCGCCGGCGGCCAGCTCGCTCTCGCCGAGCACGTCGTCGAGGTCGTCGCCCTCGCACCAACGGTAGGCGATCCAGGCGAAGCCCAGGTCGGGCTGGCGCAGGTAGTCGAGCTTGTGGTCCTTCTCGAGCCGGTCCAGGTCACCCCACAGCCGCACCATGGCGCCGATCGCCTTCTTCGCGCCCCCGCCCGGGACCCGCGGCGAGGTGGCGTCGTCGGGGCGGCGGGCCTCGAAGACCAGGGTCGAGAGGGCAGCGGCCAGCTCGGAGGGGGTCAGCTCGTCCCAGACGCCCAGGCGCAGCGACTCCGCGGCGACGAGGTCCATGTCGGAGTACAGGCGCATCAGGTGCCGGCCCTGGTCGGTGACGACCGCGTCGGCGCCGTCGTCGCTGAGGTAGCCCAGCGCCGTGAGCACCTCGCAGACCCGGTCGAACTGGCGGGCCACGGTGTTGGTGCGCTGCTCCACGCGTCGCGCCAGGGTGGCGGCGTCGCGGTCGAGCTTGAAGTACCGCTCGGACCACCGCGAGTGGTCCTCCCGCTCGGGGCACTCGTGGCAGGGGTGCGCCTTGAGCTGGCGACGCAGGTCGGTGACCTCCGACTCCCACGCGCTGGGCTCGCCGGCGTGGGCGCGTCCCGGCGCGCCGGGAGTGCCGCGCAGGTGCTTGGGTGGCAGGTCGCGGGTGCGCATCCGCAGCTGGGCGGCCAGGTCGCGACGCATCTGGGGGTTGCGCGGGTTGAAGCTGCGCGACACCTTCAGGCGTGTCAGCGCCGCGATCGGCTCCGGGAAGTCGACCATCGCCAGGCGACGTGCCTGCTTCTCGAGCGTCACCACGAACGGGCGCGGTCCCTCGGGCGACCAGCCCGGGTCGATCACGACGGCGTACCCGGCGAACTTGCCGGTCGGCACCTCGATCACGTCACCGGGCTTGAGGTGGCGCAGCGACTCGACGGTCTCGGCGCGGCGGTCGTCGCGGCGCGCCTTGCTGGCGCCCTTCTCGACGTCGCTGATCCTGCGGCGCAGCGCGGCGTACTCCATGAAGTCACCGAGGTGGCACCGGGCGGCCTCGGCGTAGCCGTCGAGCGCCTCCCGGCTCTTGTGCAGCTGCCGAGCCAGGCCGACCACGGCCTTGTCCGCCTGGAACTGCGCGAAGGACTGCTCGAGGAGCTCGCGGGCGGTGTGCCGGCCGAACTGGTGCACCAGGTTGACGGCCATGTTGTACGACGGACGGAACGACGAGCGCAGCGGATAGGTCCGCGTCGAGGCCAGGCCCGCCAGCTCGCGGGGGTTCATCCCCGCCTGCCACAGCACGACGCCGTGGCCCTCGGTGTCCAGGCCCCGGCGCCCGGCACGCCCGGTGAGCTGGGTGTACTCCCCCGGCGTGATCGCGGCGTGGGTCTCGCCGTTCCACTTCGAGAGCTTCTCGATCACCACGGTCCGCGCCGGCATGTTGATGCCCAGGGCGAGGGTCTCGGTGGCGAAGACGACCTTGCACAGGCCCCGTTCGTAGAGCTCCTCGACGCACTGCTTGAACGCCGGGAGCATCCCGGCGTGGTGGGCGGCGACGCCGCGGGTCAGGGCCTCGAGGAAGTCGTGGTAGCCCAGGACGTGCAGGTCCTCGGCGCTGAGGTGGGCGCAGGCGCCCTCGACGTAGGTGTGGATCTCCGCGCGCTCGGCGGGACTGGTCAGGCGGACACCGGCGCTCAGGCACTGCTGCACCGCGGCGTCGCAGCCCACCCGGCTGAAGATGAAGACGATCGCCGGCAGCAGACCCTCGCGGTCGAGGCGGTCCACCACGTCGGCGCGGCTGGGGATCCAGACCCGGCGCCCGTTGCCCACCTGCTTGCCGCCCGACTGCTTGCCGGCACCCTGGCGACCCGGCTGCGAGCGTCCCCGCGGGGAGCGGCGGTCCTTGATCCGCGACGATGCCCAGTCGTCGCGGGCGATCTTGAGCAGGTCGTCGTTGACCGGGGCTCCCTCCTTGACGAAGCCGGCCGCGGCGTCGACGTCGGAGGAGGCGAAGAGGTCGAGCAGACGGCGTCCGACCATGACGTGCTGGTAGAGCGGGACCGGCCGCTTCTCCTCCACGATCGTGGAGGTCTCCCCGCGCACGGTCTCCAGCCACTCGCCGAACTCCTCGGCGTTCGAGACCGTCGCCGAGAGCGAGACCAGCGCCACCGACTCGGGCAGGTGGATGATGACCTCCTCCCAGACCGCGCCGCGGGAGCGGTCGGCGAGGTAGTGCACCTCGTCCATCACCACGAAGCCGAGACCACCCAGGGTCGAGGAGCCGGCGTAGAGCATGTTGCGCAGCACCTCGGTGGTCATCACCACGATCGGCGCCTCGCCGTTGACGCTGTTGTCGCCGGTCAGGAGGCCGACCCGGTCGGAGCCGTAGCGGTCCACGAGGTCGTGGTACTTCTGGTTCGACAGCGCCTTGATCGGGGTCGTGTAGAACGCCTTGCGACCGGTGGCGAGCGCGAGGTGGATCGCGAACTCGCCCACGATGGTCTTACCGGACCCGGTCGGGGCGGCCACCAGCACGCCGCGGCCCTCCTCGATCTCACGGCACGCCCGGAGCTGGAAGTCGTCGAGCGGGAAGGAGTAGAGGTCGCGGAAGTCCTTGAGGACGGGGTGCTCGCGGGTACGTCGGAACTCGGCGTACCGCTCCGACGGGGACAGCTCGTCGGTCGTCATGGTCCCAACCTACGTGAGCCCCGGTGCCGGGGCGTCGCAGCCTGCTGCTCAGACCCGCCCGGGGCCCGCGTCGCGGCCGATGCGCAGCAGCACCGCGTAGTGCTCCGCCGAGGCGCCCACGGCCTTGGCCAGGCGGCTCAGGGCGTCGAGGACGAGGTCGGCGTCGAAGGCGGTGCCGGGCACCGCCAGGGTCAGCCGGGGCCCCGAGCCGGTGTCGGCCTCGAGCAGCAGCACCTGTCCGTGGCGCCAGGCCAGGTGGGCGCGCGAGCGGGTGGCGTCGTCGATGACCGGGCGGGGGTACGCCTCGTCGACGGCCAGCAGGTCGCACGGGTGGCTCTGCTGGTCCCCGGCGCTCTCGAGGAGCCCGGTGACCCGGTGCCCGGTACGCAGCCCGGACCCGGCGCTCCAGGTCACGTCCCGCTCACCGAGCCACTCCGGGAGGTCGAAGGGGTCGACCTCGACGGGTGGGGCCTCCACGCCGCTCACAGCGGCGAGACCTCGTCCGGGGAGAGCCCGGCGTTGAGCTTGCGCTTGGCGCGGCGACGGTCGTTGAAGCGGGCGATGATCTCGGCGACGAAGAACAGCAGGACCATCGGGACCGCCATGAAGGTCATCGTGAACGGGTCCGCGGAGGGCGTGGCCACGGCCGCGAAGACGAAGATGCCGACGATGATCCAGGGCCGGTGCTTGCCCAGGCTCTTGCCGGACACGACCCCGGCGAGGTTGAGCAGCACCACGAAGACGGGGATCTCGAAGGCGATCCCGAAGACCAGCAGCGTGCGGGTGAAGAACTGGAGGTACTCGGAGAACTCCACGATGTTGACGATGCCCTCGGGGTTGAACCCGATCAGGATCTCCAGGCCCTTCGGCAGGGTCAGGTAGCCCAGCGCGATGCCACCGAGGAAGAGCGGACCTGCGATGGCCGCGAAGACCCGGGACCACTTGCGTTCGTGAGCGTGCAGGCCGGGCAGGATGAAGGCCCAGATCTGGTAGAGCCACACGGGGCTCGTGACCACCAGGGCGCTGAATCCGCAGAGCTTCAGGTACAGCAGCAACCCGCCGCCGGCGCCGCTGGTGGAGGGGAAGGTGACGTCGTCACCGAGCTTCTCCCGAGCGGTGTTGTACGGGCCCAGGACCAGGTCGAAGAGCGTGTCGAAGAAGAACAGCGAGACCGCGACGGCCACGACGAGGGTCAGCGCGACCTTCAGGACCCGTGCCCGGAGCTCCCGGAGGTGGTCGGAGAGCGCCATGCGCCCGTCGGCCCCGACGGGGTGCATCGGCTTGCCGATGAAGAGCTTGACGATCCCGGAGAGCGCTGGCACGAGGGCAGGGGCCTAACCGCGGTGAGGTCTGGGTGGGGTTGGGTCGGTGCTGGAGCGGCGGCGGATCTCAGCCGTGGTGCTTGTCGACCGGCGGCTGGGTGGGGTCCACGACGCCGTCGGTGCCGGCCTGGGTCGGGCGGGACGGGGGCAGCTCGGAGGGGGCCGGGTCGGGGGTCACGGTGGCCTGCTTGGCCTCGGTGGCCTTGTCATCGTCGTCGTCGCGCAGACCCTTGGTCTCGGACTTGAAGATGCGCAGCGCCTGTCCGGTGCCGCGAGCGAGCTCGGGGAGCTTGGCGGCTCCGAAGACGATGATGACGATGGCCAGGATGACCAGCCACTCAACGCCCTGGGGCATTCCGATCATGGGGGTCATGGAGCGTCCCTACCTTCTGTCGTCTCGGTGGTCGCGCGCCCGCCCTCGGGCCTAGCGGCACTGACCGTTTTCATCTTACGTGAGGTGTTCGTAGAGACCGAGCGTCCGGGTTGCCTCGGCGAGGAACGTGTCGGTGAACTCGTGGGGTACGACGACCTGGGCGTGCGGCGCGAGCCGGAGCAGGAGGCGGGTCAGCCAGCGCTCGTCGGCCACGACGAGGTCGACCTCCCAGTCGGCGTGCGGACCCTCCCCCGTCGGACGCACCCGCTCGACCGGGTAGTAGTCGACGACCCACCGGGCCGCCGGCGCGAGGAGCAACGTGGTCACGGTGGTCTCCGAGGAGCCGGCGAACAGACCCTCGGAGAGGTCGCGGGGCGGCTCGGGCTCGGTGCTGACCGGGCTGTCGAGGACCTCGGCGGCGCTGATCCGGTCGAGCCGGAAGAGCCGTGGGGCGTCGGCGCTGTGGCAGAACGCGTCGAGGTAGCTGTAGCCCTGGCCGGTGACGACACCGCGGGGGTCGACCACCCGCGCGGACTCCTCGTCGCGGGCGGGCACGAAGTAGGTCAACCGCACCTGGCGGTGGGCCTCGGCTGCCTCCTGGAGGCGACGGGCCAGGATCGCGGTGTCCACGTCGGCACCGCCCAGGCCGGGGTCGATGCGGGCCGCACCGGCTTCGGCGGCCGCGGCCTCGAGCTTGGCCAGCGCGCGGTCGACCACGGTGCGGGTGTCCGCGCCGGCGCCGTTGCGCAGGGCGCGCAGCGCCACGATCACCGCGCTGGCCTCGGTCGGGGTCAGCCGCAGGGGGCGGGCCAGGTAGTCCGCGTTGGAGACCCGGATCACCCCGTCCCCGCCGGGCTCGAGGGCGTCGAGGTCGACGTCGATCAGGTCGTCGGGGTAGCCGCCGGGCAGTCCGCACATCAGCAGGACCTTGAGGTCCTTGAGCAGCTGCTGCGGGGCGACCCCGAGCGCGTCAGCGGCCTCGTCGAGGCGCACCGCCTCGCGGGCGTGCAGGTAGGGCACCAGGGTCAGCAGCCGGGCGACCTGGTCCTTGGCGCCCGAGGCGGCCTGGCGCGTCGCCGCGCCGGTGTCGTCGTTCATCGCTGCGCTCCCGTCGAGCTGGTCGGGTCGTGCGGGGCGCCGGTGGCTGCTCGCAACCGGGCGAGGACCTCGGCGCGCAGCGCCAGCGGCTCCTCGACGAGCACGGCGCTGCCGTGCCCGAGCACCTCGTCGGCGAGCCCGAGGCCGCTGCGGGTCAGCACCACCCGGTCCCACAGCGTGGCGTCGTCGGGGCCGACCACATCGGTCTCGACGCTGTCCGCGCCGCGACGCAGCAGGTGGCCGGCGCCGCGCCGCACCAGCAGCGTGGCGGCCTCGGGGGCGGGCTCGGGGGCCAGGCGTCGGGTCAGGGCCTGCAGGTCGGTGCCGGGCGGGACGTCGTACGCCGCCGCGGCCCCCTGCTTGCGGGCCTCGCCCTGGACGCGCGAGAGCCGGAAGACGCGCTCCTCACCGCGGTCGGTGTCCAGCCCCACGACGTACCAGCGTCCGGAGTGGCGGGCCACGCCCCAGGGCTGGAGGTGACGAGTGGCGACCTCGGTGCTGCTGGCGGTGCGGTACTCGAAGGCGACCTCGGTGCGGTCCTGGGTGGCCTCCCAGAACAC
This sequence comes from Nocardioides dokdonensis FR1436, assembly GCF_001653335.1. Classification (NCBI taxonomy): domain Bacteria; kingdom Bacillati; phylum Actinomycetota; class Actinomycetes; order Propionibacteriales; family Nocardioidaceae; genus Nocardioides; species Nocardioides dokdonensis. The sequence goes on from NZ_CP015079.1 coordinate 3,468,540, forward strand.
GTCGAAGGACGGCTCGTCGGCGCTGAGGCGCGGCTCCACGATGTCGAGGGCCGAGACGTCGACCTCCACGCCCGAGGCGGTGAGCTTGCGCACCGCGTCGGTGGTCGCCTCGGCGAGCCGGGCGTGCTGCCAGACCCGGGTGGCCAGGCCGATCACGGCCGCCTCGTCGGCCTCGAGCGCGATCGGGGGCAGGCCGAACTGGTCGGGCTGGATCCGGTAGCCCGGTTCGTCGTCGAAGTAGGCGTCGATGTTGCCGACCTCGATGGGGACCCCGAGGCTGCGCAGCTCCTCCTTGTCCCGTTCGAACATCTTCTCGAACGCCTCGTCGGAGGAGCCCGGGTAGAGGATCGAGCGGATCCGCTGCTTGGCCACGAAGTGCCGCTGGACCAGCAGCATGATGAGCAGGTTCATCAACCGCTCGCTCTTGCGGACCGCTGCCATGCCACCTCCTGGTGCTGGGTCGTGCCGGGTCGTGGTCCTCGTGCCGTGGCGCCGTCAGCAGGTCACTGCTCGGCGGGGCTCTCCTGATCGCTGGGTGCCTCGGAGACCGCCGGGCTCGGGGTCTCCGACTGGCCCTCGGTGACCTCGGCCTGAGCGTCGGCGGCAGCCTTCTTCGCTGCCTTGTCGGCCTCGTCGGCCGCGGCGGTGCGCGGCGCCACGCCCAGGATCTCGATGAGGAAGTAGAGCGTGTCGGTGCCCTTGATCTTGGCGCCCTCGTTGCCCTCGGGGCCATAGCCGAGCTCGGGCGGGACCGCCAGCCACACGCGGCTGCCGACCGTCTGGCCCGAGAGGCCCTGGACCCAGCCCGAGATGACGCCCCCCTGCGACGCGGGGCGCAGCGGGAAGGCCGCGGGCGCGCTGTCGAAGCTGGTGTCGAACGGCTTGGGCTTGGCGTAGACCGAGCCGATGTAGTCGACCATCACCGTGTCGCCCTTGCGGACCACGGGGCCGCCGCCCTCGACGACCGTCTCGACCTGGAGCTCACCGGTGGGCTTGGGGATGCCCTTGAAGAGCATCGACTGCGGGACGCCGTCCTCGTCGAGGACCAGGTCGGGGGCGATGCCCTCGCCCTCCTCGGCCTGGGGCACGTCGACGGGCATCGGACCCAGGACGTCGATGACCAGCAGCAGGGCGTCCTTGTTGTTGACGTCGAGGGCCGGGTTGCCGACCTCGCCGAAGAGCTCGGAGGACTCGAAGCCGACGGCGACGCGCGCGCCGACCTGCTCGCCGACCAGCGCCTCCGCGAAGATGTCGGGCAGCTCCTCAGCATCCAGGTCGAGCACCTCGGGGGCGTCGTCGGCGTAGGTGCTGATCGCGGTCTTCCTGGTGTAGCCGTTGCTCAGCACGTACTGCACGAGCACCGCGCTGTCCTCGGTGATGTCGACGCCCTCCCCCTCACGCAGCACCTCGGTCTCGAGGTCGCCGGTCTGGGTGACCTGCTCGTTCCAGCTGACCTCCGGCTGCTCACCGGCCTCGCCGGTGACCTCCACCGCGGAGATGACGCTCTGCTCGTTGTCGGAGCCGTCGGAGCCGCACGCGGCCAGGGCCGGGATCAGCAGGGCGGGAACGAGGAGGGCCAGCGGCCGTCCGGGGCGTCGCAACACCGGTACATCCTTCACATCACGGGCATGGAGGCGGACCAGCGCAAGCACCGGTCCGACGAGCACCCTAGCGGCCCCGGCCCACGCGGATCCGGCTGACCCACCGCGGGTCTTGCGGGCTCTGAGGCTGCCGTTGGTGACCAAACGGCATGAATCGAGCGGGTCGGGTTGTCGTTGGTGACCAAAGGGCAGCCCGGAGTGACGCCCGGACCTCCCGGGCTCTACCCGCCGCGGGCCGTTCACATGCCGTCGATGAGTCGCTGCACTCGTTCGTCGTAGGCCTTGAACGGGTCCTTGCACAGCACCGTGCGCTGCGCCTGGTCGTTGAGCTTCAGGTGCACCCAGTCGACGGTGAAGTCGCGACGGCGCTCCTGTGCGCGTCGGATGAACTCGCCGCGCAGCCGGGCCCGGGTGGTCTGCGGTGGCACCGACTTCGCCTCGAAGATCTTCAGGTCGGTGGTGACCCGGGCGACCTGGCCACGCTTCTGGAGCAGGTAGTACAACCCGCGACCGCGGTGGATGTCGTGGTAGGCCAGATCGAGCTGGGCGACACGGGCGTGGCTCATCGGCAGACCGTGCTTGGCGCGGTAGGCCTCGATCAGCTTCCACTTGATGACCCAGTCGATCTCGCGGTCCACCAGACCCAGGTCGTCGGACTCGACGGCCTTCAACGTGCGCTCCCACAGGTCGAGGGTCTGCTCGATGACCGGGGTGCTGATCTGGCGGCGGTCGACGAAGTCGCGCGCCCGGGACAGGTACTCCGACTGGATGTCCAGCGCGCTGGCCTCCCGACCGTTCGCCAGCCTCACCTTGCGCCGCCCGGTGGGGTCGTGCGAGATCTCCCGGATCGCCCGGATCGGGTTCTCCATCGTGAGGTCGCGCATCACGACCCCCTCCTCGATCATCCGCAGCACCAGGTCGCAGCTGGCGACCTTGAGCATCGTGGTGGTCTCGGACATGTTGGAGTCGCCGACGATGACGTGCAGGCGCCGGTACTTCTCGGCGTCGGCGTGCGGCTCGTCGCGGGTGTTGATGATGGGCCGCGACCGGGTCGTGGCGCTGGAGACCCCCTCCCAGATGTGCTCGGCACGCTGCGAGACCGAGTACGACGCCCCGCGAGGTGTCTGGGTGACCTTGCCGGCGCCGACGATGATCTGGCGGGTGACCAGGAACGGGATCAGAATGTCGGCGAGGCGGGAGAACTCGCCGGCGCGGCCCACCAGGTAGTTCTCGTGGCAGCCGTAGGAGTTGCCGGCAGAGTCGGTGTTGTTCTTGAACAGGTAGATCTCGCCGGCGATGCCCTCGTCGTGCAGGCGCTGCTCCGCGTCGAGCAGCAGGCCCTCGAGCACCCGCTCCCCCGCCTTGTCGTGGGTGACGAGCTCGGTGATGTCGTCGCACTCCGGCGTCGCGTACTCCGGGTGGCTGCCGACGTCCAGGTAGAGCCGGGCACCGTTGCGCAGGAAGACGTTGCTGCTGCGGCCCCAGCTGACGACCTTGCGAAACAGGTAGCGCGCCACCTCGTCCGGGCTGAGTCGTCGTTGACCCTGGAACGTGCAGGTGACGCCGTACTCGTTCTCGATCCCGAAGATCCGGCGGTCCATGCATGCACACTACGACCCGCCCGGTCGCTTCGGGTGGACCAGCAAGACACCGGCACGGCTCGTCAACCCACGCGCAGCACCACGAAGTCGCCCCAGCGACGCCACCGGTCGCGGACGCGCGCCCGCCCGGTAGCGCCGTACATCGAGTCCTCCACCAGCCGGCGCCACGTGTCGAGGCGACGCACGTCGTGGGGACGGTCGAGGGCGCGGTCGATCTCGTGCATCACCACGACCGGGTGGTTGAGCAGGTCGTCGAGGGTGTAGCCACCCCGTTCGTACGCCGCCTCGCGCAGGCCGCGCTCGCGGCGCAGGTCGGCGCGGTGCTGGGCCTTGTCCCGGTGCACTCCTCCGTCGTACTCGTGGACGCGCCGGGTGCCGGTGAGCCGCAGGTCGGCGCGACCCACGACGCGACCCTCGTCGTCGTGCAGGACGGCCTGCGGCTCGACGAGGACCCCCAGGACCCGGTGCAGCACACGCAGCACGGTCTCCCCCGCCGACTCGGTCTGGCGGTGCGACAGCCGCCAGGCAGCCCGCAGCACCCGCACCCCCGGCCGCCCGCTGCGGAGCAGCTGCTCCATGGCCTCGGGGTCGAGGTGGCCCAGCTGCAGGGCCGAGTCGATCATGATGACCACGTCCAGGACCCCGAAGTCACGAGCGGCGCGGAGCAGGATCTCGGTGGGTGTGTCGAGGGGCAGCTGTCGGCGGTCCTGGGCCTCGCGCGGCCCCACCAACCGGGAGCAGACCAGGCCGGCCCGCCGCGGCCGGCGATCCTTCTGGTGCACGGCCGCGAAGACGGGGACGTGGTCGGGCAGCTGCGGCAGGCGCCAGCCCAGCACCCGCGCCGCGGTCACCGACGTGAAGACCGCCGACTCCGGAAGCACCAACAGATATGCCTTCAGATCGCTGACGAACTGAGCATCATCGTGCTGGTCCTCGACCAGGTCGTCGTACAGGCCGTGACTGATGCGCCTCTTGCCCACCAGGCGCAGGTGGCCCCTCACGGGGGTCGACGGGGTGGAGTCCATGGCGCCAGCCTGAGGCGAAAACGCGCTACCGAAACGACCGCTCAGCGATCTGTGGATAGCCAAGGTGTGTCGTTTGGTCACCAACGACGCGGATTCGGCCCTGAGAAGTGCCGTTGGTGACCAAACGGCACGGAAGTCCCGTGCCGCAGGTGGGGTCAGGGGGCGACGGGAGGCTCGCCTGCCGCACCCGGCGACCCGGTGCCGTCGGTGCCGGGTGGCGCAACGGCGTCGGGACCCGGGTCAGCGTCGGGGACGGCGGTCCCGGCGTGCTCGAGGACGGCCTGGATCCGCAGCGGACTCAGCCGGCTGAACTTGCGGGGCTGGGTGCGGGTCCGGTCCAGGACCGCGACCTCGAGGTCGTCGGCGGCGATGCGGCGGTCCTCGCTGTCGCTGTGCCCCAGAGCAGCCACGGCGAGGGCGAGAGCGCCGTCGAGGTCGTTGCCGGGGCGGTAGTGCTCCTCGAGGTAGCCGGCCACCGCCTCGGCGGCACCGCCCATCACGGCGAACTGGTGCTCGTCGGCGACCTGGCCGTCGTAGGTGAGGCGGTAGAGCTGGTCCTCGGCGGCGCTGGCCCCGATCTCGGCGACGAACAGCTCCACCTCGTAGGGCTTCTCACCGCCGCTGGAGAAGATGGTGCCGAGGGTCTGGGCGTAGGCGTTCGCCAGGCTGCGCCCGGTCACGTCGCGCCGGTCGTAGGCGTAGCCGCGCATGTCGGCGAGGCGCACCCCGGCGATGCGCAGGTTCTCGAACTCGTTGTAGCGCCCCACCGCGGCGAAGGCGATCCGGTCATAGATCTCCGAGACCTTGTGCAGGGCCTGGGAGGGGTTCTGGGAGGCGAAGAGGATGCCGTCGGCGTACTGCACCGCCACCACCGACCGACCGCGGGCGATGCCCTTGCGGGCGAAGTCGGCTCGGTCCTTCATCAGCTGCTCGGGCGAGACGTAGAAGGGGGCACTCATCTGCTCAGGCACCTCCATCCAGGGGGGCGTGGGGTCCGTCGGGTCTGCCCATCCGCCCGGCGATGACGCGCTCGGAGACCTCCGCGACCCGGTCCTCGTCGATGGTGCGCCCGCCCTCGGCGGTGATGACGTGGACCATCGGGAAGATCCGGCGCGCCACGTCGGGCCCGCCGGTCGCGGAGTCGTCGTCGGCGGCGTCGTACAGCGCCTGGATGGCCAGTGTCACGGCCTGGTTCTCGTCGAGGTCGGGCCGGTAGAGCTTCTTCAGGGCCCCGCGCGCGAAGAGGGACCCGGAGCCGACCGAGTGGTAGCCGGTCTCCTCGTAGCGACCGCCGGTGACGTCGTAGCTGAAGATGCGCCCGCCGGCGGTGTCCACGTCGTAGCCCACGAACAGCGGCACCACGCCCAGGCCCTGCATCGCCATCCCGAGGTTGCCGCGGATCAGCGCCGAGAGCCGGTTGGCCTTGCCGTCCAGGGAGAGGCGGGTGCCCTCGATCTTCTCGTAGTGCTCCAGCTCGACCTGGAAGAGGCGCACCAGCTCGACCGCGAGCCCCGCGGTGCCGGCGATGCCCGCGGCGGAGAACTCGTCGGTGGGGAAGACCTTCTCGATGTCGCGCGAGGCGATGATGTTGCCCATGGTGGCGCGCCGGTCACCAGCGAGCAGGACGCCCCCGGGGAACGTGGCGGCCACGATCGTGGTGCCGTGCGGGGCCAGGTCGGTGGCCTGACCGGGCGGCAACGTACGCCGCCCCGGCAGCAGGTCGGGTGACTGGGAGGCCAGGAAGTCGGCGAAGGAGGAGGTGCCGGGCTGCAGGTAGGCGGCCGGCAGACGGGGGTCCGCCACGCTCACTGGCCGCCCTTCTGGATGAACGACTTCACGAAGTCCTCGGCGTTGGACTCCAGCACCTCGTCGATCTCGTCGAGGATGTCGTCGATGTCGCTGTCGAGCGCCTCCTTGCGCTCAGCGACGTCGGTCTCCGGGGCGGTCTCGACCGCCTCCTCGTTCTCCGTCGACTTGCGGGGCTGCTTCTGCTCCTGGGCCATGCTCCGACCCTAGCCGAGCCTGCCGAGTCGGGGGGTGACCCGACCGCCGCGCCGCGCCCGATCAGCGGGTCAGCGCGGTGAAGAGCTCCTCGGCGCTCCGGCAGCGCTCCATCAGCTCCCCGACGTGGGCCTTGCTGCCGCGCAGCGGGTCGGTGGTCGGCACCCGCTGCAGCGAGTCGCGTCCGGGAAGGTCGAAGATGACGGAGTCCCACGAGGCCGCGGCCACCGCGTCGGGGAACTTCTCCAGGCACCGGCCCCGGAAGTAGGCCCGGGTGTCGGTCGGCGGGTCGTGCATCGCGTCCTCGATCGTCGCGTCGTCGAGCAGCCGCTGGATCCGACCGGCACCCACCAGCCGGTGGTAGAGCCCCTTCTCGGGGCGGATGTCGGAGTACTGCAGGTCGATCAGGTGCAGCTTGGCGTCGGACCACTCCAGGCCGTCGCGGTCGCGGTACTGCTCGAGCAGCCGCAGCTTGGCGACCCAGTCGAGCTCGCCGGCCAGGGACATCGGGTCGCGCTCGAGACGGTCCAGCACCGACTCCCAGCGGGCCAGCACGTCGACGGTCTGCTCGTCGGCGTCCGCGCCGTAGCGGTCCTCGACGTACTTGCGGGCCAGGTCGAGGTACTCCAGCTGCAGCTGCACCGCGGTGAGCCGTCGACCGTCGCGCAGCGTCATGGTGTGCCGCAGCGTCGGGTCGTGGGAGACCGCGCGCAGCGCGGCGACCGGGTTCTCGACACTGAGGTCGGCGTCGATGAAACGGTCCTCGATCATCGCCAGCACCAGCGAGGTCGTGCCGACCTTGAGGTAGGTGGAGATCTCGGACAGGTTCGCATCGCCCAGGATCACGTGCAGGCGCCGGTACTTGTCGGGATCCGCGTGCGGCTCGTCGCGGGTGTTGATGATCGGGCGCTTGAGCGTGGTCTCCAGCCCGACCTCCACCTCGAAGAAGTCTGCGCGCTGGCTGATCTGGTAGCCGTGCTCGCGTCCGTCGGTGCCGATGCCGACCCGGCCGGAGCCGCACACCACCTGCCGGCTGACGAAGAACGGCGTGAGGTGGTGGACGATGTCGGCGAACGGCGTGGAGCGGCGCATCAGGTAGTTCTCGTGCGCGCCGTACGACGCACCCTTGCCATCGGTGTTGTTCTTGTACAGCACGATCGGCCCGCCGCCGGGCAGCTGCCCGGCCCGTCTGGCCGCGTCCAGCATCACCTGCTCGCCGGCCTTGTCCCAGCGCACCACGTCCAGCGGGGAGGTGACCTCAGGTGTGGCGAACTCGGGGTGGGCGTGGTCGACGTAGAGGCGCGCCCCGTTGGTGAGGATGACGTTGGCCAGGCCCAGGTCCTCGTCGGTGAGCTGCGACAGGTCCGCGACCTGGCGCGACATGTCGAAGCCGCGGGCGTCGCGCAGCGGGGACTCCTCCTCGAAGTCCCACCGGGCCCGTCGCGCCTTGACCGTGGCGCTCGCGTAGGCGTTGACCACCTGCGAGGAGGCGACCATCGGGTTCGCCGAGGGTTGGCCCGGCACCGAGATCCCGTACTCGACCTCGGTCCCCATCACCCTTCTGACACTCATGGGGCGAGCCTACGTGGGCAGGCGCTGCGTAGGCTCGCCCCATGAGCTGGTGGGAAGAGCGCGTGCTGCCGCGCCTGGTCGACCGAGCCCTGTCCACGGGTCCGGTCCATGCGTTGCGCGCCCAGGTCTGCGAGGGGTTGGAGGGCCGGGTCCTGGAGATCGGGTTCGGCTCCGGGCTCAACCTGAGCCACCTCCCGGCGGCGGTCACGTCGCTGGACGCCGTAGAGCCCGCCGACCTGGCCTGGTCTCTCTCGGAGTCGCGGCGCGGGGCGGCAGCGGTGACCGTCGAGCGGGTCGGCCTGGACGGCCAGCTGCTGGCCGCACCCGACGCGGCGTACGACGCGGTGCTGTGCACCTTCAGCCTGTGCACGATCCCGGATCCGGCGCTGGCCGTGCGCGAGGTACGTCGGGTGCTGCGACCGGGTGGGCGCCTGCACGTCCTAGAGCACGGCCTGGCCCCGGAGCCGCCGGTCCGGGCCTGGCAGCGGCGACTGGAGCCGGTGCAGCGCCGCGTCGCCGGCGGGTGCCACCTGACCCGTGACCCGTTCGCGCTCGTGGTCGAGGGTGGACTGCGTCTCGACGACACCGAGCAGCGCTACCTGCCCGGGCCCGCCGCGGCGCGCCCGTGGACGTACGGCTACCTCGGCACCGCCACCCGCGTCGGCTGAGCCTCCCCGCCGCCGCCGGGCCGGAACAGGTTCAAGGGGACGTCGTTTGGTCACCAACGGCACCTGGACGGCGCCCCTTGTTGTCGTTGGTGACCAAACGGCGCTGAGCTGCGCTCAGAGGTACTGGCCGGTGTTGGCGACGGTGTCGATGGACCGGCCCGGCTCGGTGCCCTGCTTGCCGGTGATGAGGGTGCGGATGAACACGATCCGCTCCCCCTTCTTGCCCGAGATCCGCGCCCAGTCGTCGGGGTTGGTCGTGTTGGGCAGGTCCTCGTTCTCCTTGAACTCGTCGACGCAGGCCTGGAGCAGGTGGCTGACCCGCAGCCCCCGCTGCTGGTGGTCCAGGAAGTCCTTGATGGCCATCTTCTTGGCACGGTCCACGATGTTCTGCAGCATCGCCCCGGAGTTGAAGTCCTTGAAGTACAGAACCTCCTTGTCCCCGTTGGCGTAGGTGACCTCGAGAAAGCGGTTCTCCTCGGTCTCGGCGTACATCCGCTCGACCGTGGCCCGGATCATCCCGTCCACGCAGGCCTGTCGGTCACCACCGAACTCACCGACGTCGTCGGCGTGCAGGGGCAGAGTGGTGGTGAGGTACTTGCTGAAGATGTCGCGTGCGGACTCGGCGTCGGGCCGCTCGATCTTGATCTTCACGTCGAGGCGTCCGGGGCGCAGGATCGCAGGGTCGATCATGTCCTCGCGGTTGGAGGCGCCGATGATGAGCACGTTCTCCAACAGCTCGACCCCGTCGATCTCGCTGAGCAGCTGCGGAACGATGGTGTTCTCGACGTCGGAGGAGACGCCGCTGCCGCGGGTGCGGAACAGCGAGTCCATCTCGTCGAAGAACACGATGACCGGCGTACCGCTGCTGGCCTTCTCGCGAGCACGCTGGAAGACCAGGCGGATGTGCCGCTCGGTCTCGCCGACGTACTTGTTCAGCAGCTCAGGGCCCTTGATGTTGAGGAAGTAGGACTTGCCCTCGGCGCCGGTCTTGGCGGCGACCTTCTTGGCCAGCGAGTTCGCGACCGCCTTGGCGATCAGTGTCTTGCCGCAGCCGGGAGGACCGTAGAGCAGCACGCCCTTGGGGGGCTTGAGCTGGTGCTCCTTGAAGAGCTCGGGATAGAGGTAGGGCAGCTCCACCGCATCCTGGATCTGCTCGATCTGCCCGGCGAGCCCGCCGATGGAGGCGTAGTCGATGTCGGGCACCTCCTCCAGGACGAGCTCCTCGACCTCGGACTTCGGCACCTTCTCGTAGACGTAGCCGGCGCGGGAGTCCAGGAGCAGGGAGTCGCCGGCCCGGATGGTCTCGGCGCGCAGCGGCTCGGCCAGGCGTACGACGCGCTCCTCGTCGGCGTTCGCGATGATCAGGGCACGCTCGCCGTCCGCGAGGAGCTCCTTGAACATCACCACCTCACCGATCTGCTCGTACTCGAGCGCGGCCACCACGTTCATCGCCTCGTTGAGCATCACCTCCTGACCCCGGGTCAGGGAGTCGAGCTCGACGCCGGGGCTGACGTTGACGCGCAGCTTGCGCCCGCCGGTGAACACGTCGACGGAATCGTCCTCGTTGCGGGTCAGGAAGGTGCCGAAACCGGCGGGCGGCTGCGCCAGCCGGTCGACCTCGTCCTTGAGCTTGGTGATCTGGTCCCGGGCCTCGCGCAGCGTCTGGGCGAGGCGTTCGTTCTGGCTCGTCACCGCAGCCAGCGATCGTTGGGCGTCGATGAGCCGCGCATCGAGACCCCGCGAGGAGCCGGGTGCGTCGCTCAGGCGACGGCGCAGATCGGAGACCTCGGCCTCGAGGAAGCGCACCTGACGTAGGAGCTCCTCCGGGCCGGGTCCGGACGAACGGGGCTCACCTGTGCCCGAGTTGCCTTCGGATGTCGACATCAGCCACCTCCTGTGTGACTTCGACCCTACCGGTGAGACCTCGTCTGGGAAGGGGCTCGCCGTGGTGTCGACCCAGAATCGGCAAACGGGTGCAGGGCGCGCCGGACCGTCTTTGCCGACCCGGCTGCGCCGATCAGGAGATGTCGTTGGTGACCAAACGGCACGCCCGAGGGCGGAACTCCTGCCGTTGGTGACCAAACGGCAGAGAAGTCAGACCTCGGTGTCGGTGGGCTCCACGGGCAGACCGGGCGGCCGGGGACCGGAGTAGTCGGGGCCGTAGGCGCCGGGGGCGGGTCGGCGGGTCTTGCGCAGCGGCTTCTGGCCGGGGGCGAGGCGACGGGCGGTGACCAGGAACGCGGTGTGCCCGATCATCTTGTGGCCGGGGCGCACGGCGAGACCCTCGACGTGCCAGTCGCGCACGAGGCTCTCCCACGGCTGCGGCTCGGTGAAGCCGCCGTGGGCGCGCACGGTCTCGACGAAGCGGGACAGCTGGGTGGTGGTGGCGACGTAGGCGCACACGATGCCACCGGGCACGAGTGCGCCGGCGGCGGCGTCGAGGCACTCCCACGGCGCGAGCATGTCCAGGATGATCCGGTCGCAGCGCTCCCCCGAGGCCGGCAGCGCCTCGGCGAGGTCGCCGAGGGTGAGCTCCCAGGCAGGGTGGCTCTGGCCCTCGGGTGCCCCGAAGAACTGGTTGACGTTGCGTCGGGCGACGTCGGCGAACTCCTCGCGCCGCTCGAAGGAGGAGACCTTGCCCCACGGCCCGACGGCGCGCAGCAGCGAGCAGGTCAGGGCGCCGGAGCCGACGCCGGCCTCGACGACACGGGCGCCGGGGAAGATGTCGGCCATCGCCACGATCTGGGCGGCGTCCTTGGGGTAGACCACCGCTGCCCCGCGTGGCATCGAGACGACGAACTCCGACAGCAGCGGCCGGAAGACCATGTACTCGCCCCCGGCGGAGCTGGCGAGGGTGAACCCCTCCTCGCGCCCGATCAGGTCGTCGTGGCTGAGGTGGCCCTTGTTGGAGAAGAACTTCTTGCCGGCCTCGAGCGCGAAGTTGTGCTTGCGACCCTTGCTGTCGGTGAGCCGCACCCACTCCCCCTCGCGCAGCGGCCCGCGGTGCACACCCGACCAGGCCTCCGAGGGCACGTCCGGGTACGCCGCCGCGCTGGCGGCCGCGGCCGCCTCCGACGCGCTCTGCTCACCGGTCTCGGCGGGGGTCTCGACCGCAGCGGTGGCGTCGAGATCGGTCTGGTTCAGCTGCTCGGGCACGGGCGAACCCTAGGCGCGGGGGTCGGCTCAGCGCGATTCGCGAAACGCCCGGTCGACGTCCTCGGTGGCGAGCACACCGTAGATCGAGCCGTCCTCGTGGACCAGCAGGTACTCGGTGGCCGGGGTCGAGGTGATGGCGCGCACGAGCTCCTCCCCGCCGATGCCCACCGGTAGTCGCAACCCGGTCTCCAGGGTCCGCGTCACGCTGGAGACGGGCACCCAGGGCCGTCGCTCCTGCGGGGTGGCCAGCAGCGCGGCCTCGTTGACCAGGCCCAGGGGCGCCCCGTCCGCGGTCAGCGTGACGATGCCTCCGGCCTGCACCTCGTTGGCGCGGCGTACGGCTTCGGCCAGCGGCAGGTCGGCGGGCACCGAGAGGGTCCTGCGGGCCAGGCCCCGGGCCTGGAGGCTGGGCAGGCGCGAGCGCAGCCTGGCCGAGACCAGCGCAGCAGTGGCCCCGGTCCACAGGAACATCGAGATGATCAGGACGAGCACGAAGTCGAGCAGGTCCGGCTCGCTGCCGACGACCTGTGCCTGGACCAGCGGCCAGACCAGGACGGCCACCGCGGTCAGTCGACCGCCCCAGGCGGCCACGACGGTGCCACGGTGGACGCTGCCGGTGACGCCCCACACCAGCGACTTCAGCACCCGCCCGCCGTCGAGCGGCAGGCCGGGCACGAGGTTGAGGACACCGACGAGCAGGTTGGCCACCACCAGACCCTCCACGGCCAGCAGCAGCAGCCCGTCGGGGGTCACGGGTCGCAGGGCGAGAGCGCCGAGGCCGACCGCGATCGAGGTCAGCGGGCCGACCACGGCGATGGCGAACTCCTCGCGCGGGCGCCGGGCCTCGCCCTCGATCGAGGTCATGCCCCCGAGGAAGTGCAGGGTGATCGAGGAGACCGTGAAGCCCAGGCGGCGCGCCACGAGCGCGTGCGAGGCCTCGTGCAGCAGCACCGACCCGTAGAGCAGTACCGCGAACGCTGCCCCGGCGACGTACTTGAGGGCTCCCAACCCGGGCTGGACCTGGTCGACGATCGGGGCCACGAGCACCGCGATGAGGGCGGCGACCACGAACCAGGAGCTGGAGATGAGGACGTCGCTGCCGGCGATGGAGCCCACCTTCAGCGACCCGGGGGGCCGCTTGGTGGGAGCCGTGGAGGGCCGGTCGGAGGAGCCGTGCGGGCCGGGGTCGGACGGGCTCGCGGGCATGCCACGAGGCTAGCCGACCCCCGTCCAGCAGCGGCCGGGCGCCCTGTCGGCGCCGACGCCTAGGGTGCGCCGTATGGAACCGGTCCCGCCACCCCACGTTCCGTCGCCGGCCGAGCGCGTCTCGACCCCGGTCGACGGCGTCGAGGTGCTGGGCGCGCTCTCCCCCAGCCGCGCCGGCGACTTCCTGACCTGCCCGCTGCTCTACCGCTTCCGCACGATCGACCGGCTGCCCGAGCCGCCCTCGCCCGACGCGGCCCGGGGCACCCTGGTGCACAAGGTCCTCGAGGACCTCTTCGACCTCCCGGCACCCGAGCGGACACCGCAGCGAGCCACGGACATGCTGGCGACCACCTGGGAGTCGTTGCTCGAGGCCGAGCCGGGCCTGTCCGAGCTGTTCACCGGGGACGCCGACGAGGTGACGGCGTGGATGACGTCGTGTCGCACCGTGCTCGAGCGCTGGTTCACCCTCGAGGACCCCACGCGCCTCGAGCCGGCCGAGCGGGAGCTGTACGTCGAGACGCTCCTCGACTCGCGGCTGCTGCTGCGTGGCTTCGTGGACCGGGTCGACATCGCCGCCGACGGCGCGGTGCGCATCGTGGACTACAAGACCGGACGCGCCCCCGGCGTCGGCTTCGAGCAGCGGGCGCTGTTCCAGATGAAGTTCTACGCGCTGGTGCTGTGGCGCACCCGCGAGGTGCTGCCGGCGATGCTGCAGCTGGTCTACCTCGGCAACGGCGAGATCGTGCGCTACAGCCCCGATGAGGACGACCTGCTGGCCACCGAACGCAAGCTGCAGGCGATCTGGGAGGCCATCCGCGCAGCCCAGGACAGCGGGCAGTGGCTCCCGAACCCGGGCCGCCTGTGCGACTGGTGCGCCCACCGAGCCCTCTGTCCCGCCTGGGGTGGCACGCCCCCGCGGCTGCCCGGGCCGAACGCCACGGACCCGGCTCCTCAGCCGCCGTCGGCGGCGCCCTCGGTCCACTCGGGTGCGGCCCCGTAGTGCACGCACGCCACCTCGACGCCACCGGCCGCCCGTAGTCGGGGGTCCACCCCTTCGACGAAGTCGACCTCCACCCGGCCGTGCCGCACCTCGAGGGCCTCGACGCCGCGCCACAGCGGCTCGTCGGGGTCTGCGGTCCGCACCCGGTCCAGCACCTGCCGGACCGCAGCGGGGTCCTTGCCCGCCAACCGGGCGGTACGCCCGGGCCGGTCCAGCTCGTCGAGGTCCCCGACCGTGGCGCGCTCGGCCTCGAAGTCGGCCGTCTCGTCGCGCACCCAGTGCTGTTCCAGCAGCGCACGCAGGTCCCGCGACTCCCACCCGCACACGGGGGTGGCCACCGGGCAGCGCGGGTGGAAGGAGCAGCCCAACGGCGGGCTGGCGGCGTCGGGGATCTCCCCGCGGGGCAGGTCGCGCGGCACCATCCGGTCGGGGTCGGGCTCCGGGATGGCCTTGAGCAGCGCTTGCGTGTAGGGGTGGCGAGGCTGGGAGAAGATCTCCTCGGTCGGCCCGATCTCCACGATCCTGCCCAGGTACATGATCGCCACCCGGTCGCAGAAGAACTTCGCCGAGGCCAGGTCGTGGGTGATGTACAGGTAGGTCAGGCCCAGGTCGTTCTTCAGGTCCAGCATCAGCTGCAGGATCTTGGCGCGCACGCTCATGTCGAGCATCGAGACCGGCTCGTCGGCGACGAGCACCTCGGGCTCCAGGATGATCGCGCGGGCGATCACGGCGCGCTGCTTCTGCCCGCCCGACAGGTCGGAGGGGTACTTCGACAGGAACCGTTCGACCGGGGCCAGGCCGACGCGCTCGAGGGCCGCGACCACGCGTCGGCGCAGGTCCTCACCCGAGGCGATCTTGTGGATCACCAGCGGGTGGCCCACCCCCTCCTCGATGGTCATCGAGGGGTTGAGCGCGGCGCTGGGGTCCTGGAAGACCATCTGGACGTCGGTCCGCAGCCGCCGCAGGTCCGCGCCCCGCAGCCCGGTGATCTCCTGGGAGGCACCGTGGCTGGGGTGGTAGGTCAACGCGCCCCCGGTCGCCGGGGCCAGCCCGAGCAGGGCACGGCCCAACGTGGTCTTGCCACTGCCGGACTCCCCCACCACACCGAGGACCTCGCCCCGGCGCAGCTCGAAGCTCACGCCGTCGACGGCCTTGACGCGGCGCGAGCCGAGCCCCAGCAGCCGCGAGAACGCGCCGCCCTGGAGCTGGAAGTGCACCGAGAGGTCGTGCGCCTCCGCGACCAGGGGCGCGGGCGTCGTCCCGTCGGGGCCGGCCGTGGTGTCAGGCTTCGTCGGCAACGGAGAGCTCCTCGCGCTCGAGGGGCGCCGACTCCTCGGCGTCCAGGGTGACCAGGCCGTGCGCACTGGCCGCGGACCAGCAGGCCACCCGGTTGCCGCCCGGCAGGTCGATCGGCTCGGGCGACCGGGTCGCGCACACGGCCATGGCGTCGGGGCACCGGGGATGGAAGTGGCACCCCGGTGGTGGGCTGGTCAGGTCGGGCGGGGCGCCCTCGATGTAGTTCAGGCCGGTGGTCGACAGCGAGATCGTCGAGCGCAGCAGCTCGCGGGTGTAGGGGTGCTGGGGGTGGCGGAAGACCTCGCGAGCATCACCGATCTCCACGATCTTGCCGGCATACATGACCGCCACCCGGTCGCAGGCCTCGGCCACGATGCCCAGGTTGTGGGTGATCAGCAGCAGGGACGTGTCGAAGCGGTCGCGCAGGTCGTGCAGGATCCGGATGATCTGCGCCTCGACCAGCACGTCGAGGGCCGTGGTGGGTTCGTCGGCCACCACGAAGGCCGGTTGCAGCACCAGGGTCAGCGCGATCATCAGCCGTTGGCGCATGCCTCCGGAGAACTCGTGCGGGTAGGCCCGGAACCGGGTCGGCGGGATCCCCATCACCCGCAGCGCCTCCAGCGAACGGCGCTGGACCTCGTCCTTGGAGATGCCCTTCTCGTGGACGCGCAGGGTCTCGGAGAAGTGCTCCGAGATCCGCATGAGCGGGTTCAGCCGGGTCAGCGGCTCCTGGAAGATCATCCCCAGCTCGCAGCCCCGCAACCGGCCCTGCTCGCGCGGCGACAGGGTGAGCATGTCCTGACCCTTGAACCGCAGGACCCCGTCACGTGCGGCCCCGTCGGGCAGCAGCCCGAGCAGACCTCGCCCGAGCGTCGACTTGCCGCACCCCGACTCCCCGACCAGGCCGAGGATCTCGCCGCGGCGCAGGCTGAAGCTGACCTCGTCGACGGCCCGCACCGGGCCGCGCTCGGTGCCGTACCAGACCCGCAGGTCCTCGGCCTCGAGGACCGGGTCGTCGGACGGTGAGGAGACCGAGGTCATCGGGCCGCTCCTTCCGGGTCGGTGTCCGCGTCGTCACGACCCGCCCCGGCGAGCCCGAAGCGGACCTGCTGGAGCCGCCGGCGGCGCAGCGCGGGGTTGAGGGTCTCGTTGAGGCCCTCGCCCACCAGGGTCAGGGCGGTGATGAGCAGGATGATCGCCAACCCCGGGAAGAGCGCCGGCCACCAGATCCCGGCCGAGGTGTCGTCGAGCGCCCGGCTCAGGTCGTAGCCCCACTCAGCGGCCTCCGTGGGCTGGATGCCCAGCCCCAGGAAACCCAGCGCCGCCAGCGTGCCCAGCGCATCCGCGGCGTTGAGGGTGCCGATCACCGGAACCGACTGCACCACGTTGCCGAACAGGTACTTGCGCATGATCGTGAACGGTTTGGCGCCCAGCGCCCGGGCCGCTTCGACGTACGTCGCCTCCCGCGCGGAGACGGTGGTGTTGCGCACCACCCGGAAGTACTGCGGGATGTAGACCGCCGTCAGGGCCAGGGCGGCCGCCAGCACGCCGCCCCCGACCGCGGAGCGCAGCAGGAACGAGAAGACGATCGCCAGCAGCAGCGAGGGGAACGAGTAGAGCGCGTCCATCAGGAAGACCAGGACCCGGTCCAGCCAGCCCCCCAGGAACCCCGAGGCCAGCCCCATCGGCACCCCGACGAGGGCCGAGAGCAGGACGGAGAGCAGCACCACCTCGAGCGCGGTGCGGGCGCCCCAGACCACCCGGGAGAAGATGTCGTAGAACTGGTCGTTGGTGCCCAGCCAGTGCGTCCCCGAGGGGCGCGCGAGCTTGGGCAGGCGCTGGCCCGCCTCGGTGCTGTTCTGGGCGAAGTCGTAGGGCGCGATCCAGGGCGCGAAGACCGCCATCACGATGAACAGCAGGCTCAGGACCACCCCGGCCAGCAGCAGGTAGCGCGCCAGGCCGCGGGTGTGCCAGATGGTCGCGAAGGTCTTGCGCATCAGTACCTCACCCGGGGGTCGACGAGCGCGTTGAGGACGTCGACGACCACGCTGACGATCACCACGGCGACCGCGAAGAAGGTCACCAGGCCCTGCACGGCCACGTAGTCGCGTGCTGTCACGTAGGTCACCAGCTCGTTGCCCAGCCCGGGCCAGTTGAAGGTGCGCTCGGTGAGGATGGCCCCGGACAGCACCAGCGCGAACTGGAGCCCGATCACGGTGATCACCGGCACCAGTGCGTTGCGGAAGGCGTGCTTGCGCACCACCCGGCGCTCGGGGATGCCCCGGGCCCGGGCCGCCTCGACGTAGTCGTCCTTGAGGGTCTGGATGACGTTGACGCGCACGAGACGGATGATCACGCCCGAGAGCAGCAGGCCGAGGGTGAAGCAGGGCAGCACGTGGTGCTGCAGGACGTCGACCACCGACTGGGAGTCGTTGGCCAGGATCGCGTCCACGAGGATGATCCCGGAGCGGTCGGGGACGTAGAACTCCGTCTCCGCCGAGGCGATGCCGAAGGTGGGCCAGTCGGGCACGTAGGTGATCACCAGCAGCACCAGGAGGATGCCCACCCAGAAGACCGGGGCTGCGTAGCTGACGACTCCGAAGATCCGGATGACCGCGTCGAGGGCGGTGTCCCGGTGCCGGCCCGCCAGGCGTCCGAGCGGCAGGGCGATGACCAGCGCGAACAGGAACGCGCCCAGGGTGAGCGTCAGCGTCGCCCCGCCCTGGTTCTTGATGATGTCCAGGACCGGGCGGTTGTCGCTGATGGTGCGACCGAAGTCGAACTGCGCGACCCGGCCCAGATACTCCAGGTACTGCACGACCAGCGGGCGGTCCAGGCCCAGCGCCGCGCGGCGGCTCTCCAGCGCCTCCGGGCTGAGCTTGTCGCCGACCGCCGCGCTCACCGGGTCGCCGGGCGCCACCCGCAGCAGCAGGAAGACGATGCTGAGCAGCACGAACATCATCGGGACCACCAGCAGGATCCGGATGAGGATGTAGCGGGGCAGGGAGCCCGATGATGCGGAGCTCATGCGCCTCCTGTCTCGTCTGTGGACAGCCGCAGGTGGGGCGCGTGCACGCACGCGCCCCACCTCGGGGCCGTCAGCCCTTGCTGATCTCCCAGAACCGGAAGATGTACGTCGGGTCGAGCGTCTCCGCGACCCCCTCCATCTCCGGCACCGCGACCGCGACGTTCTGCCCGTTCCACGACGGGATCAGGGGGACGTCCTCGGCGACGATGTCCTGCAGCTCACCGATCTGCTCGTCGCGGGTGGCCTCGTCGGTCTCCCCCAGCTCCTGGTCGAGCAACGAGTTGACCTCGTCGTTGGAGTAGCCGTTCTGGAAGAAGCCGCCGTCGCGCAGGAACGGCGTCAGGTAGTTGTCGGCGTCCAGGAAGTCGGGGTACCAGCCCAGGATGAACAGGTCGTAGGCGTTCTCCTTGTACAGCGTCTGGTACTCCTCCCACTCCGCGTCCTCGGTGCTGACCTGGAACAGTCCGCTGTCGTTGAGCTGGCCGGCCAGCTCGGTCGCCTCGTCGACGGCGTTCGGGCCGTAGTGGGTCGGGGTGTAGCCCAGGGTCAGCTGCACGGGGGTCTTCACCCCGGCGTCCTGGAGCGTCTGCTTGGCCGCGTCGACGTCCGGGCTCTCGCCGTAGACCTCCGCGAAGGAGTCCCTCTGGCCGCCGAAGCCGGGCGGCACGATGGAGTACGACGGCTCCACGGTGCCGTCGTAGGCGTTCTGCGCGATCGCCTCGCGGTCGATGATCTGCGCGACGGCCTGGCGCACCGCCTTGTCCTTGCCGATGGGGGTGCCGAGCTGCCAGACCCAGTAGCGGAACTCCGAGCCCTCACCACGCAGCACGTCGACGCTGCCCTCGTCCTCGATGGAGGCCAGGTCGGTGGGGCTCAGCGTGCGCCAGGCGACGTCGACCTGGGAGGACGCGGCGGCGTTGCGCAGCGGTGCGGCGTCGTTGAAGTACTGCACGAAGACCGTCTTGGAGGCCGGCGCCCGGTCGCCGTCGTACTCCGGGTTGGCCTCGAGGACGGCCTGCTTGCTCTGGGAGTACTTCGAGAGCATGTAGGGGCCCGAGCCGACGACCTCCTCGTCGGCCATCAGCTCGTCAGCGGGGAACGTCTCCTCGTCGACGATCGAGGCCGTCGCGCTGGAGAGGATCTTGATGAACGTCAGGTCCGGCTGGTTGAGGTGGAAGACCACTGTCTGGTCGTCGGGGGTCTCGATGGCGCCCTCGGCCAGGGCGTCCTTGTCGGGGTCCTTGATCGCGCCCAGGAGGACCGACGACCCGTTCGGGTCGGCGATCTCGAGGTTGCGCTTCATCGAGAACGCGACGTCGGAGGAGGTCAGCTCGTTGCCGTTGGAGAACGTCAGCCCCTCGCGCAGCGTGCAGGTGATGGTCTGCGGGTCGTCGTAGTCGCAGGACTCCGCCGCGTCGCCGACCGGGTCGGGCTCCCCGGCGGGGATCACGAGGAGCTGCTCGAAGATGGAGTACTGCATGTTCCACGAACCGATGTCGTAGGACCCCGCAGGGTCCATCGCGGTCACGGTCTCGGTGGTGCCCAGCGTCCAGCTGCCGGAGGCCGAGCCGCCGCCCCCGTCGCTGTTGCTGTCGCTGTCACGCTCACCCTCACCGCACGCGGCGAGACCGAGCATGAGGATCGCCGCGCTGGCCAGGGAGAGCGCGTGCCGGGGTCTGAACACAGGAAACCTCCGCGAGAATCGGATGCTGAGGCAAAGAATCTAGCGCCGACGATGTGACGTGCGCCACCGTGACGGACCGCTGCGGAGGTCGCGATTCGGCAACGATCCTGACGTTGTCGGCTGCGCGGCCCTGGCTCGTGCCTACAGGGCGTGACGCTGGGCCCACAGCGCCGCCTGGGTGCGGTCCACCACCCCGATGCGGGCGAACGCCGAGGTCAGGTGCGCCTTGACGGTGCGTTCGCTGATGTCGAGACGGCGCGCGATCTGCTTGTTGGCCAGCCCGTCGCGCACCAGCCGCAGCACCTCGACCTCCCGGCCGGTCAGCTGGGGACGGGTCGGGCCGGAGCGGGCACCGAGCAGGGCCCTGGCGGCCTTGGGGTGGATCGGGGACTCGCCGCGCGCGACCGCACGGATCCCGGCCAGCACGTCGTCGGGGTCGGCGTCCTTGAGCAGGTAGCCGACGGCGCCCGCATCCAGTGCGTCGAGGATCCGCTCGCTGTCGGAGAACGACGTCAGCACGAGCACGTCGACCCCCGGGACCTCGGCCCGGATGCGCCGGGTCGCGGCCACGCCGTCGACCACGGGCATCTGCAGGTCCATCAGCACCACGTCGGGGCGGACCTCGGCGACCACCGCCACCGCGGTCTCCCCGTCCCCGGCCTGGGCCACCACGTCGATGTCCTGCGTGGACGCCAGCAGCTGGGCCAGCCCGGCGCGGATCACGGCGTGGTCGTCGACGAGGACCACCCGGATCCGGCCGTTGCCCGTCGGCGGCTGGCCGGACGGGCTCATCGGCGTACCGCCAACCGGACGGTGGTGCCCTCGCCGGGGGCGGAGTGGACCTCGAGGTGTCCGCCGGCGTCGGCCACGAGGCTGCGCAGCCCCGTCAGACCGAAGTGCTCGGGGCCGCTGGCGCAGTCCTGGTCGAAGCCGGTGCCGTCGTCGACGACCTCGAGCAGGCTGCCCGAGGCGTTCCCGCGCACGGTCACGGCCAGGGTCGAGGCCTGCGCGTGGCGCAGCGTGTTGCGCACCGCCTCCTGGGCCACCCGCCACAGCAGCGCCACCTCGGCCTCGGGGGCCTCCTCGAGTCCGTCGACGCTCACGGACGCGCCGATGCCCGCTGCGCTGGCCGGAGCCAGGAGGTCGGAGAGCGCCGAGGACAGGCCCTTGCCGTGCAGGTCGGGAGGGTGGATCTCGGCCAGCAGGGAGCGCAGCGACTTCAGCCCGTCGCGCAGCGACGCGCCGGCGGCATCGAGGCGGAGGCGCACCGGCGGCGGCACCTGGGAGTCGCGGGCCACGGCGGAGAGGGAGAACGCGGTGCCGGCGAGGTCCTGAACCACGCCGTCGTGCAGGTCGCGGGCGATCCGCCGGCGCTCGGCGTCGGAGGCGTCCATGGCCGACTGCAGCAGACGCTCCCGCTCACGCCCGGCGCGGCGTACCTGCATGGTGAGCAGGCCCAGCATCCCCGCGGAGATCAGGGAGAGGAGCATCAGTGGGCCGAGGGTGATCCAGCGGAACGACCCGAAGATCTGGGTACGGCGATCCTCCAGGCCGTCGAGTGCCCAGTAGGCCACGAACAGCACGGGCTCGCCGCGCGGGGTCTGGATCTGGGTGAAGATCTTGACCAGCCCGTCCTCGTTGCCGGTGCGGTCGAGGCTGCGCTGAGTTGTTGGGTCGGCCAGCTCGGATCCGGTGCCGCCCTCGGCCAGCACGTCGCGCTGGGCGTCGCTGAGCTCGTAGCGCTCACGGGTCATGATCGGGACCGCGGCGGGGTCGTCCTGGCTGTAGATGAGGGTCCCGTCGGAGGCGAACAGGTCGACGCTGTCGACGTCCTTGCTCTGCAGCAGGTTCGGGGCCTTGCGGAAGAACCTGTCGGAGGCGCCCGGCTTGCCGCTGAGCAGTCCCCCACCGACGTACGGCTCGGCGGTGGTGTGGGCCAGGAGCTCGCTGACCGACTCGGCCTGGGCGCGGGCTGCCTCGGTGGCGGCGTCGTCGGCGATCACGTTGGTGGCCACGAAGATGGCGCCCACCAGCACCGCGCTCACGACGACGAACAGCACCACCGGGCTGCGAATCCAGGCCGTGCGCCCCCGAGGACCCGGGTGCTCGGTCGGGGCGCTCACCCGAAGAAGGTCACGTCGCCGCGGCAGACCTCGTCGCTGTCCTTGTTGCCGGCGCGGAAGGTGACCTCGTCGGGACCGGAGAAGTTCAGCATCGAGCGGACGATCCGGAAGGAGCGGTCCGCGTCACGCGCGGTGACGGTGCCCTTCGCGGAGACGTCGTCGTTGTGCTTGAGCTTCCAGCCCCACTGGTCGGTGTCCTCGCTGAAGACCACGGCGATGACGGTCAGGCTGCCGTTGGACTCCTCGGCGACCTTGAGCTTCCAGGTGCTGCTGGGCGAGCCCTTGCAGGACCCCTCGGACACCACGGTCGACTTCGCCTGGGCGGGACCGGCGGTGACGAGCAGACTGGCGGTCAGGGCCGCGGCCACCGGCAGAGCGAGCGCCGCCGCGAACCCGCGGGGGCGGCGTACGCCGGGCTCGAGGTGCCTCATGATCGCCTTCACGTTCAGGTCGCCAGGCTGGACCCTGGCACAAGGGTGGGGCCACAGGATCGCACGGGCCGACACCGCACGCCTAGGAACAGGTGGAAACTCGGCCCGGCCGCGCTCGACACCGCCACCACCCGACCGATCGGCGGTCGGGCGCCGCTCGCCCAGGGGTGGACGTGGTGGCAATGTCGAGCACGGCCGGTACGACGCTCCAGGTGCCTGGGGCGCCGTTCCGAGTGACTTCATCCTGCTCCGCGCGGGGTCCCGGTCACCATCGTCCGGTGGTACTAGTACCTCGCTCCCGTGGGCCCTCGGGGCGCTGGCCGCTCCAGGTCGGGGGCCGGCGGACCTGCCGTTGGTGACCAAACGGCACCCAGGAAGCCTCAGAACATGCCGTTGGTGACCAAACGACACCCAGGAAGCCTCGGAACATGCCGTTGGTGACCAAACGGCATCCTCCGGAGCCGGTGCCGCGGTCGGCTCAGGGCAGGCGGAGGGCCCCGAGGTCGGCGGGGTGGAGGTCGTCGAGGCCGTCGCGGAAGACGCGGCGGGGGCCGGGGAGCACGGGCACGTGGTTCTCGACCACCAGCACCGTGCAACCGGCCGCCTCGGCCGAGGTCGCCCCGGTCTCGGAGTCCTCGATGGCCACGCACGCGGCCGCCGCGACCCCCAGTGCGGCGGCGGCCGTCAGGTACGGCTCGGGGTGCGGCTTGCCGAGGTCGACCTGGTCGCCGGTGACGATGACGCGGAAGGTCTCGGGCGGCAGGTGCGCGAGGATCGGGGCGACCAGCCGCTCGTAGGACATGGTCACCAGCGCACACGGCACGCCGGCCGCACCGAGGGCCAGGACCAGCTCGCGTGCCCCGGGGCGCCACGGCACGGCCCGGTCGACGCGGGCGACGACGCCGTCGAGGAGCTCCTCCACGATCTGCTCGGGCACCAGGTCGATGCCCATGTGCTCGCGGATGTAGTGCCCCGAGGTGAGCAGGTCATTGCCCACCAGGTTGAGGGCGTGCTCGGTGCTCCAGGTGCCGCCGTGGGTCTCGGCGAGCTCGAACTCGGTCTCGATCCAGTACGGCTCGGTGTCGACGAGGGTGCCGTCCATGTCCCACAGCACGGCTGCGGGCAGCGGGTTCTCGGGCACGCTCAGTCCTCCGGGTCGTAGCCGAGGTTCGGCGAGAGCCAGCGCTCGGCCTCGGCCAGGCTCCAGCCCTTGCGCTCGGCGTACGCCTCGACCTGGTCGCGGGCGATCCGGCCGACCACGAAGTACTGCGACTGCGGGTGGCTCAGGTACCACCCCGACACCGAGGCGCCGGGCCACATCGCCATCGACTCGGTCAGCTCGATCCCGGTGCTCGCCTCCACGTCGAGCAGCTCCCACAGCGTCGACTTCTCGGTGTGGTCGGGGCAGGCCGGGTAGCCGGGCGCGGGCCGGATGCCCTCGTAGCGCTCGGCGATCAGCTCCTCGTTGCTGAGCTGCTCCTCGGGCTGGTGGCCCCAGAACTCGGTGCGCACCCGCTCGTGCAGCCGCTCGGCGAACGCCTCGGCCAACCGGTCGGCCAACGACTCCAGCAGGATGGCGCTGTAGTCGTCGTTGTCGGCCTGGAAGGCCGTGATGCGGTCCGGCAGCCCGATCCCGGCCGTCACCGCGAAGCCACCGACGTGGTCGGGCAGCCCGGTCCCGAGCGGCGCGACGAAGTCGCCCAGGGAGCGGTTCGGGATCCCCTCGCGGTGCTGACCCTGCTGGCGCAGGTGGTGCAGCCTGGTCAGCACGTCGTTGCGGGTGTCGTCGGTGTAGAGGATCGTGTCGTCCCCGTCGCCGGCCGCGGGGAAGAAGCCGAAGACACCGCGCGCGGTGATCCACTTCTCGGCGATCACCCGGTCCAGCATCTCCTGGGCGTCGTCGTAGAGCTTGCGCGCGGTCTCCCCCGAGGCCGGGTTGTTGAGGATGTCGGGGAAGCGCCCCTTCATCTCCCAGGCGTTGAAGAACGGCTGCCAGTCGATGTAGTCGCGCAGCTCAGCGAGGTCGTAGTCGTCGAGGACGTGGATCCCGGGACTGTTCGGGGCCGGGGGCCGGTAGTCGCTCCAGTCGATCGGCGTGGCGTTGGCACAGGCCTGCTCGTAGCTGAGCTTGGGGCGCTCGGTCTTGTGCGAGTGGCGCTCGCGCAGGGAGTCGTAGTCGGCCTTGACGTCGGCCATCAGCGTCGTACGCCGCTCGGCGTGCAACAGCGCGGCGGCGGTCGGCACCGAGCGGGAGGCGTCCTTGACCCAGACCACCGGCCCGTCGTAGCGCGGGTCGACCTTGACCGCGGTGTGCGCGCGTGAGGTGGTCGCGCCGCCGATCAGCAGCGGAAGGTCCATCCCCAGGCGCTGCATCTCGGTGGCCACCGTGACCATCTCGTCCAGAGAGGGGGTGATCAGACCAGACAGGCCGATGATGTCGGCGCCGACCTCGCGGGCGGTGTCGAGGATCTTCTGCGCCGGCACCATCACCCCCAGGTCGATGACCTCGAAGTTGTTGCACTGCAGGACCACCCCGACGATGTTCTTGCCGATGTCGTGCACGTCGCCCTTGACCGTCGCCATCACGATGGTGCCGTTGGTCTCCTTCGCGGTGGCGTACTCGGGGTTGTCGATCTTCTCCTGCTCGATGAACGGGATCAGGTGCGCGACGGCCTTCTTCATCACCCGCGCCGACTTCACCACCTGGGGCAGGAACATCTTGCCGGCGCCGAACAGGTCGCCCACCACGTCCATGCCGGCCATCAGCGGACCCTCGATGACCTCGATCGGTCGTCCGCCGCGCGCGGCGATCTCGAGCCGCAGCTCCTCGGCGTCGGCCTCGGCGTAGGTGTCGATGCCCTTGACGAGCGCGTGCGTGATCCGCTCCGAGACCGGCAGGCCGCGCCACTCCTCGGTGGTGGCCTCGACCGGCTGACCGGCACGGTTGTGCTCCTCGGCGATCTCGAGGAGGCGCTCGGCGGCGTCGGGACGCCGGTTCAGCACCACGTCCTCGATGCGCTCGCGCAGCTCGGGCTCCACCTGGTCGTAGACCACCAGGGCACCGGCGTTGACGATGCCCATGTCGAGCCCCGCCTTGATGGCGTGGAACAGGAAGACCGCGTGGATCGCCTCGCGCACGGGGTTGTTCCCGCGGAAGGAGAAGCTCACGTTGGAGATGCCGCCGGAGACCTTGGCGCCCGGCAGGTTCGCCTTGATCCAGCGGGCGGCCTCGATGAAGTCGAGGCCGTAGGAGGCGTGCTCCTCGATGCCGGTCGCCACGGCGAAGACGTTGGGGTCGAAGATGATGTCCTCGGCCGGGAAGTCGACCACGTCGACGAGGATCCGGTAGGCCCGCTCGCAGATCGACTGCCGGCGCTGCAGGTTGTCGGCCTGGCCGTCCTCGTCGAAGGCCATCACCACCGCCGCGGCGCCGTACTTGCGGCACAGTCGGGCGTGGGCGATGAACGCCTCCTCGCCCTCCTTCAGCGAGATCGAGTTCACGATCGGCTTGCCCTGGACGTTCTTGAGCCCGGCCTCGATCACCTCGAACTTCGAGGAGTCGACCATCAGCGGGACCCGGCTGATGTCGGGCTCGCTGGCCACGAGCTTGGTGAAGCGGTCCATGGCCGCGACCCCGTCGATCATGCCCTCGTCCATGTTGACGTCGAGGACCTGAGCGCCGCTCTCCACCTGCTGGGCGGCCACGCTCAGGGCGGTGTCGTAGTCGCCGTCCTTGATCAGCTTGCGGAAGCGGGCGGAGCCGGTGATGTTGGTGCGCTCCCCGACGTTGACGAAGAGGCTGTCGGCGTCGAGGGCGAACGGCTCGAGACCCGAGAGACGCATGGCGCTGGGCAGCTCCACGGGCACCCGGGGCCGCTCCTGCCGGACCGCCGCGGCGATCGCGCTGACGTGGGCCGGGGTGGTGCCGCAGCAGCCGCCGACCAGGTTGACGAAGCCCGCCTGCGCGAACTCGTGCACCACCGCGGCGGTCTCGGCCGCGGCCTCGTCGTACTCGCCGAAGGCGTTGGGCAGGCCGGCGTTGGGGTAGCAGGAGACGAAGGTGTCGGCCACCCGGGACAGCTCGGCGATGTAGGGGCGCATCTCGCGGGCCCCGAGCGCACAGTTGAGGCCGATGGCCAGCGGTCGGGCGTGCCGCACGGAGTTCCAGAACGCCTCGGTGGTCTGGCCCGACAGGGTGCGCCCGGACGCGTCGGTGATGGTGCCCGAGACGATCAGCGGCCACCGGCGGCCCAGGTCCTCGAAGAGCGACTCCACCGCGAAGATCGCGGCCTTGGCGTTGAGGGTGTCGAAGATCGTCTCGATGACGAGGAGGTCGCTGCCACCGTCGACCAGTCCCCGGGCAGCGGTGCGGTACGCCGCCACCAGGGCGTCGAAGGTGACGTTGCGGGCCGCGGGGTCGTTGACGTCGGGTGAGATCGAGGCGGTGCGGGTGGTCGGACCCAGGGCACCGGCGACGTAGCGGGGCCGCTCGGGGGTGGCCACGGCGTCGGCGGCACGGCGGGCCATCCGGGCGGCCTCGAGGTTCAGCTCGTAGGCGAGCGCCTCCAAGCCGTAGTCGGCCAGTGAGATCGAGTTGGCGTTGAAGGTGTTGGTCTCGATGAGGTCGGCACCGGACTCGAGGTATTCGCGGTGGATCGACTCGATGATGTCGGGCTGCGTGAGGGTGAGGAGGTCGTTGTTGCCGATCAGGTCGCTGGGCCAGTCCGCGAAGCGCTCCCCGCGGTAGCCGGCCTCGTCGGGCCGGTCGCGCTGGATGGCGGTGCCCATGGCGCCGTCGATGACGAGGATCCGCTCGACCAGGGCGGCGCGCAGCTCGTCGGTGGCGTCGGGGCGCCACTCGGCCGGGCCCACGGGCTCCATCGGGGTCTCGGTGCTGGCCTGGCTCACGCGGATCTCCTCTCGTGGGGCACCGGCGGCACCCGAGCGGGTCCTGCCAGCGTAGGAGGGTGTCCGAAGGCTGGACAGGGTGACCAGATGGTGACATCGCCGCGCGCGGCGGACGAAATCCTCAGGGTAGGCACCAGGGGCGTGACTACGCTGGGGAGGTGATCGAGATTGAGGACGCGCCCGACCTGGTCGACCCCATCGTCATCGCCGCCTTCGAGGGTTGGAACGACGCCGCCGACGCCGCCTCCTCGGTGGTGGACCACCTGATGTCGGCCTGGGGTGCGCGTGTGGTCGGTGCGGTGGACCCCGAGGAGTTCTACGACTTCCAGGTCAACCGTCCCGTGGTGGGCGGCGACGCGTTGGGACACCGACGCCTCACCTGGCCCACGACGCAGATCGCGGTCGCCTCTCCCCCGGGCCTGGGCCGCGACATCATCCTGATCCGCGGGATCGAGCCGAACATCCGGTGGCGCCAGTTCTGCGCGGAGCTGTTGGCGGCCGTGGACGAGCTGGGCGGCGCGCTGGTCGTCACCCTGGGCGCGCTGCTCGCCGACACCCCCCACACCCGCCCGATCCCCGTGACCGGCACCGCCACCGAGCCCGAGCTGGTCGACCGGCTCAAGCTGGAGCAGTCGACGTACGAGGGACCCACCGGGATCGTGGGCGTCTTCCAGGACGCCTGTGTGCGCGTGGACATGCCCGCGGTGTCGTACTGGGCGGCGGTCCCGCACTACGTCGCGCAACCGCCGTGCCCCAAAGCCACCCTCGCACTGATCGGGCAGATCGAGGACCTGCTGGAGGTCTCCATCCCGCTCGGCGACCTGCCCGAGGACGCCCGCGCCTGGGAGCGCGGTGTGGACGAGCTCGCCGAGGACGACGAGGACGTGGCCGACTACGTGCGCGCCCTCGAGGAGACCCGCGACACCACCGACCTGCCGGAGGCCTCCGGCGAGGCCATCGCCCGCGAGTTCGAGCGATATCTCAAACGTCGCCAGGGCGACGACTGAGGTCAGCCGCCCCCAGGGCTGCGGCGCCAGGAGCTTGCCGTTTGGTCACCAACGACAGTCCTGGAACGTTCCAAGACTGACGTTGGTGACCAAACGACAGCGGCGACCCCGAACACTGGGGTCAGCGCCCCGCCAGGCACCTGAGCGCCCGCGGTGCCAGCTTTCAGAGCGAGAGGCCGAGGGCGGCGTCGAGCACCTGGTGCACCGCGAGGGCGGCGTGCGGGTCGGAGGTGTCTGCCAGCCCGTCGGTGCCCAGCGTGGCCCGGGCCCAGTCGTCGACGAGCCGAACGGCGCGGGCGGCGTCGAGGTCGTCGGCGCAGGCGGCGAGCACCCCCTCCACCACCGGTGCGGCCGCGGCGCCGGCGCCCAGGGACAGTGCGCGGCGCCAGGTGGCGAGGGTGTCGACGCTGGCCAGCAGGTCGGCGTCGGTCCACTCCCAGTCGGAGCGGTAGTGGTGGCGCAGCAGCGTGAGGCGGATGGCCATCGGGTCCACGTCGGCGTGGCGCAGCGCGGAGACGAAGACCAGGTTGCCCTTCGACTTCGACATCTTCTCGCCGTCGTAGGCGACCATCCCGGCGTGGACGTAGACCTGAGCGAAGGCGGTGCCGGGCTCTGCGACCTGCGCGTGGCCGGCGCACATCTCGTGGTGCGGGAAGACCAGGTCGCTGCCACCGGCCTGGACGTCGAAGGCGCCGCCGAGGTAGGTCATCGCGATCGCGCTGCACTCGATGTGCCAGCCGGGGCGACCGGGGCCGAACGGGCTGGGCCACGACGGCTCGCCGGGTCGTTCGCTGAGCCACACCAGGCAGTCCAGCGGGTCCTTCTTGCCGGGCCGGTCCGGGTCGCCGCCACGCTCGGGGAAGATCTGCAACATCGTCTCGCGGTCCATCCGGGAC
The DNA here is from genome assembly GCF_001653335.1 of Nocardioides dokdonensis FR1436. Lineage (NCBI taxonomy): Bacteria > Bacillati > Actinomycetota > Actinomycetes > Propionibacteriales > Nocardioidaceae > Nocardioides > Nocardioides dokdonensis. Next base: position 3,497,743 of record NZ_CP015079.1, read on the forward strand.
TCCTGGCCGAAGGCCGGGTCGGCGTGCACCGAGAAGTACAGGTCGTCGTCGACGGCGTAGACCGACCCGGTGGCCTGGAGCCGCTCGATCAGGTCGATGACCAGGGGGATCGACTCCACCGCACCGATGTAGTCGCGCGGCGGGAGCACCCGCAGCGCCTGCATGTCCTGGCGGAACAGCTCGGTCTCGCGCTCGGCCAGCGCGACCCAGTCGATGCCGACCTTGGTCGCCCGCTCGAGCAGCGGGTCGTCGACGTCGGTGACGTTCTGCACGTAGGCGACCTCGAGCCCGGCGTTGCGCCAGGCCCGGTACAGCAGGTCCACGCCGACGTACGTCGCAGCGTGGCCCATGTGGGTGGCGTCGTACGGCGTGATGCCGCACGCGTAGAGCCGCGCGGTGCCGTCCGGGCTCAGGGTGCGGCGTTCGCCGCTCGGGGTGTCGTGCAGCGAGACTGCCGGACCCGTCACGGGGAGGGTGGGCATCTCCGGAGCAGACCAGGCACGCATGGGGCGAGCCTAGAGGGTGGGGTGGCGACCGGGCTCAGAAGGGCGGCCACGGGATCGCCGGGCCGTCGCTGTCGGGCGCCGGCATCGTGCCGCGCCCCGTGAGCCGGTCGCACCGGCGCGCCAGGTGGTCGATCTCGGCGTCGTCGAGCAGCAGCGCCAGGGCCGCTCCCAGCTCGCCGGACAGGGCGGCGCGCACCCGGGCCACCGCATCGCGCTCCCGCTCGTCCAGACGCTGGCCCATCCAGCCCCACAGCACCGTGCGCAGCTTGGGATCGGTGTGGAAGGCGATGCCGTGGTCGACGCCGTAGCGGTGCCCATCGGGCATCGCCAGCACGTGCCCGCCCTTGCGGTCGGCGTTGTTGAGCAGCACGTCGAGCACCGCCATCCGACGCAGCGCCGCGGTGTCCTCGTGGACCAGTGAGACCAACCGGTCGTGGGCGTCGTAGCCGTCGAAGACGTGCAGCATCCCGGGCGGGGCCTGCCCGGCCGGGACCAGCGTCACCGCCTCGTGGACGGGGTCGGGCTCCTCCCAGACCTGCACCATCCCGGGCCCGTGCGGCCCCTCGCGCAACCAGGTGCGCGGGACGACACCGGTCTCGTCGGTGGCCGCGAAGACCTCCGAGACCAGGTACGCCGCCACCTCGCGGTGCGCCAGGACCGCGCCGGGGAAGTCCCACAGGGGCCGCTCCCCGGCGATCGGCTTGTAGACCACCTGGACGCCGCCGACAGAACCGAGGAACGTGGCGTTCGAGGCGGGCATGATCCGCCCGCGCAGCTCCAGCTCGTCCTCGACGAGGTCGACCCCCGCCCCGCTCACGGGGCGTTCCTGCTGGTCCGGGCCACGACGTGGCTCAGGGCTCGCGCCTGCGGAAGCCGTTGGCGCGCACGCACAGGTGGCCCTCGGGGTCGATGGGGTTGCCGCAGAAGGGGCAGCTGGGCCGCCCGGCCTCGATGACCTGGGCGGTGCGCTGCACGAAGGCCCGTGCCGGGCCGGCCTCGAGCCGCACCAGGAGCATCTCCTCGGGGTCGGGCTCCTCGAAGTCCTGGTCGACCTGCTCGGGCGAGACCACCGCGGCCTCGGAGTAGGGGAAGACCTCGATGACGATGCGTTCGGCGTCGGGGTCCCAGGACAACGTCATGGTGCCGGCCCGGAACTCCTCGTCGATGGGCTGCTCCAGCGGGGCGGCGTCCTCGAGCCCCAGCGGGGCGACCGCGGGGATCACGGCGGTCGAGGTGTCGCTCTCCATCACCTCGTCGAGCAGCTCGTCGACCCGTTCGGCCAGCGCGGCGACCTGCTGCTTCTCCAACGAGACGCTGATCAGCCGGCTGCCGCTGCGGGCCTGGAGGAAGAAGGTGCGGGACCCGGGTTCCCCGACGGTGCCGGTGACGAACCTCTCCGGCGGGTCGAAGGCGTGGACGACTGGCATGTCACTCACCCTAGGGGCGCCCCGGGAGGGCCGGGTCCACCCGGTGGTGCGAAGCAGCCGCGGTCCCCGGCGCGACGGTGTCCTCCCGGGGGCCGGCGCCGCCGCCGACGGCCGCGTCCGCGCCCGGCTCACCGGTCGCGTCGGGCGCCGGGACCAGCCAGGACAGGTCGCCGGCGTGGGTGTTGCTGGCCAGCACGTAGGGCCGGGTCTCGGTGTAGCGCACGATCGACAGCGACGCCGGGTCGACGCCGATGCGCTGGAAGAGGTCCAGGTGCATCCCGAGGGCGTCGGCGAGCACCGACTTGATGATGTCGCCGTGGCTGACCACCGCCCACACCGCGCCCGGGCCGTGCTCGGCCTCGATCGCGGCGTCGATGCGGCGTACGGCGGCCACCGCCCGCGCCTGCATCCGCGCCATCGACTCCCCCTCGGGGAACGTCGCCGCGGACGGCTGGGTCTGGACGGTGCGCCACAACGGCTCCGCGGCCAGGTCCTTGAGGCTGCTGCCCTGCCAGGCCCCGTAGTCGCACTCGGTCACGTCGTCCTCGGTCAGGGACCGGGTCCCGGGTGCCTGGTGGGCCAGCACCGCCTCCGCGGTCTGCTGGCAGCGCAGCATCGGGCTGGAGACGACCGCGGCCAGCGGGACCCCCGCCAACCGTTGCCCGGCGCGCTGCGCCTGGTCGCGCCCGGTCTCGTCGAGCTCGACGCCGGGGGTTCGACCGGCGAGGACACCGGTGGCGTTCGCGGTCGTGCGTCCGTGCCGGACGAGCACCATCGTGGCCATGCCGGGCACTGTAGCCGGGGCCTGCACAGCGCCGGTGGCACTAGCGTGGCCCCCGTGATCGTCGATGCCGCCGTCTACCACGACGGGACCCGTACCGAGGTGGACTGCGCCGACCAGGACTACGCCGCCCTGCGCGCCCGGGCCCGCGAGTGCGGCGGGTTCGTCTGGGTGGGGCTCCACGAGCCGGCGCCCGAGGAGCTGACCGCGGTCGCGGAGGCCTTCGACCTGCACCCCCTGGCGGTCGAGGACGCCGTCAAGGCGCACCAGCGCCCCAAGCTGGAGCGCTACGAGCACGGGTTGTTCCTGGTGCTCAAGACGCTCTGGTACGTCGATGCCGAGGACGCGGTCGAGACCGGCGAGGTGAGCCTGTTCATCGGCCCCGACTTCGTGGTGACCGTGCGCCACGGGCACGGGCTCGACCTGGGTCCGGCCCGCTCCTTCCTGGAGTCCAGCGAGCAGGTGCTCACCCACGGCCCTTCGTCGGTGGTCTACGCGGTGTGCGACCGGGTCGTCGACGGCTACGTCTCGGTGGTCGGTGAGCTGCAGGTCGACGTCGACGAGGTGGAGGAGTCGGTCCTCTCCCCCGCCCGTACCAACGACTCGGTGCGCATCTACACCCTCAAGCGCGAGATCGCCGAGGTGCGCCGCGCCGTCCAGCCGCTGCGGGAACCGCTGCACCGCTTCAGCGAGGGCGCGGTGAGCGGCATCGACGCCGAGGCGGGGCCGTTCTTCCGCGACGTGCTGGACCACCTCAGCCGCACCGCGGACCTGGTCGACAACCTCGACGGTCTGCTCTCGACCGCCTTCGACGTCCACGTCGCCCGGATCCAGCTGCAGCAGAACGACGACATGCGCAAGATCTCTGCCGGCGCCGCGCTGGTGGTCGTGCCCACCCTGATCGCCGGGGTCTACGGCATGAACTTCGAGCACATGCCGGAGCTGGGCTGGGCGCTGGGCTACCCCTTCGCGCTGCTCGTGATGGCCGCCGCCTCCGGTGGCCTGTGGTGGCTCTTCCGCCGTTCCGGTTGGTGGTGAGCCGAACGTTCCGGGCTGCGATTTCGTCTGCCGTTTGGTCACCAACGACAGATCTCGAGGCTCCGGGAGTGCCGTTTGGTCACCAACGGCACTCGCTCGGCGGCCCGCAGCGATCGGTGTCGCGGAGGGCAGGGCCGCTCAGGCGGTTCTGACCGCGCGGATGATCTTGCGGCGCAGCACCACACGCCGGGTCCCGTCGGTGGAGATCCGCACGCAGTCCAGCTCCCAGCCGCCGTGCTCGGCGCGGTCGACGAGGAGCCGGGTCACGACGTTGCGGCTCAGCTCGCTGGGGAACGACACCTGGTCGAACTCCCACTCCACGCCCGCCCGGCTCGGCCGAAGGGGGATGCGGCTCATACGGCCTCCCGTGGGTCGGTGGTGGTGGGTCAGGAGCAGGTCGGGAGAGAGTACGCCGCCGGCGTGCCCTCAGTCGGCCGAGACGTCGTCGAGGGCCTCGGTGATCTCGGGGGGCAGCACGACGTCCTCGACGCTCAGTGCTTCCTTGAGCTGGGCGGCCGTGCGGGCGCCCAGGATCGGTGCGGTGACACCGGGGCGGTCGCGCACCCAGGCCAGGGCCACCTGCGACGCAGTCAGGTCGAGCCCCTCCGCGGCACGCACCACGGCCTCGACGATGCTGGCCGAGCGCTCGTCCATGTAGACGCTCATGAAGGAGGAGAACTGCGAGGTCGCGGCGCGCGAGTTCGCGGGCGTCCCGGTCCGGTACTTGCCCGTCAGCACGCCCCGGCCCAGCGGCGACCAGGTCAGCGCACCCAGACCCGTCGCGGCGGCCGCGGGCAGCACCTCGTGCTCGATCCCCCGGTTGAGCAGCGAGTACTCCACCTGGGTGGAGGCCAGGGCCACCCGCCCCGGGACGGCGCGCTGCCAGGTCGCGGCCTGGGCGGTCTGCCAGCCGGAGTAGTTGGAGATGCCGACGTACGACGCGCGGCCCGAGGACACCGCCAGGTCGAGCGCCGAGAGGGTCTCCTCGATCGGTACTCCGTCGTGCCAGGTGTGGACCTGCCACAGGTCGACGTGATCGACCCCGAGCCGACGCAGTGAGGCGTCGAGGGTGCTGAGGAGCCGGCCGCGGGAGGTGTCGACCCGCAACCGGCCCTTGCTCAGGCCCATGCCGGCCTTGGTGGCCAGCACGATGTCGTCGCGGGCCACCACGTCGCCGATGAGCGAACCGAGGAGCGACTCGGACTGGCCGTCGGCGTACGCCGCGGCGGTGTCGACGAGGGTGCCGCCCGCCTCCACGAAGGAGGTGAGCTGGTCACGGGCCTCGTGCTCGTCGGTGTCGCGTCCCCAGGTCATCGTGCCGAGACCGAGACGGGAGACGCGGAGCCCGGTCGCCCCCAGTGAGCGTTGCTGCATGGCGACAACCTATCGGCGGGGCCCACGTGAGTCGCCGTCGGCTCGCCCGGACCGGTCTCCTAGGCTGACCGCGTGCTGGATCTCCTCAAGGCCGTCGTCCTGGGCCTCCTGCAAGGCCTGACCGAGTTCCTCCCGATCTCCAGCAGCGCGCACCTGCGGATCTTCCCCGAGCTCTTCGGCTGGGGCGACCCGGGCGCCGCCTTCACCGCCGTGGTCCAGATCGGCACCGAGCTGGCGGTCCTCATCTACTTCCGCCACGACATCTGGCGCATCGCCTCGACCTGGCTGCGCTCGCTGGTGCGGCCCGAGTGGCGCGGCCACGTCGATGCCCGGATGGGCTGGTACATCATCATCGGCTCGCTGCCGATCGTGGTGCTGGGCATCGCCCTCAAGGACATCATCGAGCAGGACTTCCGCAGCCTGTGGATCATCGGCACGACGCTGATCGTGCTCGGTGTGGTGCTCGGGATCGCCGACCGGTTCGGGCGCAACGAGCGCGCGATCAAGAAGATGCGGCTGCGCGACGCGCTGCTGATGGGGCTGGCCCAGGCCGCCGCGCTGGTCCCGGGCGTCTCACGCTCCGGGGCGACGATCTCGATGGGACGCTTCCTCGGCTTCGAGCGCGAGGCGGCGACGCGCTTCGCGTTCCTGCTCGCGATCCCCGCTGTGCTCGGCGCCGGGTTCTTCCAGCTCGCCGAGATCCCCAACGGGGACAACGCCTACGGCTGGGGCCCGACCATCGTGGGGACCGTCGTGTCGTTCATCGTCGGCTACGCCACCATCGCGTGGCTGCTGCGCTACGTGAGCACCCGCTCCTACACGCCGTTCGTGATCTACCGGGTCGTGCTGGGCGCGGCGGTCCTGGTCCTGCTCAGCGCCGGCGTGCTGACGGCCTGATCCCTCTCGGAGGACGGCATCGACCTGCCGTTGGTGACCAAACGGCACTCCCGGAGCCCGAAGATCTGTCGTTGGTGACCAAACGGCAGCGCCGGAGCCCGGAGATCTGTCGTTGGTGACCAAACGGCAGCGCCGGAGCGCAGCGACCGCTCAGACGTCGTCGAGGAACGTGTCGAAGACCCGCGCCCCGAACTCGAGGGCGTCGACCGGGACCCGCTCGTCGACACCGTGGAACAGTGCGGTGAAGTCGAGGTCGGCGGGCAGGCGCAGCGGCGCGAAGCCGTAGGAGCGCATCCCGAGCTTGCGGAAGTGCTTGGCGTCGGTGCCGCCGCTCATCAGGTATGGCGCGACGATGCCGTCGGGGTCCTCGCTGAGGATGGAGCGGTTCATGGCGCGCACCAGGTCGCCGTCGTACGGCGTCTCCCAGGGCTGCTGGTGGGAGAGGTGCTCGATCTCGACGCCCTCACCGACGAGCTCGGCGAAAGTGGCGAAGAACTCGTCCTCGAAGCCGGGCAGGAAACGGCCGTCGACGTGGGCGGTGGCCTCGGTGGGGATCACGTTCACCTTGTAGCCGGCCTGCAGCATGGTGGGGTTGGTGGTGTTGCTGATGACGGCACCGAGCATCCGGGCCGCGCCACCGAACTCCTCGATCAGGGCCGGCGCGTTGGCGGGGGTGGCCTCGACGCCGGCGAGGTCGCCGACGGTGGCCAGGAGGACCTCCATGGTCGGGGTCAGGCGCACCGGCCAGTCGTAGGCGCCGATGCGCGCGACGGCGCCCGACAGCCGCGTGACCGCGTTGTCGGTGTTGAGCATGGAGCCGTGCCCGGCCCGGCCCCGCGCCGTCAGGCGCATCCAGGCCATCCCCTTCTCGGCGGCCTCGATCAGGTAGACCCGGCGCCCGCGCACGGTCACCGAGAAGCCGCCCACCTCGCCGACCGCCTCGGTGACGCCCTCGAACTCCTCGGGGTGGTCGCGGACCAGCACCTCGGCGCCCTTGTGGCCGCCCGCCTCCTCGTCGGCGGTGAAGCACAGCACGATCGGCCGGGTCGGGATCCGCCCGGCACGCTGGCGCGCGCGCACCACGCTGAGCAGCATCGCGTCGAAGTCCTTCATGTCGACCGCGCCGCGACCCCACACGTAGCCGTCCTGGATCTCGCCGGAGAACGGGTGCACCGCCCAGTCCTCGGCCGCGGCCGGTACGACGTCGAGGTGTCCGTGCAGCAGCAGCGCGTCGCCCTCGGTGCCGCCCCAGCGCGCCACGACGCTGGTGCGCCCCGGCTCGGACTCGTAGAGGCGCGCGGTGATCCCGACCTCCTCGAGCAGCGCCGCGACGTGCTCGGCCGCCTTGCGCTCCCCCGGGCCGTCCGCGTCGCCGTAGTTGGAGGTGTCGATGCGGATCAGGTCCCGACAGATCTCCACGACCTCGGCCGCGGGGTCGTAGCCGCGCGGCTCGTCGGTCTCCGGGCGATGGTCCTCGGCGGGGGTCGACATGCCCCCAGCATGTCAGCGGGGCGGTGGCTGTCCACCCCCGTGACGGGTGGGACGGGTGGGGTCGGTCTCTCGCGCCGCCCAGGAGGGGGTCCGATGCGGAGGATCCGGCGGTGGCTTGCTACTGTTCCCACGCACTCGTCCGGGTGGCGGAATAGGCAGACGCGCTAGCTTGAGGTGCTAGTGCCCGTATTAGGGCGTGGGGGTTCAAGTCCCCCCTCGGACACTCAGAAGGCCCCGGCTCCACGGGGCCTTTTGTTCATTTCGGGGCTAGGCGTCGACGCGATCCGCAGCCGGTCGCCAGCCTGGCGGACCGAGCACGTAGCCGACCTTGTCGCGCCACGTCCCGGCCCGACGCACGTCGCGGCCGATGGCGGCGTACTCGTGGGTCTGCAGCCGCAGCAGGTGGTAGGTGCCCACCGGCACCGTCAGCCCGTACGTGGGTCGGTGCAGCTCGGGCTGGAAGGAACCGAACAGCCGGTCCCAGACGATGAGGATCCCGCCGTAGTTGCGGTCCAGGTACTCCGGGTCGCTGCCGTGGTGCACCCGGTGGTGCGAGGGCGTGTTCAGGACCAGCTCGACAGGGCGCCACAACCGGCCGACCCGCTCGGTGTGCACGAAGAACTGGTAGACCAGGCTCACCGAGAACCCGAGGAACACCAGTGCCGGCGGCACGCCCAGCAGCGGTAGCGGGGCCCAGAGCACGAGCTCGTGGGAGTTGTTCCACTTCTGGCGCAGGGCGGTCGAGAAGTTGAAGTACTCGCTGGAGTGGTGGGCCTGGTGGGTCGCCCAGACCAGTCGCACCCGGTGCGCGATGCGGTGCGCCCAGTAGAAGAGGAAGTCGACCCCCAGGATCGCCAGCGCCCAGGTCCACCAGGCGTCCGCCGGCAGCTGCCAGGGCGCGACGTAGGCGAACAGGACCGCGTAGCCCAGCAGTCCCAGCCCCTTCCACGCCGCCATCGTGGCGGCCGACACCACGCCGAGGGTGAGGCTGGTCAGCGCGTCCCTGCGCTCGTAGCCACCGCGGCGCGGGGCTGCCCGCCCGTCGCTCGTACGCCGCTCCCCCGCCGGTTGCTCGTCGTCCTCGAGGAGCAGCGCGGCCAGGGCCTCGAGGCCGATCATCAACACGAAGAACGGTGCCGCGAGGGCGACGGGGTCCCGCAACGCCTCCGGCAGGGCGTCCCACAACCCGCTCAGGGTCTCCAGCACGGTCCTGCTCCTCGTCGTGGGGGGCGTCACCGGGAAGTCAACACTGCCGAGGGCGCCGGCACCGCCGGAACCACGTATCCCGGTCGGCGCAGCGTCGTTGAGACACCGGGAGGGCGACGTCGCCCCCGGAAGGAACGTGCCGTGCCCCTGAACCGTCCCCGCACCCTGCTCGCACTGATGGCCGGGACCGGTCTGCTGCTCGTCGGCACCGGCCCGTCTCTCGCGCGCACGAGCGAGCCCGAGCCCGGCTCACCGGCGTACGTGCAGCGCGACACCCAGAACATCGCCGACGCCTACGGGCGCATCCACGGTGAGGGTGGCCAGCTGCGCAACCCCGCCTACCTGCCGGCCCTGGTCGCGCAGGGCACCGCCACCAGCGTGGCCCAGCTGCTCACCCAGGTCGCCGAGCCGACCCGCCCGGCGCTCACCGCCGGCAACAGCGTGCCCGGCTGGGACGTCGGCAACCCGCTGCGCGCCTCCTGGGCCGGCACCCGGGGTCGGGCGCGACGCGTGGCCTTCACCAACCAGCACGGCGCGCTGCTGCGCGGCACCGTGTGGGCACCCGCGCCCGGAGCCCGTGACCCCTACTCCGGTCGCCGGTTGCGCGGCCCGTTCCCCGGCGTGGTCATCACCCCGGGTTCGGTGCAGGGCTCGGAGGGCATGTACGAGTGGCTGGCGCAGGACCTCGCCGAACGCGGCTACGTGGTGCTGACCTACGACGTCCAGGGCCAGGGCGCGAGCGAGACGTTCCCCCACCCCGACGGCCAGGTGTTCCCGTTCTGCGACCCGACCGCGGAGCCCCTGCCCGGCGAGATGAGCGGCTGCCCGGGCGTGCCGTTCCAGCAGCAGGCCAACTTCGAGGTCGGCACCCGCGACGCGCTGTCCTTCCTGCACGCCACCCCGGCGCGGCCCTACGCCAACCCGGGTTCCGAGGGCGCCCGCGTCGACGCCGCCAACCCCTTCCACCGCCTCCTCGACCGCTCGCGCGACCACTCGCCCTTCACCCCCGGTCGGCGGCAACGGACCGCGATCATCGGGCACTCGCTCGGTGCCGCCGCCGTCTCGCGGGTGCAGGCGGTCGACGAGCGGGTGGCCACGGTCGTGGCCCTCGACAAGCTCGGCTCCCCGCTCTCCTCGGGCCCGCAGTTCCGTCCGGTGGTGCCTGCGCTCGGCATCCAGTCGGAGTACGGCTTCAGCGTCAGCCCGTGGTTCCTGTCGGGCGGGAGCTCCATCTCGCCGCAGCCCAGCCCCGGGGGGCCCGACCCGCAACGCGAGAAGGCCACCGGCTGGGACGCGTGGGACGCCGCCGGGATCGACTCGATGATGCTGGTCCCGCGCGCCTCGACGCACCTGGAGTACACCGACATCCCGCTGGTGCTGCCCGCGAGCCGCTGGGGCCAGGCCGTCACCAGCGTCACCGTGCAGCGCTGGCTGGACCGCTACCTCAAGCACCGGGGCGGGCCGCGAGCGCTGCTACGCGAGCGGATGCGCTACCTCGAGCCCACCGGCGGCGGCACCTGGTCAGAGGTGCGCCTGCGTCGCGACCCGCTGCTGAGCTCCTACTACTGCTCGGCCTACCGCCTCGACGCCGCGCGCCGCACCCTGCGCGACGCCGACCTCACCGGCGTCGGCTGCTGAGCCGCGACGCTGGTCCGGCGCTAACCGATCCGGCGTGCGGTCCGATCGCACAGGGGCAGCCACTGGTGTGCCGGCTTCCACTCCCAGGAGATCTCCTGGGTCCGGCCGTCCTCGCTGAAGGTGCAGGTGGCGCGCTCGGCCTCGCCGGACAACGTCCAGGTGCGGCCCTCGACGGTCATCGTGTAGTCCCGTGCGAAACCGTGGTTCTCGATGCTCCGAGCGAAGTAGCGCTCCGACTCCACGTCCCAGCCCATCATGGTGAGGGTGTCGAAGGGACCACTCGCGCGTTCGTCCTGCACCACGAAGTACTGCCCGGAGTGCCAGCGTGCGGAGTGGATGCTGCTCCACGGCGTCGCGCCCGCGCGCGGATCGTCCAGCGACTGCTCCTGCCCGCCGTAGGAGGTCCCGACGGCGTGCCAGTCACCCAGGAAGACTGACAAGCGTCGGTGGGGCTCGGGATCAGTGCTCGGCCTGCTCACGGTCTTCCTCTCCTCGACATGTCTCACCGAGGAGACCGGAGCACTCCGTGGAACTCATCGCAGTCGCGGGCGATCCGGATCAGGCGGGCTCGCCCTCGGCCACGGCCAGGCGCAGGGCCCGCAGGTAGCCGGCGAACCCGTCGGGCGCCCGGCCGCGCTCGCGGGCCGAGGTCACCACCGGGCGGCCCTGGCGCACCGTCGGCACGTCGAGGGCCAGGAGCGCCTGCACCAGCGCGACGTCCTCGCCGGTGGCCAGGTCGGCGAACCCACCCACCGCCCGGTACGCCGAGAGCCGCACCCCGAGGTTGGCGCCGTGCACGTGCAGGCGCCCGGTGCGGTGCCGGTCGTGCCACGCGGCCAGCACGGCGGGGTCGAGCTCGTCGGCGTCCGGCAGCACCGGCCCCACGAGCAGATCGTGCCCGTGGTGGGCGGCCGCGAGGTGGTCCAGGAGCCAGGATCCCGGCACCCGGCTGTCGGCGTCGGTGGTGGCCACCCAGGTGCGCCGCTCGTCGTCGGGCCCCACCGCGGCGAGGCGGTCGGGGTGCCCGGTGGCCACGCCCACCCCCAGGGCCCGGGCCGCTCCGACGCAGCGGGCGTCGGTCTCCACGACCTGCACGTCGTGCTCGGAGGCGACCGCCAGGCTGCCGTCGGTGCAGTCGTCGAGGACCACGACGACGTCGACGCGCACGCGCAGGACCCGCGCCTGTGCGGCGGCGTCCGCGATGTCCTCGAGGCAACGACCCAGCACGTCCTCCTCGTCGTGAGCGGGGACCACCACGACGACCCGGTCCACCGGGCTCACCGGCCCGGGCTCACGCGTGCGGCTCCGGCATCCGGCTCTGGGGCCCGAGCAGCAGCATCTCGACGTCGCGGTCGCGGTACTCAGCCAGGCGGGACCAGTCCGACAGCGACTCGAAGGCGCGGTGCACGGCCGCACAGTCGAGCGGCCAGCCCTGCACGGGGTGCCGCCAGTGCGCCAGGAGCACGACCCCGTCGGACGCCAGCCCGTTCGCGACCTGGCGCACCAGCTCCTCGAGGTCGACGGGACTGAGGAAGTAGCCCAGCTCGCTGACCACCACGAGGTCGTAGCGACCGTCGGGCCAGTCCTCGGGGAGCAGCCGGTGCTGCACCTCGACGTGGTCGAGGTCCTCGGTGCGCCGGCGGGCAGCGGTGACGGCGGCCGCGCTCGCGTCGACGGCCAGCACCTCGGCGCAGCGACCGGCCAGCTCACGCGTCAGCACGCCCGTCGAGCAACCGACCTCGAGCGCCCGGCCGTGCCGGCGGTCCGGCAGCATCGCCATCGTCAGGGCCCGCTTGCGCTCCTCGTACCAACGGGTGTCGGCACCCCAGGGCTCGGCGACCTCGCGGTGCAACGCGTCGAGGGTGTCGTCGTGGGCGGGCTCCTCGACGAAGACCTCCTGCTCGCCCAGGAAGTGCGCGAGCATCCCCGGCAGCAGCAGCGTCTCGTCACCGGGTGCGTCGGAGAGCGGACGCACCTGCGAGGTGTGGCACTCGACGGCGCGGTGCTTGGCCGCACTGGTGACCGGGTCCATCGGCAGCCGCCGCAGGTCCACCCAGGGGGCGTCCTGGGGCTCGGCGTGGTGCCAGAACCAGATCGGGTACTCCAGCAGCCGGGCGCCGGTCCGGTGGGCGACGGCGGCACAGATCCGCCCGGCGGCGTCGTGGTCCGGGTGGCCGTCGTGGCGCCAGGGCCCCACCAGCAGGGTGCGGCTGCCGTCCCCGACCAGGGTGCTGAGGCGGTCGGCCCACCGGGCCTCGTCGTCGGCCACCTGACCGTCGCCGACGTCCCAGCACTCGATCCCGACCGCCTCGGCACCGTCACCGAGGGCGAGCACCGCGGCGCGCGACTCCTCGAGCCGGCGCGCGGAGAGCACCTCGGTCGAGTGCGTGGGCGACTCCGGGTGGCTGCGCTCCCCCGACGTCAGGAGCACCACCTCCACGGTGGGTCGCTGGTCGGCCGGGAGGGCCAGCACCCGTGACATCAGCCCGGCCGCGCCGAGCGACTCGTCGTCGGGGTGGGCGGCCACGACCACGACCCGGGTCAGGGTCCGACCGTCGCGGGCCGACAGCTCCAGCATCGGCAGCGCCGCCCAGCGGCGGTCGTCGTGCCACGTCCTGGCCGCCGTGCCCGACGAGTCGTGCCGGAAGGACGGGCTCACCGCGACCACCAGGCGCCGGACCGGTCGGCCTCGCGGCCCAGGGCGGCGAGGTCGCGCTCCGCATGGTGCTGGCGCAGGTAGAGGCGCAGGTCCGCCAGGGCTGCGGCGTACGCCGGCTCGGCGACCTGGGGTCCGGGGCCCAGCGCGTGCTCGCAGGACTCGAGCACCGCCTCCGCGGAGGCGGCGACGACCGAGCGCACCCGGTTCGCCAGGGCGGCCGCGTCGCCGGCCCCGACCCGGCCGGAGTCGACCGATCGGGCCGCCTCGCCCAGCACCGCGCGCGCCGCGCTGAGGTGCTGGTCGACCCGGCCGAGGTGCAGGTGCCCGACCTGGTCGAGCACCCGGCCGCCGGGGCGGGACAGGCGGCGGGCCAGCCCGACGGCACCGCCGTACCAGACCGCGGCGACGCCGATGCCGCCCCAGGCGAAGCCGTCGCGACGCAGGTACCAGCCCGGCTCCCCGACGGCGGTCGCCGGCACGGCGTCGAGGTCGATCGCGGTGCTGACCACGTCGGGCAGGCCCCGGGCGACCCAGTCGTCGGCGGCTGCGCCCGCGCGCACCCCGGGGTGGTGCAGGTCGACCGCGAACAGGCCGCGTTGCTCGTCGTCGACCCAGGCCGTGACCAGGGCGTGGCTGAGCCGGGTCGCGAGCGAGCACCACGGCTTGGTGCCGTCGAGCACCCAGCCGCCGTCGTGTCCACGGGCCGTCAGCCGGGCGCCGGGCCCCTCGGCGGCGAAGACGCCCCACGTCGAGCCCTGCGGGATCTCGCCCCTCGGCCGGTCGGTGCTCGCCTCGGTCAGGATCGCGAGCGCGTCGAGGTGCGGCTCCACCGCGCGCGCGAGCTGCAGGTCGTGGGCGCCCAGGGTGGCCAGCGCCTCCCAGAGGATCCGGGTGCTGCCGTCCGCCGGGCGCGGGGCCAGGTCTCCCACCGCGCTCGCCACCTCGAGGTGTCCGGTGAGGTCACCCCGCTTGACCCCCTCGACAGCATCCACGACGGCGCGCCGGAACCCTCCGAGCACGTGGGCTCCGGCGCCGAGGTCGTCGCGGTCGGGGAGCGTCTCCAGGGACACCCAGGTGCTCATGCAGCGCTCTCCCCCTGACGACCGGACCTACGCCGCCGACTCGGCGTGGTCGGGAGCCCTGCGTAAGTGCCCCGTACGGACGCCGAGCCCGCGACACAGGTCTCCTTGCCGATGACGGGTGACGTCAAACACACGTGGAGCACTTTCACCCCTAGGTAGGTACGGACGCCCTGACTCTACGTCCTGCCTCGGACGACTACGCTCGACGAATGCCCAGCCCCTTCCGCCTCGGCTTCGTCACCGGAGCGACCCCCGACAAGTGGGCGCGCACCTGGCGCGACCGTTCCCGCGACCCGCTCGAGCTGGTGCCGCTCGAGGAGGACCAGCAGGAGGTCGCGGTGCGCGCCTACGAGGTCGACGCGGTCCTCGCGCGGCTGCCCGTGGATCGCGACGGCCTGCACTGCATCCCGCTCTACGAGGAGCGGGTCGTCGCCGTCGTCGGGCACGAGCACGTCGCGACGGTGGTCGACGAGCTCGGCACCGAGGACCTCGCCGACGAGCAGCTGGTCGCCCCGCACCGGTCGGGCTGGACCCCGCGCGCCGAGCAGCTGGACTGGCCGCCGATGACCGTGGCCGACGCGGTCGAGACGGTGGCCGCCGGCACCGGGGTGCTGCTGGTGCCGATGTCGGTGGCCCGGTTGCACCAGCGCAAGGACGTCACCTACCGCCCGGTCCACGACCTGCCGTCGACGACGGTGGGCCTGGTCTGGCGCACCGACAACGAGGATCCACGCGTGCAGACCTTCATCGGCATCGTGCGCGGGCGCACCGCCAACAGCTCCCGCGACTGATCCGGCCCTCCGGGCCGGGTCACCAGGACGTCGCGAGCGGACGACCCTCGGAGTAGCCGGCCGCCGACTGCACGCCGACGACCGCTCGTGCGTGCAGCTCCTCCAGCGACGCGGCGCCGGCGTACGTGCACGACGACCGGACGCCGGAGCAGATCTCGTCGATGAGGTCCTCGACACCGGGGCGCTGGGGGTCCAGGTACATCCGCGAGGCGGAGATGCCCTCCTCGTAGAGACCCTTGCGGGCCCGGTCGAAGGCCGACTCGCCGGAGGTGCGCTGCGCCACCGCACGCGCCGAGGCCATCCCGAAGGAGACCTTGTACGACCGACCTCCGTCCTCGACGAGGTCGCCCGGCGACTCATGGGTGCCGGCGAACCACGACCCGATCATCACGCTGGACGCACCGGCCGCCAGGGCCAGCGCCACGTCGCGCGGGTGCCGGACCCCACCGTCGGCCCAGACGTGGGCCCCGGCGGAACGAGCCGCCTCGGCGCACTCCAGCACGGCCGAGAACTGGGGCCGCCCGACCCCCGTCATCATCCGCGTCGTGCACATCGCGCCGGGTCCGACACCGACCTTGACGATGTCGGCCCCGGCCTCGACGAGCGCCCGGGTGCCGTCGGCCGAGACGACGTTGCCGGCGGCCACCGGCACCTGCGGGTCCAGCGAGCGCACCGCGCGCAGCGCCTCCAGCATCCGGTCCTGGTGACCGTGCGCGGTGTCGACGACGAGGCAGTCGACACCGGCCTCGAGCAGGTCCTGGGCCTTGCGCGAGACGTCCCCGTTGACGCCCACGGCCGCTGCGATCCGCAGCCCGCCCCGGGCATCGACGGCCGGGGTGTAGAGGGTGGCCCGCAGCGCGCCGGCGCGGGTCAGCACCCCGACCATCCGCCCCTGCTCGTCGACGGCGACGGCCAGCGGCGCCCGGGCCCTGTCGATGGCGTCGAAAGCCGCTCGCGGATCGGTGTCCGCGTCGATCGTGACGGTGGCCGGGCTCATCACCCGGTGCACCTGGGCGAAGCGGTCGACCTCGGCGCAGTCCGCCGCGTCGACGACGCCCACGGGCCGCCCGTCGTCGACCACGACCGCGGCGCGGTGGGCCCGCTTGGGGATCAGGGCGAGCGCCTCGGCGACCGTCTGGTGCGGGGCGAGCTCGATCGGGGTGTCGAAGACCAGGTGCCGGCTCTTGACGAACGCCACGACGTCGCGCACCACCGGCACCGGGATGTCCTGCGGGACCACGACGAGGCCGCCGCGGCGGGCCACGGTCTCGGCCATCCGCCGGCCCGCGATCGCGGTCATGTTGGCCACCACCAGGGGCACCGTGGCGCCGGTGCCGTCACCGGTGGACAGGTCGACGTCGTAGCGGCTGGCCACCGAGGAGTGCCCCGGGACCATGAAGACGTCGTCGTAGGTCAGCTCGTGCGGTGGGACCGCGTCGTGGAGGAAGTGCACGGCTGCGACCCTACGACCGCTCGGGCGGGTGCGGGAGCGGGCGACCCATCATCTGGGCGGTGTCGCGGGCGGTGGGCGCGCCGGCGTCGGGGTCGGCACCGTGCTGCACCAGGGCGTCGACCACGTCCTGCTCCCCCTTGAAGACCGCGCCGGCCAACGGCGACTGACCGCGGTCGTTGAGGGCGTCGACGTCTGCACCGCGCTCGGCCAGCCCGCGCACCACGTCGGCGTGCCCGTGGTAGGCGGCCAGCATCAGCAGCGTGTTGCCCTGGGCGTCGGTGAGCCCGACCGGGACACCCGCGTCGACGTAGGCCAGCAGCCGCTGCACGTGTCCGGCTCGGGCCAGGTCGAAGAGCTGGTGGGCCAGCTCGGCCAGGGCCGCCGGGTCCGGGGGGTTCGTCTCCTCGCTCATCCCCCGATCCTGGCACCCTCGCGCCGGCGCCCGGTGGGCGCCGTCACTTCGTAGGGTGGGCCGCATGAGCTGGACCGGACCCGGGGACCCTGCCGACGTGGTGGCCGGCCTCGTGGCCACCTTCGAGCAGGTGTACGACGCCCGTCCCGACCTCGTGGGCCGGGCACCGGGGCGGGTCAACCTGATGGGCGAGCACACCGACTACAACGCCGGGCTGGTGCTGCCGGTCGCGCTGCCGCACTCGACGTGGGCGGCGGTGCGCCGCCGCGACGACGACCTGGTGCGGGTCCGCAGCCTCCAGCAGGACCTGGGCTGGCAGGGCACCATCGGCTCCTGCGGCCCCGGCGGCCCGCAGGGCTGGGCGGCGTACGCCGTCGGGGTGCTGTGGGCGCTCGGCCCGGGCCTCGGCGAGCAGGGCCGCGCCGTGCCGGGGCTCGACATCCTCATCGACTCCACCGTCCCGGTGGGCGCCGGTCTGTCGAGCTCGGCCGCGCTCGAGTGCGCGGTGGCGACCGCAGTCGTCGGGGCGCTCGACCTCGACCTCGACCTGGACCGTCGCCGAGCGGTGGTGGCTGCAGCGATCCGCGCGGAGACCGAGGTGGTCGGGGCGCCCACCGGTGGGATGGACCAGACGGTGGCCATGCTCGCCGAGGCGGGCACGGCCCTGCTGCTCGACTTCGACACCGGCACCTCGCGCCCGGTCGCCCTGGGACTCGCGCGCAACGGTCTGCGGCTGCTGGTCACCGACACCCGGGTCGCCCACGCGCTCGTCGACGGCGGCTACGCCCAGCGCCGGGCGGACTGCGAGGAGGCCGCCCGACAGCTGGGCGTGCCCACGCTGCGCCACGCGACGCCCGAGCAGGCCGACCACCTCGCCGACGACCGGCTCCGCCGTCGCGCCCGCCACGTGACCACCGAGATCCGGCGCGTGGAGCTGGTGGCCGAGGCGATCGAGGCCCACGACCGGGCTGCCCTGACGCGGCTGGTGCTGGCGTCGCACCTGTCGATGCGCGACGACTTCGAGATCTCCTGCCCCGAGCTCGACGCCGCGGTCGACACCGCCGTCGAGGCCGGGGCCCTGGGGGCCCGCATGACCGGCGGTGGCTTCGGCGGCTCGACGGTGGCACTGGTGCCCGAGGAACGGGTCGAGGCGGTCGCCCGCGCCATCGACGCCCGCTTCGTCCGGGACGGCTTCGCGGCCCCCGCCCACCTCCTGGCGGAGCCATCGGACGGCGCCGGGACCGCCTGGCGGCCCTGACCTCAGGTCGAGGAGACCCCGATCCGCCCTTCACGGAAGGCCTCGACGAACAGCGCGTGGTCGGCCCGGGCCCGGTCGGCGTAGGCGATCGCGAAGTCGCTGATCCAGGCGACCAGCTCGTCGCGGCGCTCACCCACGCTCGCGACCACCGCCTCCTCGACCTGGAAGTCCACCAGGTCCTGCTCGCTGTCCTCGTCGGAGGCGCAGTGGATCTTCGCGGTCGCCCGGCCCAGCAGCTCGACCACCGCGGCCATGTCGTCGGGCTCGGTGATGCCCGACCAGTCCAGGTCGACCTCGTACGGCGACACCTCGGCCACGACGTAGCCGACCCCGTCGATGGCGGCGTGGCCGAGCAGCGGGTCGGTGTGCACCTGCAGGGCCCGTTGGCTGACCACCGTGCGGTGCCCCTCGTGGTCGAAGTAGGAGTCGACGTCGGTGTTGTCGGCGAACCTGCTCAGCGCCGGCACGTTGGCCTGCTTCATCGAGAGCACCACGTCGTTGTCGAGCGCCTGGCTGTGGCCCTCGATCAGCAGGTTGTAGGCGGGCAGCCCGGCACTGCCGATGCCGAAGCCGGACTTGCCGACGACGTCGTGCAGGTCGTAGAAGACCGCCCGCGAGGAACGACGCTGGTCGGGGATCGTCTCCAGGTAGTCGCGGTAGGCCTGCTCGACCCGGGCGCGCTCCTCGTCGTCGAGGCGGCGCACCGACGGGTCGTCACGGAAGCGACGGTGCTCGCCGTCGCCTCGAGTGGTGTTCTGGGCGAGCAGGTCGGTGCGCCGCTGCTCGCGCGCCTCCAGCAGCGCCTCGTGCACCGGCCCGGTGGTGTTGTGCAGGTAGAGCGCGTAGTCGTCCTCGTCGCTCTCGACGTACTCGTCAACCTGGTCGAGGTAGGCGTGCAGGTAGCGCGTCACGAGGTCACGCACGTCCTGCTCCGGCAGCGCCTTCTGCCAGCCCACCAGTCCCAGGGACGCGGCGAAGCGCTGGAGGTCCCAGGTAAAGCGGCCCAGGTAGGCCTCGTCGAAGTCGTTGACGTCGAAGACGAAGCGACCGTCCGAGTTGAGGTAGGTCCCGAAGTTCTCGACGTGCAGGTCTCCGTGGATCCAGATCCGGCTGCTGCGCTCGTCCGCGAAGTCCTCGGTCCACACCTGGGCGCCGGCCGAGCCGCCCGCGCTGCCGGTGACGTCGGCGTAGAACAGGCAGGCGGTGCCCCGGTAGAACGCGTGGGGGTCCGCGGCCATCTTGCGGTACTTGCCCCGGAAGCCCACCGGGTCGGCTTCCATCAGATCGGCGAACGCCGCGTCCAGCACCTCGATGATGGTCCCGGTCCGGTCCTGGTCGTCCATGCCGGTCATGGTGCCACCCCCGCTGACCCGGTAGGGGCACGCGGGCAGGCTCGGTCATGCTCGTGGTCGACCAGCACGCCCGTGGAGGTGAGTGCGCGTGCTCAGCACCGACGGGTACGCCGACGCATCCAGGGGCCCGGCCGGGCGCAGCATGGTGGACCCATGAGCACACCCACCCAGAACAAGACCACCAACGCCTTCTACGCCCAGGCCGCGATCTCCTTCGGCCTCGCCCTGCTGTGCATGGTCGTCGCGGTGCTGTACCTGCCCGTCGACCCCTGGATCCGCGCCTTCCTCGGCCTCGGCACCCTCTTCCTGACGACCTCCACCTTCACGCTCTCGAAGTGCGTCCGCGACGCGCAGGAGACCTCGTCGGTGGTCAACCGGCTCGACCAGGCCCGCGTCGACAAGATCCTCGCCGACCACGACCCCTTCAGCGTCGTCTCCTGAGCGGTGCGTGCTTGACTGCGGGGGCACCCGATCGATCCCCCACGAGAGGACCTGCACGTGGCACCCAGCCCCACCGCCCGCACCAGCATCGAGAACGCCGTCGGACACGTACGCCGCCGGGCCCGCGGCCCGCTGAGGCTGGGTCTGCGCGTCAGTGGACAGGCGGTCCGGGCCCTGCGACCGCACGTCGAGCGGGGTGTCGCCCTCGTGCGGGAGCGTGGTCGCGACGCCACCGACCCCAGCACGTCCGGCCCCGCCGACACGTCCGACACCGGCACGTCCACCACCGGCCAGGCCACGGCCGGCGCCCCCACGCCGGCCGACGTGGCGGCCCGGGTGGCACCCCGACCCGACCTGGCTGCGGACAGCGAGTCGGACGTCAGCTCCCCGGCGGACGCCCCCGGCGACCGCCTGCCCCCGCGGCGCTCCGCGCCGGCCCCGACCCCGGTGCGGCCTGCTGACTCCTGAGGTCGTTGCTTCACCCCTGGGTGCGGGGTCGGCCGTCCCGGCACCTGGTTGACTCGTGCACGCCCGGGTGGTCACGAGACCCCTGGTACCCCATCCCCCAGGAGGACACCACCGTGCCCACCCCGCTGTCCAAGATCCCCGTCGTCGGCCCGGCCGCCGAGGCGGCCACCGACCTGGCTGCCGGTGCCGTGAAGCTGCCGGCCGCCGTCGCCGGCAAGGCCGCCGGACAGGTCCGCACCGGTGTGAGCCTGGGCCGCACGGCCGTCGAGGGCACGGCGCGCTCGCTGCTCGGCCGGGTGACCGGACGCGGTGCGCCCGAGGCGGACGCCCCTGCTCAGGCTGCTCCGGCGGCCGAGCCGCAGGCGAAGACCACCGAGCAGAAGGTCGCGACCTCGAAGCCGACCTCGAAGCCGGCACCGAAGCCGGCACCACAGCCGCCGGTCCACGACGAGCCGCTGACCGGCATCGACGCCGCGGCGGAGGACGTCGTCGTCAAGGCGACCCCTGCCGACGTGGCTGCCGTGACCGGTGGCGGGGACACCGCCACGAAGAGCCCCGCCAAGAAGGCACCGGTCAAGAGGAGCACGGCGAAGAAGGCGCCGGCCGTGAAGAAGGCTCCGGCTGCGAAGAAGGCGCCCACCAAGACCGCCGACCAGGTGCCGCTGAAGTCCGCTCCGACGCCGGCCTCGGCTGCGCCGCCGGAGCCCGTCGGCTCCCCCGCCGCCGCCGAGACCGAGGCCCGGATCGAGGCCGAGACCGAGGCGCACGCCCAGCAGCGGGCCAGCGAGGACTGAGCACCCGCCCGCACCGCAGCGCACCAGCAGCACAGCGAACGACCCGGGGCCCACCGCGGTGGGCCCCGGGTCGTCGTACGTCCGGGTGCTGCCTGGTGCTACTTCAGCTCGGCGCTGCTCAGCCCCAGCACGCGTCGGGCGACGATGAGCTGCTGGATCTGCTGGGTGCCCTCGAAGATGTCGAGGATCTTGGAGTCGCGCGCCCACTTCTCGAGCAGCTCGTGCTCGCTGTAGCCCAGCGATCCGGCCAGCTCGACGCACGAGAGCGTGATGTCGGAGCCGACCCTTCCGGCCTTGGCCTTGGCCATGGAAGCCTCGAGCGAGTTCGGCTCGCGGTTGTCGGCCATCCACGCGGCCTGCAGGGTGAGCAGGCGGGCAGCCTCCCAGTCGGCCTCCATCTGCAGGAACTTCGCGGCAGCAGCCGACTGCGTGATCGCCGGACGGTCGTAGTCGATGACGACGCCGGCCTTCTCGAGGAGCTCACGGGTCAGGTCGAGGGAGGCCTTCGCGCAGCCGATCGCCATGGCGGCCACCAGCGGACGGGTGTTGTCGAAGGTGGCCATCGCCCCGGCGAAGCCCTGCTTGGGGTCGACGTCGGCCGAACCGAGCAGGTTCTCCTTCGGGACGCGGCAGTCCTCGAAGATGATGGTGGCGGTGTCCGAGGCCTTGATGCCGAGCTTGTGCTCGAGCCGGTCCACGCGCATGCCCGGCGTGCCCTTGGGCACGACGAACGACTTGATGGCCGCGCGGCCCAGGTCCCGGTCGAGGGTCGCCCACACGACGATCGCGTCGGCGCGGTCGCCGCTGGTGACGTAGATCTTCTCGCCGTTGATGACGTAGTGGTCGCCGTCGAGGACCGCGGTGGTCTGGATGTTCGCGGAGTCCGAGCCGGTGCCGGGCTCGGTGATGGCCATCCCGGCCCACACACCGTCGAAGCGCGCGTGCTGCTCGTCGTTGGCGACCGAGGCGATGGCGGAGTTGCCGAGGCCCTGCCGGGGCATGGAGAGCAGCAGCCCGACGTCACCCCAGCACATCTCGGCGATCGAGAGGACCGAGGCCAGGTTGGCGCCGTTCTTGGTGCCCGAGGTGTCGGGCTTCTCGGGGGCCTCGTCACGACGGACGCCGGCAGCGCCGGCACCCTCGGCCGCGCCGGACTCGGAGAGCCCGTCGATCATCGAGGCGAGCATGTCGAGCTCGGTCGGGTAGGCGTGCTCGGCCTTGTCGTACTTGCGCGAGATTGGGCGCAGCATGTTCATGGCGACCTGGTGGGCCTGGTCGCGCAGCGGGCGGAACTTCTTGGGGTCGTCCAGACTGATCATGATGGGTGGTCCTCAGACGAGGACGGCTCCTTCCAGCACGGCGACGGCCCGCAGGTCGCGGTACCACCGTTCCACGGGGTGTTCCTTGACGAATCCATGGCCGCCGAGCAGCTGCACGCCGTCGAGGCCGATGCGCATGCCCTTGTCAGCGCACAGGCGGCGGGCGAGCGAGACCTCGCGGGCGAAGTCCTTGCCCGCCGCGGCGCGGCCGGCGGCCTTGTAGGTGAGCAGCCGCATGGCCTGCAGCTCGATGGCGATGTCGGCGACCATGAAGGCCACCGACTGGCGGTGGGCGACCGGTTCCCCGAAGGCCTTGCGCTCCTTGACATAGGGCGTGACGTAGTCGAGCACGGCCTGGGCGGTGCCCACGGCCAGTGCGCACCACGCCAGGCGCGAGAGCCGCACGCACTCGGCGTACGTCGTGCCGTCGGTGGCCCCGAGGACGGCATCGGCGGGCACGGTGACGCCCTCGAGGCGCAGACGGGTCATCGAGGCGGCGCGCACGCCCATGCCGGGGTCGGACTCGACGCTCAGGCCCGCTGTGGAGGACTCGACGAGGAAGAGCACGGGCTGGTCGTCGAGCCGGGCGCCGACGATGAAGAGCTCCGCCTCGGCGCCACGGACCACGGCGCTCTTGACGCCGTCGAGGACGAAGCCGTCGTCGGTGCGTCGCGCAGTGGTGGCGGGCTTGAAGGCGTCGAACAGGACAGTGGGCTCGGCCAGCGCCAGCGCGGCGGCCGGCACCTCGTCGCCGGTGAAGGCCGGCAGGTAGGTCTGTTGCTGGGCCTCGGTGCCCCACAGGCCCAGGGCGGTGGCGACCGCTCCCGGAGCGAGGGCTGCGATCGCCAGGCCCATGTCGCCGTGCGCGAGCGCCTCGGCGACGAGGGTGCCGGCCACGGCCGAGCGCTCCTCGGAGATGCCGCCGAGCGCCTCGGGCACGCCGAGGATCGGCAGGCCGATCTCGAGGCTGGCCTTCAGCAGCGGCTCAGGGGCGGCACACGCCTCGTCCGCCTCGGCGGCCGCGGGACGGACCACCTCGGCGGCGTACTCGCTGACGACGTCGACGAGCATCTGCTCGTCCTCGCCCGGGGTGATGTCGAAGGCGCCCTTCGGCGCTGCGGACGGCACCCGGACGCCCGGCTGCTGCCGGCTGCCCACGCGGGCGAAGGCCCGGTTGGCGCTGGTGGCGGCGCGGAAGCCGGTGCGGGTCGCGGTGAAGACGGCGTGCTCGGTCTGCTTGCGCAGCCCGACGCGGTCGAGGAGGTCGCTCTGGGCGAGCTTGCCGAGGGCAGCCACGGCGTAGCCGATCGGGTCGCGCGTCTCGGTGCCCGCCAACCCGTGCCTGCCACCCGGACGCAGCCGCGCCGGAAGGGTTCTGGTGAGGTCCATGCAGATAATGTAACTACGAGTTACACAATGCGCTACACCTGCTCCGGTGTCACAGGTCACACCGGTACGGCCACGAGTGGCCGGGTGCGGTGGCGGTTGGGCGTGCAGGCCTGCCCCCTCCTAGGATCGCGCGCATGTCCGACCAGCCTGAGCAGCCCGACCACGCGCCGTACGGCCCCCTGCCCGAGGGCGGCACCGCCCGCCCGATGACCCGCTGGGGCACGCCGGTCATGCACCGGCCCCAGGCGCAGGTCACCGCCTACGACGACGACCTGCGCGCGCTGGTCGCCGACATGGTCGCCACGATGTACGCCGCCGACGGGGTCGGCCTGGCCGCCTGCCAGATCGGCGTGGACCGGGCGGTCTTCGTCTTCGACTGCCCCGACGACACCGGGGAGCGCACCGTCGGCGTGGTCTGCAACCCCGTGCTCGAGCTCCCCGAGGGCAAGGACCGCAACCTCGATGACAGCGACGAGGGCTGCCTGTCCTACCCCGGCGCGTTCGTCGCCTGCGCCCGCCCCGACGAGGCGACGGTCACCGGGACCGGCCTCGACGGCGAGCCGGTCACCTTCACCGGCACCGGCCTGCTGGCCCGTTGCCTGCAGCACGAGACCGACCACACCAACGGCACCGTCTTCGGCGACCGCTTGCCGACCAAGCTGCGCAAGAAGCTGGCCAAGGAGCACGAGAAGGCCGCCGACGAGTTCCCTGACGGCTGGCCCGTCGCCTGAGCGTCCGCCCTGCATGAGTCCCCGGTCAGCCGGGGACTCATGCACTTGATGGGTGTTGCAACGCCCGACAAGTACCGGAGTCCCCGGTCGACCGGGGACTCATGCAGCGGGTCCCTCCCCTAGTCGCGACCCGGGAAGGGCGTGCCCCCGCCCGCGGCCAGGGCCTCGGCGACGATGCCCAGGTGCTGCTCGCGCAGGTCGTCGGGCAGCGGCGGCAGCACGTCGTCCCAGAACGCCAGCATCGCGCCGCGGCCCTGCATCATCCCGGCCGGGCGGGCCAGTGCCCACAGGTGGAAGTGCTCGGAGCCGTCGCCCCAGCGCGCCAGGTGGGTGCGGGCCACTCCCGGCACGGCCTTGACGGCGTTGCTCACGCGCTGCAGCAGCGGCCCCAGGGTGGCGAGCAGGTCGAGCGGCGCGTCGTCGAGCAGCACGTGCTCGCGCGGAGCGATCCCCCCGACGAACGGGAGCCCGAAGGGCGTGAACCCCGACCGCACCTGCCACAGGTCGTCGTGCCAGATGGTGTGCTCGGACGGCCGGCAGTGCCCGCACTCGCTGCGGTCGACCTCGCCCGCGCGTGGCGCCTCCGGCACCAGCATCGGCTCCAGCGCCTTGAGCGTGACCTCCTCGAAGCAGGAGAACCGGTCGTCGACCAGGGGTCGGCTCGAGAGCCGCTCCCCGATCGGGAGGGTGCGGTGGTACGCCGAGTCGGCGGGTTGCTGGTCCATGTGCCGACGTTAGCCACTAGCCTGCGCGGGTGCTGACTCCCTCTCGGGCGGCCGCCGGCCTCGCTCCCGCGCTCGCGATCACGCTCGCCCTGTCCGGCTGCACCGGCGACGACGGCGAATCCCCTGCCGCTGCTGCCACCGCCACCGCGACCGTCACCGTCGAGCCGGGCGCCGACGACGAGCAGCAGGCCCAACCGGTCAGCCTCGAGCTCACCAGCAGTGGTACGTCCTGCTTTTCCCGCCCCCAGGCCGACATCGCCTGGATGGACGTCACCTGGCGCGCCACCCGCGATGTCGCGACGGCCGAGTTCTCGCTCGTCGACTCCGACGGGGTGCGGCAGGTCGGCGCCGCGCTCGACCTGCCGCCGCGCAACGTCGGCGGCACCATCTCCTACGGCGGAGCGACGACCTGGCCGCCGGGCGAGGTGCTGCGTCGCGAGTCGCAGGTCGTGTGGGCCGCCCGGGACTCCGCGGAGCAGATGAGCCTGTTCGAGGGCCAGACCGGCCTGCTGCTGTTCCACCTGCGCTTCGACGACGACGTGCTGGCCGGCGAGCGGGTGGCCGACCTCGGCGCGGTGCAGGTCGCGTGGACGGACGAGGACGGCGGCACCGGCACCACCGTGCTGCCGGTCGAGCAGTCCTTCTCCTTCCGCCCAGCCGACTGCCGCTGACCCGCGGCGCCAGCAGGCCTCAGCGGCGCGCGGTGACGTAGCAGGCCACGGCGGAGGCGGCGGCGACGTTGAGGGAGTCGATGCCCTCGTGCATCGGGATGATCGCTCGCCGGTCGGCGCTCTCCTGCCAGCGCTCCGAGAGCCCGTGGCCCTCGGACCCGAGCACCAGCGCGACCTTGTCGAGCCCGGCGACGGCCTCCTCGACCGGGACCGCGTCGGGTGCCAGCGTCAGCGCGACGGTGGTGAACCCGCGCGCCGACAGGTCCGGCAGGGCGTCGTACCACTCGGGCAGGCGGGTCCACGGCAGCGTGAAGACCGCGCCCATCGACACCTTGATCGCCCGTCGGTAGAGCGGGTCCGCGCAGCGCGGCGCCAGGAGCGCGGCGTCGAAGCCGAGCGCGGCGCCGCTGCGCAGGATGGCACCGACGTTGGTGTGGTCGACGACGTCCTCGAGGACCAGGACGGAGCGGGCCCCTGCCAGGACCGACTCCACCGAGGGCAGGGGGCGGCGCTCCAGCGAGGCCAGTGCCCCGCGGTGCACGTGGAAGCCGGTGACCTGCTCGGCCAGCTGCTCGCTGAGCACGTAGCAGGGCGCCCCGGAGCGGTCCAGGACGTCCGCGAGGCCGTCGAGCCAGCGCGGCGCCATCAGGAACGACCGGGCGTCGAACCCCGACTCGAGCGCTCGTCGCACCACCTTCTCGCCCTCGGCCAGGAAAAGGCCGTGCTCGGCCTCGAGGTCCTTGCGCAGCTGTACGTCGCGCAGGTCGCGGTAGTCGCGCAGGCGGGGGTCGTCGGGGTCGGTGACCTCGACCAGCTCAGCCATGGGCCGGCTCGCCCTGGTCGTCGACGCGGGCCGCGACCGGGTCGGGGTAGCGCCCGGGCCGGGCCACCGCGACGACGTCCCCGACCACGATGATGGCCGGGGCCCGCACCGCCTGCTCGACGATGTCGCGCCCGAGGTCCGCCAGCGTGCTCAGCACCGTCATCTCCTCGGGCATGGTGCCCTCCACGATCACCGCCACAGGGGTCGAGGCGGCGCGCCCGCCCGCCACGAGCGCCTCGGCGATGAGAGCAGCGTTCTGCACCGCCATCAGTAGCACGACGGTGCCGTTCATCCGGCCCAGCGACTCCCAGTCCACCAGCGACTGGGGGTGCCCCGGCGGCACGTGGCCGGTCACCACGGTGAACTCGTGCGCCACACCTCGGTGCGTGACCGGGATGCCGACCCTGGCCGGCACCGAGATGGCGGAGGTCAGACCGGGGACGACGCTGACCGGCACCCCGGCGGCACGGCAGGCCAGGATCTCCTCGAAGCCGCGGCCGAAGACGAAGTTGTCGCCGCCCTTGAAGCGCACCACCCGCTTGCCCTCGAGGGCGCGTTCGACGATCACCTGGTTGATCGACTCCTGGCTCGCCTGGCGCCCGCGGGGCAGCTTGGCGACGTCGACCAGCTCGACGTGCGCCGGCAGCTCCTCGAGGAGCTCGCGGGGGGCCAGCCGGTCGGCGACCACCACGTCCGCGCTGGCCAGGGCGTGCCGGGCCGCGACCGTGGCGAGCTCGGGGTCCCCGGGTCCGCCTCCGACCAGGACGACGCCGGGCGTGCGCGGGTGGGCGTCGCGCACCGTGAGCCGACCATCGCGCAGAGCGGTCATCACCTCGTCGCGCACGGCCGCCGAGCGCCGGGGCTCGCGGTTGGCCAGCACCGCGACGGTGACCCCGTCGTGGCGCCCGACCGCGGGTGTCCAGGCGCTCGCCTCACGGGCGTCGTCGGCACGGGCGCAGAAGATCCGGCGCGCCTCGCAGGCGGCCAGCACCTCGGCGTTGACGGCCGGGTCGTCGGTGGCGGCCACGACGTACCAGGCGCCGGCGAGGTCGTCGATCGCGAAGCGGCGCCGCTGCCACGTGATCTCCGCCTCGAGGCCCTCGAGGGCCGGCGTGGCCTCCGGGGCCACCACGAGCACGTCGGCGCCGGCGCCGATGAGAGCCGGGACCCGGCGCTGGGCCACCTGTCCCCCGCCCACGACGAGGACCTTGCGGCCGCTCAGCCGCAGCCCCACGGGGTACGGCGGGTGGTCGTGGCCGGTGTCGGTGGAGTCGTGTGCCATGTCTCCATGCTCCCTGCCTCGCCGGGCGCCGGGTCGGCTGACCGGGTGGTGGTCACCTGGTCGGGGCCCGGCTACGTTCGGCTACATGAGCAACCTGGAACGCCCCGTGGCCCCGAACCCCTACGACCTGCTGCCGCAGGTGCCCTCCTTCACCGTCTCGAGCACCGACGTGAGCGAGGGCGAGCCCCTGGACCAGGCCCAGGTCGGATCCGGGGGCGACACGTCCCCGCAGCTGTCCTGGTCCGGTGCCCCCGAGGGCACCAAGAGCTTCACGGTCACCTGCTTCGATCCCGACGCACCCACCCCGAGCGGGTTCTGGCACTGGGTGCTGGTCGACCTGCCGGCCGACACCACCGAGCTGCCCGCCGGGATCGGCGCCGAGGGCAGCACCCTGCCGGGCGCTGCGTTCATGTGCCGCAACGACGTGGGGACCCACGCCTTCGCGGGCGCGGCGCCGCCGGAGGGCGATCAGGTGCACCGCTACTACTTCGTGGTGCACGCCGTCACCCAGGACCACCTGGGGGTCGATGCGGACGCGAGCCCGGCCGTGGTGTCGTTCAACCTGGCGTTCAAGACCGCGGCCCGCGCGGTGCTGCACGGCACCTACCAGGCCTGAACCAGGGGCCCGGAGCGACCGGGCGCCGGCTCAGCCGGCGCCCGCGCCTGCTCGGCGCATCAGGTCCTCGAAGGGCGTGGGCTCGGCGAGCTCCTCCTCGACGCTGCGCTCGCGCGCCCGTCGGGGTGCGGGACGGGCGCCCGGGCCGCCGACCAGCGCCGCGAGCTCGGCGCCGGCGATGCTGACGCGCGAGTCCAGGCCGGTCTCGCCGAAGTCGTCGGTGGCGGCGTAGACGCCGGTGGACGCCACCACCGCGTGCAGGTGGTTGAAGAGCGGCCTCAAGGCGTGGTCGAGCACCATCGAGTGGCGTGCCGTTCCCCCCGTCGCGGCGACCAGCACCGGCGTACCGGCGAGGGCGTCACGGTCGAGCACGTCCAGGAACATCTTGAACAGCCCGCTGTAGGACGCGGCGAAGACCGGGGTCACTGCGATGAGGGCGTCCGCCCGCCGGACCGAACCCAGAGCAGCGTCCAGCTCCGGGCCGGCGAACCCGGTGGTCATCCGCTCGGCCAGCGGGTAGGCCAGCGGTCGCAGCTCGACGACCTCCAGCTCGACGGGGCCCTCCAGGTGCCGCACCGTCGCCTCGGTGAGGCGGTCGGCGAGCAGACGGGTCGAGGACGGTGCGGACAGTCCGGCGCTCAGGACGACCAGGCGGGTCATGCGGACACCTCCACGGTCTCGGCGCGGGCCTGGCGCAGGCTCGCGTGGGTGGGTGCGTCAGGCACGTGGGCGGGCCGCCCCTCGGCGAACCCGGCGCGAAGGTCGGGCAGGATCTCGCCGAGCAGGTCGAGCTGCTCCAGCACGGTCTTCAGCGGCAGCCCCGCGTGGTCGAGCAGGAACAGCTGGCGCTGGTAGTCGCCGACGTTGTCCCGGAAGCCGAGCGTGCGCTCCAGGACCTGCTGGGGCGAGCCGACGGTCAGCGGCGTCTGGGAGGTGAAGTCCTCCAGCGAGGGACCGTGGCCGTAGACCGGGGCGTTGTCGAAGTAGGGACGGAACTCCCGGACCGCGGCCTGGCTGTCCTTGCGCATGAAGAACTGGCCGCCGAGCCCGACGATCGCCTGGTCGGCGGTGCCGTGGCCGTAGTGCTCGTAGCGCTCGCGGTAGAGCTTGATCATCTGTGCGGCGTGCGAGGGCGGCCAGAAGATGTGGTTGTGGAAGAAGCCGTCGCCGTAGTAGGCCGCCTGCTCCGCGATCTCGGGGCTGCGGATCGAGCCGTGCCAGACGAACGGAGCCACGCCGTCGAGGGGGCGCGGGGTCGCGGTGAAGCCCTGCAGCGGCGTGCGGAAGCGGCCCTGCCAGTCCACGACCTCCTCGCGCCAGAGCCGGTGCAGCAGCCCGTAGTTCTCGATGGCGAGGTTGATGCCCTCGCGGATGTCCTTGCCGAACCACGGGTAGACCGGTCCGGTGTTGCCGCGGCCCATCATCAGGTCGACGCGGCCGCCGGTCAGGTGCTGGAGGGTGCCGTAGTCCTCGGCGATGCGCACCGGGTCGGTGGTGGTGATGAGCGTGGTGGCGGTCGAGAGCAGGATCCGCTCGGTCCGGGCCGCGATCCACGCCATCGTCGTGGTGGGCGAGGACGCGACGAACGGCGGGTTGTGGTGCTGCCCCACGGCGACGACGTCGAGCCCGACCTCCTCGGCCTTAAGCGCGATCTCGACCTGGGCGCGGATGCGCTCTTGCTCGGTGGGCGTGCGCCCCGTCGTGGGGTCGGTCGTGACGTCGCCGACGCTGAAGATGCCGATCTGCACTGTGCTCATCCTTCCGATGTAGTTGAAGATGCAACATCCTCCTCAACCCGTTCGGGGCGCCCGTTGTTCCCGGCCCCGAGCGCGCGGGAGAGCCCGCGCGTCGCACTCCTCAGACGGGCTCGGCCACCACGACGACGTTGCTGAGGTAGCCGCTCCCGTCCCAGTCCTCGCAGGTCAGCAGGACGAGACGCCCGGGCGCCTCCTGGCTGAAGAGCCGCTGGGCGTCGCGAGCGATGCGGCCCTTGGAGTAGACCTGCACGGTGCTGACCTCGTAGTCGAGGACGGTCCCGTCGGCCCGCACCCGCACCCGCGCCCCGGCGTCGAGGGTCTCCAGGTCGTCGAGGGCTCCCCCGCCGCCGTTCACGGTGTGCCCCACCAGCAGGGCGCTGCCGCTCTCGGCGCCGGGCCGCGCCCCGTCCGCCCACCAGCCCAGCTGCTGGGGGTCCCGCGGCGGGACCAGCACGCGACCGGGCGCCTTGACCGGCAGGACCGGCGCATCCACCCCGAGGTCGGGGATCCGCAGCCGGTCGGGGTACGCCGCGCGCTCCCGGGCGTACGTCGCCTCCTGGACGGTGTCGACGCCCGCCGCGACAGCTGCTGCCGCCCCGTCCTCGGCAGCAGGCGGCTCGAAGGGCTCCTCGGCGCCCGCACCCCCGCCTGAGCCCGCGCGGACGACGAGCAGCGCGACGACCAGGGCGGCAGCGACCAGGACCGCGACGGCGCTCCCGGCGACGACGAGGAGCCGGGGACGGTCCAGGGAGGGGCTCGTCATCGACTCGGGCCGCTCCGGTGCAGCACCAGGACCGCCCGGTCGTCGTCGCCGCGCTCGACCCGGCGCAGCACCCGGCGTGCCAGGGACTGCATGCCTGACTCGGCGTGCACGTCGGTGGCGGTCGTGCGCAGCCACTCGATGCCGTCGTCGATGTCCTCGCCCGGGCGCTCGACGACGCCGTCCGTGTAGAACATCAGCGCGTCGCCCGGGGCCAGCCGACCCCGGCTCGGTTCCGCCTCCCCGTGCGCCGTGACCCCCAGCGCCGTGCCGCGGGCCCGGTCGACGACCCAGGCGCCGGACGCGGCCTCGTGGCGCAGGGCCGGGGGGTGGCCCGCACTGAGGATCCCGTAGTCGCCCGTGCGCAGGTCGACGAGCAGGTGCACCGCCGTGGCGAACGCCTCGTCGGACTCCTGGCGCAGCAGGAAGTCGTTGGCCGCTGCCATCAGCCGGTCAGGAGGAAGGGCGCCCAGCAGACCCCCCAGGGCTCCGGCGAACTGCAGCGCCGCGGTGCCCGCGGCCACGCCCTTGCCGACGACGTCGACCAGGATCATCTCGAGGCGTTGCTGCTCCTCGTCGAGGCGGGCGACCAGGAAGTCGCCGGCGTAGCCGACGAAGTCGGCGGCGAGCATCGCGCTCTGGCTGTGCCAGCCGGGGGGCAGCGGTGGCACCGTGCCCTGGCGCTGCAGCCGGTCGCGCAGGTCGGACAGCACCGACTCCCCCAACAGGGTCGGCAGGCCGCTGCGCTGCCGACTGGACTGCAGCAGGACCAGGAGTGCGGCCACCACGAGCGCCACCATGCTGGAGATCCGGGCGCTGATCAGGCCGCCGTCGCCGACCCCGTCGAGGATCGCGAGGGCCAGGGCGCCGGTGACGGTCCAGGCGGTCAGCACCAGCAGGGGCACGAACCGCAGCAGCAGCATCCCGACCAGCAGCCACACGAAGTAGGCGCTGACGGGCACCACGTCGTAGGACCAGGCCGTGAGCACGAAGCAGCCGCTCACCAGCACGAGCAGCACCAGCAGTGTCCGGCGCTGGCTCCTGGGGCTGCCCGAACGCCATGTCACGGCCCGAACCCTAGGGGCAGGTGGGCGGCTGGCAGCCAGACACACCGAGCCACCGAGTTTCTTGACTCGTTCCAGAAAAGGCGAGAAGGTCGACAGGTATCCCCCTCGACCACCCAGGAGATGAAGCATGACCCAGACCCAGGGCTCCACGTCCGGCAACGGCGCACCCGCCGCCAGTGACCGCAACAGCCTCACCGTCGGCCCCGACGGGCCGATCCTGCTCCACGACCACCACTTCGTCGAGCAGATGGCCCACTTCAACCGCGAGCGGGTCCCCGAGCGCAACGTGCACGCCAAGGGCGGTGGCGCCTTCGGCACGCTCGAGATCACCGGCGACGTCTCGAGGTACACCAAGGCCGCGGTCTTCCAGCCCGGCACCACGACCGACATGCTGGCCCGGTTCTCCACCGTCGCCGGCGAGCAGGGCTCGCCCGACACCTGGCGCGACCCGCGTGGGTTCTCGCTGAAGTTCTACACCTCCGAGGGCAACTGGGACCTCGTCGGGAACAACACCCCGGTCTTCTTCATCCGCGACACCATGAAGTTCCCGCACTTCATCCGCAGCCAGAAGCGCCTGGGTGGCAGCGGGCTGCGCGACAACGACATGCAGTGGGACTTCTGGACCCACAACCCCGAGTCGGCGCACCAGGTCACCTGGCTAATGGGCGACCGCGGCATCCCGAAGACCTGGCGGAACATGCAGGGCTACGGCAGCCACACCTACCTCTGGTACAACGAGGCCGGCGAGAAGTTCTGGGTCAAGTTCCACTTCCACAGCAACCAGGGCGTGGAGTGCCTGACCCAGGAGGAGGCCAACCGGATCGCCGGTGAGGACTCCGACTTCCACCGTCGCGACCTGCACGACGCCATCGACCGCGGGGACCACCCCAGCTGGGACCTCAAGGTGCAGGTCATGCCCTACGAGGAGGCGAAGACCTACCGGTTCAACCCCTTCGACCTGACGAAGGTGTGGCCCAAGGGCGACTACCCGCTCATCGACGTCGGCACGATGACGTTGAACAAGAACCCGGACAACTTCTTCGCCCAGATCGAGCAGGCGGCCTTCGCCCCGAGCAACGTCGTGCCGGGCATCGGGTTCTCCCCCGACAAGATGCTGCTCGGCCGGGTCTTCGCCTACGCCGACACCCAGCGCTACCGCATCGGCCCGAACCACCAGCAGCTGCCGGTGAACAAGCACCGGGTCGAGGGTGCCTACACCTACCAGTTCGACGGCCCGATGGCCTACGAGCACACCGGGGACCGGCCGAAGTACGCGCCCAACTCCTACGGTGCCCCGTACTCCGACCTCCTCGGCCCGGTCGAGGACGGCTGGGAGACCGATGGCGAGATGGTGCGCCAGGCCTACACGCTGCGCGCTGAGGACGACGACTTCGGCCAGGCGAACACCCTGGTCAACGAGGTCTGGAACGACGAGGAGCGGGCCCGCTTCGTCGGCAACGTCGCCGGGCACATCCTCGGCGGCGTCAGCGACGAGATCCTGCCGCGCGTGTTCGAGTACTGGAAGAACGTCGATGCCGAGCTCGGCAAGCGCATCGAGGAGAAGGTCCACGAGGGCCGGGGCAAGGACGTCGCCCCGCACGAGACCGAGGCGACCGAGACCGCCTGACCCCCGCCCCACGCGCGACGACCCGCCCGGCCTGCCGGGCGGGTCGTCGTCGTCGTTCGTAGGATGTTGGCTCGTGCGACCCAAGGAACCCGTGCTGGTCAGTGCCCATCGCTGCGGAGCAGGTGGGGACCGTGCGCTGGAGAACACCCGCGTCGCACTCGAGGACGCCCTCGACCTCGCCGTGGACTTCGTGGAGTTCGACGTGCAGCGCTGCTCCGACGGCACCCTCGTGCTCTTCCACGACGACTGGCTCTGGGTGGATGGCCGCCGCCGGTGGCTCGGCGACCTGACGTTCGAGGAGTTCTCGGCGCGGGCCCCGCACTTCCTGCGCTACGAGGAGGTGCTGGCAGCGCTGGCCGGGGTCACCCGGGCCCACATCGACCTCAAGTTCACCTCCCCGGACGGTGCGTACGCCGACCCGGCCGCCACCTGGGAGGTAGCGGCCGCCCGCCGCGCCGTCGAGGTGCTGGGCGCCGACCAGCTCATCGTCACCACCCTGGAGGACAAGGCGGTCCGCGCGGTGCGCGACTGGTCCGACCAGGAGGGCCACGACCTGCTGGTGGGGCTGTCCCTGGGGCGCAGCGTGCGGGGGCTGCCGCTGCACCGGCAGCTGCGGATCCGGGTCTCCGAGCTGCTCCCCCGGCTGCGCTACACCGAGTCGCGCGCCAACCTCGTGGTCGCCAAGCACACGCTGGCCCGGCTCGGGGTGGCCGCCTTCGCCAGGCGCCGCGGGCTGCCCCTGCTGGTGTGGACAGTCGACACCGAGGACTCGCTGCGCTACTGGATGAAACCGGGCCGGGCCTGGCTGGTCACCAGCAACGACCCGGCCCTGGCGCTGACCGCCCGCGACGGCTATCCGCGGCACCGCAGCGGCCGCCCTCCCCGGCGGGACCGCCGCGCGCGCCGCCCTGCCAGACTGGAGCCATGACGATGGAGCCGGTCCACACCGAGACCGACGTGCTCGGCGACCCCTGGGTGGCCGAGACCCTCGACCTCGGGACGGACGACGAGGGCCCGGTCGTCGCGACCCTGGTGAGCCGGCGCGCGGCCGAGCCGACCGGGCGTGCGGTCCTCTACGTGCACGGCTTCGCCGACTACTTCTTCCAGGTCGAGTTCGCCGAGTGGTGGCTCGAGCGCGGCTACGACTTCTACGCGCTCGACCTTCGCAAGTATGGCCGCTCGCTGCGCGAGCACCAGACGCCCACCTACGTCACGGACCTGCACGAGTACGACGCCGACCTCCGCGCCGCCTGGGACCGGGTGACCGGGCGCGACGGTCACGACCACGTCGTGGTCGCCGCGCACTCCACGGGCGGTCTGGTCACGTCACTGTGGCTCGACGAGCAGCGACCCCCTCAGCTCGCAGGACTGGTGCTGAACAGCCCGTGGCTCGACATGCAGGGGAGCCTGCTGCTGCGCACGGTCGGCACGGCCGTCATCAACCAGCTCGGCGCACGGCAGCCGATGCGGGAGATCCGCCGCGACGTGTCCGGGTTCTACGGGCGCAGCCTGCACCGCGACCACGACGGCGACTGGGACTTCGACCTCGCCTGGAAGCCCGTCGAGTCCTTCGCCGTGTACGTCGGCTGGCTGCGCGCCGTCCGCGCCGGCCACGCCCGGCTCCAGCGCGGGCTGGACGTGCCCGCGCCCGTGCTGGTGCTGTCCTCGGACCGCTCGGCGGCGCCCACGGAGATGGGCGAGGACGTGCACAGCACCGACATCGTGCTGGAGGTGCCCAGGATCCGGCGATGGGCGACCGCGGTGGGTTCGCTCGTCACCTACGTCGCCGTGCCCGGCGCCCGGCACGACGTGGTGCTCTCCCGCCCCG
Source organism: Nocardioides dokdonensis FR1436 (assembly GCF_001653335.1). Classification (NCBI taxonomy): domain Bacteria; kingdom Bacillati; phylum Actinomycetota; class Actinomycetes; order Propionibacteriales; family Nocardioidaceae; genus Nocardioides; species Nocardioides dokdonensis. Next base: position 3,533,406 of record NZ_CP015079.1, read on the forward strand.
CCGCACGCGAGCGGGCGTACGCCGAGATCGACCGCTGGCACCGCGCCTACGTCGACACCCCGGGTCCTGCCTGACGCGCTCGCTCAGCGCACCACGAGGACCACGAACGCCGTGGTGCCGACGAGCACGATGACGGCGCGCAGCGCGACGGGCGGCAGCCGCCGGCCGACGTGGGCGCCGACCTGGCCCCCGATGACCGCGCCCACCGCGATGGTCGCGGCGATGGACCAGTCGACGTGGGCCACGACCACGAACACCGCGGCGGCGACGAAGTTCACCCCGCCGGCCAGGACGTTCTTGACGGCGTTGAGCCGCTGGAGGTCCTCCTCCACGCCGATGCCGAGGACCGCCATCAGCAGCACGCCCTGCGCCGCGCCGAAGTAGCCGCCGTAGACGCCGGTGCCGAGGACCGCCGGCCACACCCACCAGGCGCCGTCAGGGCGAGGGTCCACCGGTCGCTGCAGAGCCGCCCGCCGGGCCGCGACCCGCCGCGAGATGGTCGGTTGGGCGATCACGAGGACGACCCCGAGCGCCACCAGGGCCGGCACGATGGTCGCGAACGCCGCCTCGGGCAGCACCAGGAGCAGCAGCGCGCCCCCGGTGCCGCCGAGCACGCTGGCGACGCTGAGCCGCAGCACCCGACGCCGCTGGCCGCGCAGCTCGCGGCGATAGCCCCAGGCAGCGGAGAAGGAGCCGGGGAACAGACCCACGGTGTTGGACACGTTCGCGGTGACCGGCGGGACCCCGAAGGCCAGCAGCGTCGGGAAGGTGACCAGGGTCCCCGACCCGACGACCGCGTTGATGGAGCCGGCCGCGATCCCGGCGAGCAGGATCGCGGCCGTCTCGAGCAGACCCACGTCTAGAGCGTCATCCGGTGGTGCCCGGGGTGCCCGGGTCGGCCCCGGGGTCGGTCTCGGTCTCGGGGTCGCCGACGACCTGAGCCCGGGACTTGCCCGGGTTCGCGGCCAGCGCGGCCTCCTCGATCGCGGCCTGGACCACGGCGCTGCTCGAGCCGCCGCCGGAGGGCTCGGGGATCGTCGGCTCCGTCGGGCCCATGTCGACCCGGGTGCGCGGACCGTCGACCTCCTGCGGGATGCCCTTGAGGTCGTTCATCGTCGAGCCGAGCCCCTCGAGCGCCTTGCCGATCTCGCTGGGGACGATCCAGACCTTGTTGGCGTCGCCCTCCGCGATCTTCGGCATCATCTGCAGGTACTGGTAGGCCAGCAGCGACTGGTCGGGGCGTCCGTCGTGGATGGCCTGGAAGACCGTCTGGATGGCCTGTCCCTCACCCTGGGCCCGCAGGATCTGCGACTCCCGGTCGGCCTGGGCGCGCAGGATCGCGGACTCCCGGTCCCCCTCGGCGGTGAGGATCGCGGACTGCTTGCGCCCCTCCGCGGTCAGGATGGCCGACTGCCGCTCGCCCTCGGCGGTGAGGATGGTGGCCCGCTTGTCACGGTCCGCGCGCATCTGCTTCTCCATCGTGTCCTTGATGGACGGCGGCGGGTCGATGCTCTTGATCTCGACCCGACCGACGCGGATCCCCCACTTGCCGGTGGCCTCGTCGAGCACGCCGCGCAGCCCGGAGTTGATGGTCTCGCGGCTGGTCAGCGTCTGCTCGAGGTCCATGCCGCCCACGATGTTGCGCAGCGTGGTCATGGTGATCTGCTCGACGGCCTGGATGTAGTTGGCGATCTCGTAGGTGGCTGCGACCGGGTCGATGACCTGGAAGTAGATGACCGTGTCGATCTCGACGGTCAGGTTGTCCTCGGTGATCACCGAGGACGGCGGGAAGCTCACCACCTGTTCGCGCATGTCGATCATGTAGCGCACCTTGTCGATGAAGGGCACGACGATGTTCAGGCCGGGCGCGAGGGTGTCCTTGTACTTGCCGAAGCGCTCGACGACACCGGCGCGCGCCTGGGGCACGATCCGGATCGTCTTGCCGAGCACGACGATGACGAACAGGAACAACACCGCCAGCAATATCGAGATGGCCAGCATGGGCAGGTCTCCTTGAGGGGGTCTCGGTGGTCGGGCTGGGGTGGGAGCCGGGGCGGGTCAGGCCTCGAGGCGCGGCACGGGGTGCACGTAGGCGGTGGCGCCCCGGATCTCGAGCACCTCGATGTTCTCGCCCGGGGTGATGGTGGTCATCGTGTCGTACGGCGAGGCCGACCACTCCTCGCCGCCCACCCGGATCCTGCCGACCTCGGTGGCGCTGATCTGCTGGGTGACCACACCTTGGGTGCCGATCAGCCGTCCGTGGGACATCCGCAGGTCGGGGCCGCTGTGGAGCTTGGCGATCAGACGCGGCCGGAGCAGCAGGAGGGTGGCCAGCGACGCGGCGGCAGCGGTCAGCACCTGGAGCACCAGGGGCAGGTCGAAGGCGCCGGTGACGGCACCGGCCAGGGCCCCGGCGGCGAGCGCCATGAAGATCAGGTCGAGGCTGAACATCTCCGCGACGCTCAGCGCGGCCGCGGCAGCGAGCCACGCGGCCCAGCTGTTCTCGGTCCACCACTCCATGACTTCACCCTACCCAGGTGGGCGCACCGCACACGGCCGGACGCACGCGGCTACCGGGAGCGGTTGCGACGCCGCGCGGTCCAGCGCTCGTCCTCGTGCCCGACGCTGAGCGGCATCCCGAACGTCGCCGACAGCGCGGACTCGGTGATCACCTGGTCCAGCAGCCCCGCCTCGACGACCCGGCCCTCACGCAGCAGCAGGGCGTGGGTGAAGCCGGGCGGGATCTCCTCGACGTGGTGCGAGACCAGCACGGTCGCCGGCGAGTCGGGGTCGTAGGCCAGCATCGAGAGCGTCGCCACGAGGTCCTCGCGCCCGCCGAGGTCGAGGCCGGCGGCCGGCTCGTCGAGCAGCAGCAGCTCGGGGTCTGCCATCAGCGCCCGGCAGATCTGGACCCGCTTGCGCTCCCCCTCCGACAGGGTGCCGAAGGTGCGGTCGGCCAGCTGGAGGGCGCCGAGCTCACGCAGCAGCGACTCGGCGCGGTCGTGGTCGAGCTCGTCGTAGGCCTCGCGCCAGCGTCCGACGACGCCGTACGACGCCGAGACCACCACGTCGCGAACCTTCTCGTGGCGGGGGATCCGTTCGGCCAGCGCCGCGCTCGTCAGCCCGATGCGCGGGCGCAGCTCGAAGACGTCGACGGTGCCGAGGACCTCCTCGAGGACCGCGGCCACACCGTCGGAGGGGTGCATCTGGGCGGCGGCGAGCTGCAGCAGCGTCGTCTTGCCCGCGCCGTTGGGCCCGAGGACCACCCAGCGCTCGTCCTCCTCGACCGTCCAGCTGACCTGGTCGAGCAGGGTCGCCTGTCCTCGACGGACGGTGACGTCGGCGAACTCGAGGACTGCAGCCATGGCGTCACCCTAACCACCGTCGCCGACGCCCTCACGAGCGCGGCGTAACCTCGGGGTCCGTGAGCTCCCCGCTGCCCGCCGCTGCCCGTCTGGCCTGGTGGGGCACCGCCTGGCTGCGGGGCCACGTGGTGGCCGACCTGGTCGTGGACGCCGTCGTGGACGACCAGGCGACCCACGCGATCGCCGGACTCGCCACGCTCGGCCTGGGTGGCGACCCCACCGAGACCCTCCTCGGCGGTCTGGCCCGGCTGCGGGTCGAGGGCGCCGACACGATCGGCGCGGCGTTCGGGGTGGAGGGCGACCCTGTCGGCCTCGGCGGGCCTCCCGCGTTCAACGCCGCGGCGCTCGAGGCCGGCGAGGCCGTGGTGGTCTCCGGGCCCCGGATGACGCCCCTGCCGGGCGGATCCCACGTGCTCGGCCTGGTGCCGGTGGTGGTCGGCGCGGCCACGACCTGGGTGGCGTCCCCGGCGGCCCGGCGCCAGCTGCCCGACGTGGGCGAGGCGGACCGCGCGCTGCGCGCGGCACTCCCGGTCACGGCCGAGGTGCTGGCCCGCCTCGAGGTGGCCCGGTGGCGTCCCGAGGTCGCCGACCGGCTGATGAACCTGCGCCACCGCGACCCGGTGACCGCCCCACCGGGGGTGCCCGCGCGCTGCGTGGAGCTGGCGGCCCGCGGTCTGCAGGCCCTGGAGATCGTCGAGCTCGCGCTCGAGGACGACGGGGGTGCGATCAGCGCCCAGGAGGCCTCCGCCCGGGCCGAGGCGCTGCGCCCGCTGGCCAGGGCTGCGCGACACGCGCTCGTGGCGTCCTGTTCCCCGGAGGTCTGGCCGCCCTGGTGAGCGGCCCCGGCTCCCCGAGGGCGGGCCGGTGTGTGACGTAGCCGACCGATGACGGACCATGTGCGTCATGCGCAAGAGCTCGTGGTGGCGTTTCATCGTCGCCGTCCTGGTCCTGACCGGTGCCGTCCTGCTCGCCCTGGGCTCGACGCCGAAACTCGGTCTGGACCTCTCCGGAGGCACCCAGATCACCCTGGAGGCCAGCTCCACCGACACTGTCGAGGCGAACGCCGAGAACACCGACCGAGCCGTCGAGGTGCTCCGCGGGCGCGTGGACGCCCTCGGCGTCACCGAGCCGACCCTGGTCCGCTCGGGCGAGAACCGGATCCTCATCGAGCTCCCGGGCCTCGAGGACCCGCGCGAGGCCGCCGAGGTCATCGGACGCACCGCGCGCCTGACCTTCCACCCCGTGCTGGGCGTCGACCCGAGCATCGTCGGCAAGACCGGCGAGAGCAGCGCCAAGGACAAGAAGAAGGACGGGGACACCGAGGACGGCGAGGACCCCGAGGCCCCGACCGGAGGCCAGGAGCCGGAGACCGACGACCAGGGCCGCTTCGTGACGAAGGACGAGGACGGCGGCCCGCTCGTGCTCGGCCCCTCCCAGCTCGAGGGCGACGACGTCGACCAGGCCACGGCCGGCATCCAGGACCAGGGTGTCCAGTGGGTCGTCGACGTGGAGTTCGCCAAGAAGGGCCAGGACGCCTGGGCCTCGCTCACCGGCGACGCCGCGTGCTTCCCCCAGGGCGACCCGCAGCGTCGGATCGCGATCATGCTCGACGGCGAGGTCATCTCGTCCCCGCAGGTCCAGGACTCCAGCTGTGACGTCGGCCAGCTCGGCGGGCGCACCCAGATCAGCGGCAGCTTCACCGAGTCCTCCGCCCAGAACCTCGCCCTGCTCATCGAGGGCGGCGCCCTGCCCCTGCCGGTCGAGATCATCTCCCAGCAGGTCGTCGGCCCCACCCTGGGCGACGAGGCGATCGACGCCTCCGTCAAGGCCGGCCTCCTCGGTCTGCTGCTCACCGGACTGTTCATCACCTTCGCCTACCGGCTCTCCGGCTTCCTGGCCGTGGTGGCGCTGGGCTGCTACGCGCTGATCTCGTACGCCATCCTCGTGCTGCTCGGCGCCACGCTCACCTTGCCGGGCCTCGCGGGCTTCGTGCTGGCCATCGGCATGGCGATCGACGCCAACGTCCTCGTCTTCGAGCGCGCCAAGGAGGAGAGCTCCGAGGCGGGGTCCACCCCTGCGCGCGCCATCTCCACCGGGTTCTCGAAGGCCTGGTCGGCGATCCTCGACTCCAACGTCACCACGCTCCTCGCCGGTGGACTGCTCTTCTTCCTGGCCACCGGCCCGGTCCGCGGATTCGGTGTCACCCTGACCATCGGTGTGATCGCGTCGATGTTCTCCGCCATGGTGATCAGCCGGGTGCTCGTCGAGTTCGCCACGTCGCGCAAGGCGGTGCGCCGCCGTCCGGGCCTGACCGGCTTCGCCAAGACCGGCCGGGTCCACGACGTGCTGCTGCGCCGCAACCCCGACGTCATGGGTCGCTCGCGCATCTGGCTGGCCCTGTCGTCGCTCGTCGTGGTCGCCGCCCTGCTCGGGATCGTGCTCAACGGGCTCAACCTCGGGGTCGAGTTCACCGGTGGTCGCGTCCTGGACTTCACCACCACGACCTCCGCCACCAAGAGCGACGTCGAGACCGTGCGCTCGGACCTCGGCGACGCCGGCTTCGACGACGCGGTCGTGCAGACCTCCGGCGACGGCGACCTGGTCATCAAGGTCGGCGACGTCGACAACGACGAGGCCCAGGTGATCCGCGACCTGGTCGCCGAGGCCGTGCCCGGCTCCGACCTGGAGTCCGACTCCCTGATCGGGCCGTCCCTCGGCGACGAGCTGCGCACCAAGGCGCTCATCGCCCTCGGCATCGCCCTCGCCGCCCAGATGCTCTACCTGGCGCTGCGGTTCCGCTGGGTCTTCGGCGCCTCCGCCGCGATCGCGATGCTGCACGACGTCTCGATCGTCATCGGCGTGTTCGCGTGGCTGGGCCGTCCCGTCGACGGGGTCTTCCTCGCCGCGATCCTCACCGTCATCGGTCTCAGCGTCAACGACACCGTCGTCGTCTTCGACCGGGTCCGCGAGAAGTGGCGCGGCACCTCGGCGAACGAGACCTTCGCCGCCTCCTGCAACGAGGCGGTGCTGGCGACGGTGCCCCGCACGGTGAACACCGGCCTCGGCACGATGTTCATCCTGGCGGCGCTGTACTTCCTGGGCGGCGACTCCCTCACCGACTTCGCCCTCGCGCTGCTGATCGGACTGGTCGTCGGCACCTACTCGTCGGTCTTCACCGCCACCCCGCTGGCCGTGCTGATGCACCGGGTGTGGCCGGTCGAGCCTCGCACCCCGCGCGAGAAGCGCCCGGAGCGGACGCCCGACGACAGCGGCGCCGTGATCTGACCCGGCACCGGGTCCCTCACCGGAGTCGGGCCAGGTAGCCACCTGCGACGCGCAGGTCGCGCACCCGGCGCTCCCAGCTGATCCCCACCACGGTCAGCAGGAGGCCGGCCACCGCGAGCAGCACCCACTGCGGCGTGGCGGCGGCGTACGGCGCGAGCTCGCGGAGCACGAGCAGCGCCCCGGCCACCGCTCCCACGACGAGCGGCGCCTGCCAGCCCACGCGAGCGCCGCCGAGGACCAGCAGCAGGCAGCCACCCCCGAGCAGGAGTGCCCGCCAGGAGACCGGGTCCCCTGCCAGCACCCAGAGCAGGCTCGGCAGCACGGCGAGGACCAGTCCGGGCAGCAGCGTCGCCTGGCTCGAGGCGGCGGGTGTGGCGCGCAGCACGCGCCACCCGACGACGAGCAGCACCAGGGCCGTGGGGCCGGTGTAGGCCTCGGGTGCCTCGACCCCGAGATCGCCCAGACGCACCCAGGTGGCAGCCGCGAGCAGGAGCCCGCCCGCCCAGGCCGCCGGACGCCGGCGCGGGTCGGTCAGGGCCCGCACCACGACGAGGGCGCCGGCGAGCGTCAGGTGCACCGCGAGGGAGACCGACACGTCGTCCGCCGCCAGCACGCCGACCGCTCCCGCCCAGGGGGCGACCAGCACGACCGACACGTCCACCGCGTCCTGGCGCACCACCACGGCGAGGACACCGAGCAGGATGAGCACCACGCCTCCGCGCACGGACACGTCGAGGCCGACGACCTCCCCCGCGGACCAGAGGGCGGCAGCGAGCGCGGCCGGCAGCGCCAGGGCGGGCACGAGCGGCCACCGCGGGCCCGGTCGCACCGGGCGGCCGACGTCGCGGGCCAGGCGCCACCCCAGGGCCAGGGCGAGGGCCGTCCACGCCGAGGCGGCCAGGACGGCGCTCGGCAGCGCCAGTGCTGCGGCCGCGCCCCCGACGACGACCCCGACGACGACTCCGACGTCGGCCCCGTGGGTCGCGCCGAGCGACGTACGGACCACGACCAGAGCGAGCCCGGCGGCCAGCACCGGCAGCAGCAGGACGCCCAGCGGCGCCCCCTCGAGGGCACCCGCCCCCAGCACCGCGAGCCCGAGCAGGCCGAGCCCGGCAAGCGCGACCCGACGCCGCCAGGCGGACCTCACCAGGCCGAGCACGAGCAGGACGAGCGCCAGCACGGCCACGACGAGGAGGCGGGCGTCCCAGATCGGGGCGCTGCCGTCGACCCGCACCGCTCCGGAGACGCTGTAGGGCTCACCGACCCGGAGCAGCGCCTCGGCGGCTGCCCCGCTCAGGACGAGCACGGCGGCCACCGCCGGACCGGCGAACGCGATCCCGGGCCCGGCGGCCACCGGGCGCCAACGCGGTCGCACGAGCGCCACCAGGCTCCACACCGCGACGGTCGAGGCCGTGACGACCAGGACGACGTCGGCCCCCTCGTCGAGCGCGGCGAACACCACGGTGAGGGAGACACCCGCGGCAGCGGCCGCCGCCGGGACAGCGGCCAGCCGATGGGCACGCACGGAGGGCTCGAGCAGGGGCAGCAGCCCCAGGGCCGAGGCCGCCAGCATCCACGCGGCACCTCCGTGCGCCCACCACCGGGCCAGGCTCATGCGGTCACCGTTCTCGGCGACCACGACGACCACCAGCACCAGCCAGGCGACCAGCCCGGCGACGGCGGCCGCGATCCTGAGGACCGACAGCCCCGTCCGGGCGCCGAGCGCGACCAGGCCGGCCGCTGCCAGGACCGCCCCGGCCCAGGCGAGCTCGATCGCGGAGCCGGGGTCGAGCGCACCGACCGCGCCGGCCACGACGAGCAGGGCCGGGCCGGGCACCAGCTGCGGCACCACCGGATCCTGGCCGCCCAGGGTGCGGTGCAGCGCGGAGAGGCCCAGGCCCGCAGCGCCCAGCGCGGCCCCGAGCACGATGCCGAAGCCCGCCGACCCGAGGTCCGGCGCCCAGCCGGCCTGCGCGGCACCCAGCACGTCGAGGACCACCAGGCCCAGCGTCACGGCTCCGAGTGCCTCCGCGGCCGCTCCCAGGCCGCGTCGCCCCAGGGCCACGGAGGCCGCGGCTGCGGACCCGGTGAGCGCCAGCAGCACGGCGGTGCGTCCGGCGACCCCGAGGGAGGACCAGGCCACGGCCAGGAAGACCACGGCAGCGACCAGCAGGCAGGCCGCCCCCAGGGTCAGCAGCAACCGCGGCACGGACGACTGCCCGAGGCCCGCCCCGCGGCGCACCGGCTCTGCGGCCGGGGCCGTCCGCCCCGGATCGAGCACCGGGGCACCGGTGGACGCCGGAACCACCGCGGTGGCCCGGAGCCGGCGCAACAGGTCGTCGGCCCGTCCCAGGGTCGCGAGCAGCTCGACGGCCAACGGGTGCCGCAGCGGCAGCCCGCAGCGGGGGCAGGAGACCGGGTCGGTGGGCAGCACGGCACCGCAGTCGGGGCACAGATCGGGTCGCGCGAAGGTGGCCATGGGCTCAGCAGACCGCAACGCGCAGCCCCGCCACCAGTGCCGGAAGACTCACCCGCCCTGGGCTTGCGTACTCAGGGCCGGACCCTGGCGATAGCCTCGTGCCTGCGATGAACCAGCCCCTCACCCCGCCCTCCGCCGCCCGCCCCGAGACGCTCCTCATCACCCTCACCGGCCGAGACCGGCCCGGCGTGACGTCCGCGGTGTTCGCCACCCTGGCCCGTGCGGGCGTCGAGGTCGTGGACCTGGAGCAGATCCGGCTGCGCCGCCGCCTGATCCTCGGGGTCCTGGTGACCGTCCCCGAGGACGCCGCCGGGCTGCAGCAGGCCGTCGAGGAGACCGCCGCCGAGCTCGACATGAGCGTCGAGGTCGAGGCCGGCACCGGTGACACGCGGCCGCCTGCCGGCACCGGGGCCCACGTCACGGTGCTGGGTACGCCGCTGAGCGCCACGGCGATGGCGGCCGTCGCGGGCCGCATCGCCGAGGCCGGCGCCAACATCGACCGCATCGAGCGGATGGCGCGCTACCCCATCACCGCCCTCGACCTGCACGTGTCGGGCGCCGACCCCGAGCAGCTGCGCGAGCTCCTGTCCCTCGAGGCCGCGACCCAGGGCATCGACGTCGCCGTCCAGCCGGCCAACCTCCTGCGCCGCGGGATGCGGCTGATCGTGATGGACGTCGACTCCACCCTGATCCAGGGCGAGGTCATCGAGATGATCGCGGCGCACGCCGGCTGCGAGGCCGAGGTCGCAGAGGTGACGGAGCGGGCGATGCGGGGCGAGCTGGACTTCGAGGAGTCGCTGCGTTCGCGCGTGGCGCTCCTGGAGGGCGTCCCGGCCGCCGCGCTGCACGAGGTCTACGACTCGATCCAGCTGGCGCCGGGGGCCCGGACGATGGTGCGCACCCTGCGCCGCCTCGGTTACCGGTTCGCCATCGTCTCGGGCGGCTTCACCCAGATCACCGACCGGCTCGCGGTCGACCTGGGCATCCACTTCTCGCGGGCCAACGAGCTCGAGATCCGCGACGGCCGCCTCACCGGGCGCATCGTCGGCGAGGTCGTCGACCGGGCCGGCAAGGCGCGGGCGCTGCGCGAGTTCGCCGCCGAGATCGGCGTCGACGTGGCCTCGACCATCGCCATCGGCGACGGGGCCAACGACCTCGACATGCTCGCGGCGGCGGGTCTGGGGATCGCCTACAACGCGAAGCCGATGGTGCGCGACGCCGCCGACACCGCCGTCAACGTGCCCTACCTCGACGCCATCATCTACCTGCTCGGCATCAGCCGCGACGAGGTGGAGGCCGCCGACCGGGCCGTCGGCATCACCACCCCCGCGCCGCCTGTGTGACCAGTCAGACCCGCCTGATCAGGCGCGCGCGACGTGGTGGGCCCTGAGCGTGGCGGTCTGCTCGCCCAGGTCGGCCCAGGCGGTGGCGACGGCGTACACGGTGATCGCTGCGGTCGGGTATCCCGAGAGCAGCCCCATCGAGGCCTCCTGGTCGCCCTCGCCGTCGTCGAGCAGCTGCGCCAGCGTCCCCACCGTGGGGTTGTGGCCCACGACGACGAGCGTCGACACCTCGCTCCGCACCAGCCGGACCAGGTCGAGCGCAGCCTCGGTGCCGGCCTCGTACATGCCCCGGTCGAGCTGGGGCTCGAGGCTCCAGCCGGCGCCGACGCACACCTGCTCCCACGTCTGGTGGGTCCGCACGGCCGACGACACGAGCGCGTGGTCGGGCCGCAGCCCGCGCGCAGCAAGCCACCGTCCGGCCGCTGCCGCGTCGCGGCGCCCGCTGCTGCTCAGCTGACGCAGCGAGTCGCTGGCCGCGGCGTCCTCGGCGCGGGCGTGGCGCATCAGGACCAACGTGCGAGCGCCCTCCCCGGAGGCGCTGGCGCGGTCGTCGTCGGGCTGGGACAGGGGGTCGCTGCTGGTCACGGGAGCCAGCCTGGCAGCACTCGGCGTCTCGAGCCAGGTCGCCCAGCCTCGCGCGCCCTGCAGGGTGAGGCCGGTCATGCCCTAGCGTGACGCCCATGCCTCGAGGTCCCCTGATGATCATCGGAGGTGCAGAGGACAAGCTGCGCCGCCGCACCGTGCTCCAGGACTTCGTCACCGCCAGCGGTGGCCGGGAGTCCCGCATCGCCGTCATCCCCACCGCCTCCTCCATCGGCGAGGAGATCGTCGCGGTGTACGCCGCACTGTTCGGCAAGCTGGGGGCCGCCCAGGTGGAGGCGGTCGACCCGACCTCCCGGGATGACGCCCACGACGAGGACCTGGTGGCGGCGCTCGACGACGCCACCGGCATCTTCATGACCGGTGGCAACCAGCTCAAGCTGTCGTCGATCATCAACGGCACCCCGGTCGGCCAGGCCATCGTGCGCGCGCACCGCCGGGGCGCGGTGGTCGCGGGCACGTCGGCGGGCGCCAGCATCCAGTCCAGCCACATGGTGGCCTTCGGCTCCGGCGGCGCCACGCCCAAGCAGCGGATGACGCAGGTCGCAGCCGGCCTGGGGCTGCTGACGTCCTCGGTCATCGACCAGCACTTCGAGCAGCGCAACCGCTACGGCCGGCTGCTGATGATCGTGGCGCAGAGCCCGGCACTGCTCGGGCTGGGCGTCGACGAGGACACCGCCGCCACCGTCACCCACGAGATCGACGACACGACCGGCGCGGAGCGCGAGGTCATGCGGGTCACCGGTCGCGGCGCCGTGACCGTCATGGACGGCTCCCGGATGATCACCAACGCCTTCGAGGCGAAGCGCTCGGCCCCGCTGCTGGCCAGCGGCGTGGTGCTGCACGTGCTGCCCGCGGGTGCCGCGTACGACCTGACCAGGCGCGAGCTGCTGCCCGGCGAGACCGTGATCGACCCCGAGGACGCCGCCGAGCTGGAGGCCGTCGGCAAGGACCTGCGCCGGATGGCCCGCGACATCGCGGCCTCGGACGCCTCCCCCACGGTGCTGCGGCGCCGGATGTCGCGGCTGCGCAAGCTGCGCTCCGCCGAGCAGTCACCGTTGGACGACCAGCCCGATCCCCTGCCTGCGGCCCTCCTGGAGCCCGCGCGCACCCCCGAGAACGGAGCGACCCGATGACCGAACGCCCCACGCCCGACCTGAGCATCCTCGAGACCCGGGTCTACCGCGGCGCCAACATCTGGTCCTACGACCGGGCCATCCACCTCGTCGTCGACCTCGGGGTGCTGGAGAAGTTCCCCACCAACACGCTGCCGGGCTTCACCGACCACCTGGTCGCGATGCTGCCGGGGCTGCGCGAGCACTCCTGCTCTCGAGGGCGCCGCGGCGGGTTCGTCGAGCGGCTGCACGAGGGCACCTGGCTGGGCCACGTCGCCGAGCACTGTGCCCTGGCCCTGCAGCAGGTGGTCGGCCACGACGTGCGCCGCGGGAAGACCCGCCAGGTCAAGGGTCGCGACGGGGTCTACAACGTCATCTTCGGGTACGCCGACGAGCAGGTCGGCCTGGCCGCGTCCCGGCTGGCCGTGCGGCTGGTCAACCACCTCGTCGAGGCGGACCCGGCGTTCGACTGGGACGAGGAGCTGGAGCAGTTCATCCGCCGCGCCCAGCGCACCGCCTTCGGCCCCTCCACCCAGGCGATCATCGACGAGGCCGTCTCCCGCGACATCCCGTGGATCCGGCTCAACCAGCACTCGCTGGTCCAGCTCGGCCAGGGCGTCCACGCCCAGCGGATCCGCGCCACCATGACGTCGCAGACCTCCTCCATCGCCGTCGACATCGCCTCCGACAAGGACCTGACCACCTCGCTGCTCTCGGCGGCCGGGCTGCCGGTGCCCAAGCAGGAGTCGGTGCGCACCGTGGAGGCGTGCGTGCGGGCCGCCGGGCGGATCGGCTACCCCGTGGTGGTCAAGCCCCTGGACGGCAACCACGGTCGCGGCGTGTGCCTGAACCTGCAGGACGAGGACCAGGTGGCCGAGGCGTTCGAGATCGCCCGGGAGCAGTCCCGGCGCGGGCACGTCATCGTCGAGTCGCACGTGGTCGGCAAGGACTACCGCTGCCTGATCATCGACGGCAAGGTCGCCGCCATCGCCGAGCGGGTCCCCGCCTCGGTGGTCGGCGACGGCTCCTCGACCGTCGAGCAGCTCGTCGACGACGCGAACGCCGACCCGCGCCGCGGCGTGGGCCACGAGAAGGTGCTGACCCGGATCAAGGTCGACGACGCCGCGATCGAGCGCGTGCGCGACCAGGGGTTCGCGATGAGCGACGTACCGCCCGAGGGGACGACGGTGCGCCTCGCGCTGACCGGCAACATGTCCACCGGCGGCATCTCGATCGACCGCACCTTCGAGGCGCACCCCGAGAACGTCGAGATCGCCGAGGAGGCCGCGCGGATGGTCGGCCTCGACATCGCCGGGATCGACTTCATCTGCCCCGACATCACCGAGCCGGTCCGCGAGACCGGCGGCGCGATCTGCGAGGTCAACGCGGCCCCGGGCTTCCGGATGCACACGCACCCGACCATCGGCGAGCCCCAGTTCATCGCCAAGCCGGTCGTGGACATGCTCTTCCCGCCGGGCGCCACCTCGCGGATCCCGATCATCGCGGTGACCGGCACCAACGGCAAGACCACCACCTCGCGGATGATCAGCCACATCTTCAAGGGCATGGGGCGCAAGGTCGGCATGACCTCCACCGACGGTGTCGTCATCGACGAGCGCCTGGTCATCCGGGCGGACGCCTCGGGTCCCCGCTCGGCGCGGATGGTGCTGCAGAACCCGCGCGTCGACACGGCCGTCTTCGAGGTCGCCCGCGGCGGCATCCTGCGCGAGGGCCTGGGCTACGAGCGCAACGACGTCGCCGTCGTCATCAACGTCGCGCCCGACCACCTCGGGCTGCGCGGGATCGACACCGTCGAGCAGCTCGCCGACGTGAAGGCCGTCCTGGTCGAGGCGGTGCCCCGGGACGGGCACGCCGTCCTCAACGCCGACGACCCGCTGGTGCGCGCGATGCGCCGGCGCTGCTCGGGCCAGGTCGTCTGGTTCTCGATGGAGGAGCCCGGCACCGAGACCCGCGACATGATCGACGCCCACTGCCGCCGAGGCGGCAAGGCGCTCGTGCTGAACCCCTCCGAGCGCGGCGAGATGATCGTGGTCAAGCACGGCCCCCGCGAGATGCAGCTGGCGTGGACCCACCTGCTGCCGTCGACCTTCGGCGGCAAGGCGCGGATGAACGTCCAGAACGCGCTGGCCGCGGCTGCTGCGGCGTTCGCCTCGGGCGCCCCGCTGCACGACATCCGCCAGGGGCTGCGGTCGTTCTCGACCAACTACTACCTCTCCCCCGGCCGCCTCAACGAGATCGAGGTCAACGGCGTCAACGTCATCGTCGACTACTGCCACAACGCCCCGGGCATGCGGATGCTCGGCGACTTCGTGGACCGGGTGGGCGACTCGCTCGAGGGATCGCACGACCTGGCCCGCCCCTCGCGGATCGGCATCATCGCCACCGCGGGCGACCGACGCGACCAGGACATGCGCGAGCTCGGTGACGTGGCCGCCCAGCACTTCGACGTGGTGATCGTCCGTGAGGACGAGGCGCTGCGCAACCGCCCTCGCGGCGAGACCGCCGGGCTGGTCCTGGAGGGCGTGCGCGCCGCCATGGCCGCCGGGGCGCGGTGCAAGCAGGCCGAGGAGGTGCTCGACGAGATCGAGGCGGTGCGCCACGCGATGTCCCGCGCGAACCGCGGCGACCTGGTGATCCTGTGCGTCGACCAGCACGCGGCGGTGATGACCGAGCTGGAGAACTGGTCGCCCCAGGCCCAGGCCGGCGCCGGCTTCTCCGACGACTCCCCCCTCGCCGACCCCGACTACGTCGCCCCCACGGCCGAGTAGTCACTTTTGCACCACCGAGTAGTCAGTTCTGCACCCGGTACGGGTGCAGAACTGACCGGTGGATGGTGCAAAAGTGACCGCTCGTCGGGCGGCGCCGGGGGTTACGGCGCGACGGGGAGGTCGCCGTCGGCGAAGCGGCGGCGGAGCACCTTCTTGTCGAACTTGCCCACCGAGGTGCGGGGCACCTCGTCGATGAAGGCCCAGGTGTCGGGCAGCTGCCACTTGGCGAAGTCGCGGGACAGGAACTCGCGCAGCTCCTCGACGGTGACCGTGGCGCCGTCGCGCACCACCACGCTGGCCAGCGGCCGCTCCTGCCACTTCTCGTCGGGGATGGCGACCACGGCGGCCTCGAGGACCGCCTCGTGCGCCATCAGCGCGTTCTCGAGGTCCACCGAGGAGATCCACTCGCCGCCGGACTTGATGACGTCCTTGGCCCGGTCGGTCAGCGAGATGTAGCCCAGCTCGTCGACGTGGCCGACGTCGCCGGTGCGCAGCCAGCCGTCGTGGAACTTGGCCTCGGCCTCGGCACGCTCGCCCTCCTCCGGGCGGTAGTAGGCAGCGGTGACCCACGGGCCGCGCACCTCGAGCTCGCCGACGCTGCGCCCGTCGTGGGGCAGCACCGTCTGGTCGTCGGCCACGATCCGCGCGGAGACGCCGCACAGCAGCCGGCCCTGGGTGCCGCGGTACTGCCACTGCTCCTCCTCGGAGCACCCGACCGGGGGAAGGCCCGCCGAGGCCACCGGCGACGTCTCGGTCATCCCCCAGGCCTGGCGCACCAGCAGCCCGTGGCGCTCCTGCAGCGCCTGCTGCAGCGACACTGGCACCGCCGAGCCGCCGCACAGCACCAGGCGCAGGGAGTCCAGGGCGACCTCGGGGTGGGCGTCGAGGTGGCTGAGGACGTCGTTCCACACCGTCGGCACCCCACCGGACAGCGTGGGTCGGCTCTCCTGGATGAAGCGGACCAGCGGGTCCGCCTGGAGCCAGCGGTCGGGCAGGCACAGCGACGCGCCGCTCATCATCGCGGAGTACGGCAGCCCCCACGCGTTGGCGTGGAACATCGGCACGATCGGCAGCACCCGGTCCTCGAAGGACAGCGCCGTGGTGTTGCCCCCGCACACCGCGAGCGAGTGCAGGTACGCCGAGCGGTGGCTGTAGACGACGCCCTTGGGGTTGCCGGTGGTGCCGGAGGTGTAGCACATGGCGGCGGCGTCGCGCTCGTCCAGCTCGGGCCAGTCGAAGGTGGTCGGTTGCATGGCCAGGAGGTCCTCGTAGAGGTGCACCTGCTTGCCGGTGGCGCGCAGCGCGTCCAGGTCGGCGTCCGCGGAGTCGGGGCCGGCGACCACGACGTGCTCGACGGTGGTCATCTGGCCCAGGTGCGGCGCCAGCAGGCCCACCAGGGAGTCGTCGACGATGACCACGTGGTCCTGGGCGTGGTTGGCCACGTAGACCAGCTGCTCGGGGAAGAGCCGGATGTTGAGGGTGTGCAGCACCGCACCCATGGACGGCACCGCGAGGTAGGCCTCCAGGTGCTCGACGTTGTTCCACTGGAAGGTCCCGACCCGCTGGTCACCGTCCACACCGAGCCCGCGCAGGGCGTTGGCCAACCGGGCGGTGCGCTCGCCGAGCTCGGAGTAGCTGCGACTGCGGCTGCCCCCCTCGGTGGCGGTGATCGCCACCCCGTCGGGGTGGACCTCCACGACGTGGCGCCGGATGGCGCCGATGGTGAGCTGGTCGTCCTGCATGGTGCTGCGCATGGCGGGTCTCCGAGGCGTCGAGGTGCGGGGCGTGTGACGTCGTGCGTTGTGGTGCCGGTCACGATCCTGCCACCGTCCCGGTCACGGCTCACCCCGCCCGGGCGGCCCGCACCTTCGCGGCGAGCGCCTCGGCGGAGTCGGGCACCCCGCCGGCCGCCTCGATCCACTCGTAGACGCCCTCGCGGTCGGCGTGGCACATCAGCCCCACGACCTCCCCCGGCAGCGCCTGGCCCACCAGCGCCGACAGCACGCCCACCTCGGTGGGGTACGCCGGCACCGCGAGCACCCCGACCCGCTCGGCCCCGGCGCGCATCAGCTGCTCGAGCTCCTCGGGGGTCCGGCCGCGGAAGTACTTCTCCTTGTGCCCGATGGCGACCACGTCGGCGTCGCGTGCGGCGATCTCGCCCAGCTTCTCGATCAGCTCGTCGGAGCGGTCCCCGACGACGCCGAGGCCCAGCAGCAGCCGTGCGTCAGGGGGACGGATGCCCTCCATGATCTCGAACATGGCCTCGAGGCCGGCCTCGTTGTGCGCCAGGTCCATCACGACGGTGACCTCGCCGTCCAGGACCGGCACCGTGAAGCAGTTCATCCGACCCGGGTTGTGCTCGGCGTCGGGCAGGAAGGACCGCAGCCCCTCGATCACGACCTCCCGCGGCACGCCCACGGCCAGCGCGGCGGAGGCGGCCGCCAGGGCGTTCTCGACGTTGTAGCGGCTCAGGCCGCCCAGCGTCATCGGCACGTCGACGAGCTCGACCAGCGGGTCGGGGTCGGCGTCGAGCTCCAGCACGCACAACCAGCCGTCGATGACCGTGGTGGCCCGTCCACCGTCGCCGAGCACGTCGCGCACGGCCGGCGAGTCCGGGTCCCGGGAGAAGAGCCACGTCTGCGACTTCACCACCCAGCGCATCGCCAGCACCCGCGGGTCGTCGGCGTTGAGCACGGCCCAGCCCTCGGGCCGGGTGATGCGCGGGACCACGGCCTTGACCTCGGCGAGCTGGTCCAGGGTGTCGATGCCCTGCAGGCCCAGGTGGTCGGCGGAGACGTTCGTGACCACCGAGACGTCGTTGTGGGTCAGTCCGATGCCCTTGAGCAGGATCCCGCCGCGGGCGGTCTCGGTGACCGCGAGCTCGACCTCCTCGTGGGCCAGCACCCGTCCGGCCCCGCTGGGCCCGGAGTAGTCGCCGGGCTCGACGAGCACGCCGTCGATGTAGACGCCGTCGGTGTTGGACCAGCCCACCACCTTGCCCCAGCCGCGGCCGATGTGGGCGACCATCCGCGAGGTGGTGGTCTTGCCGTTGGTGCCGGTCACCGCGACCACGGGGATCCGCGGCTCGAGCGTGTGGGGAGGCTCCCCCGCCTCGGCCCCCGCGACCGTCTCGGCGGCCGCGGAGACGGCGACGGAGAGCTGGTCGGCGGAGACCTCGGCGGTGGGGATCGCGTCCAGCACCGCACCGACCGCGAGGCCCATGGCCCGGGCCCGCTCGCGGTGCACCCACGGGTAGGCCACGACCACCTGGTGCGGGTCGGACGTCGGGCGCACCCGCACCGCGAGGTTCGACGTACCGGACTCCTGCGCGACGGCGCGCACCAGCCACCCGATCGCGCGCAGCGCGAAGCGTTGCCGGAAGCCCGAGTCGGGCTCGCCCGGTCGCGCGTTCTCCAGGCCGAGCCGCGCAGCGAACCTCAGCGCCAGCGGCACCGACGCGGTGGCCAGCGCACCGATGTCGAGGGTCAGCTTGACCGCGGCGCGCGGGAAGTAGAGGTTCGGCCCCTCCAGCACGCGCAGCTCGACCAGCGCGCTGGTGTGGGTCGTGGGTGCGTCCTGTACTGCTCCTGGTCCCGTCACCACCGGGACGCTACCGGGTGAGCGGCTCAGGCGCCCATCGCGTGGAAGCCACCGTCGACGTGGACGATCTCACCGGTGGTGGCCGGGAAGAAGTCCGAGAGCAGCGCGCACACCGCCTTGGCGGTAGGCGTCTGGTCGGTGTTGTCCCAGCCCAGGGGCGAACGGTCGGCCCACATGGCGTCCAGCTCCTCGAAGCCGGGGATGGCCTTGGCGGCCAGCGTCTTGAGCGGACCCGCGGAGACCAGGTTGACCCGGATGCCCTCGGGGCCCAGGTCGCGGGCCAGGTAGCGCGAGCAGGACTCCAGGGCCGCCTTCGCGACCCCCATCCAGTCGTAGGCCGGCCAGGCGACGGTGGCGTCGAAGGTCAGCCCGACGACCGAGCCGCCCTCGGTCATCAGCGGACGGCAGGCGTTGGTCAGCGACATCAGCGAGTACGCCGACACCTGCACGGCCTGGGACACGTCGGGCCACGGTCCCCCCAGGAACTTGCCGCCCAGCAGCGTCTCGGGGTTGCCGTAGGCGATCGAGTGCACGACGCCGTCGAGGCCGTCGACGTGCTCACCGACGAGCTCGGGCAGCCGGGCGAGGTGCTCCTCGTCGGTGACGTCGAGCTCCAGCACCGGCGGCTCGACCGGCAGCCGCTTGGCGATCCGCCGGGTGATGCCCAACGCCCGTCCGAAGTTGGAGATGAGCACCGTCGCGCCCTGCTCCTGCGCGACCTTGGCGGTGGCGAAGCCGATGGAGGAGTCCATCGTCACCCCGGCCACCAGGATCCGCTTGCCGTCGAGAATGCCCATCGTGTGCTCCTTCTGCGTGCCGCGAGGTCGAGGGTCGGTGGTGTGTCAGTGGCCCATGCCGAGGCCGCCGTCGACCGGGATCACGGCCCCGGTCACGTACGCCGCACCCGGGCCGGCCAGCCAGGTCACGGTGCCCGCGACCTCCTCGGCGGCACCGAGGCGCCCGAGCGGGATCCGTGCGGCGTACTCGGCCTGCTGCTCGGCGGGCAGCGAGGCGGTCATGTCGGTCTCGATGAAACCGGGGGCGACCACGTTGGCGGTGATCGAGCGCGACCCGAGCTCGCGGGAGAGCGAGCGGGCCATGCCCACCAGGCCGGCCTTCGACGCGGCGTAGTTGACCTGCCCCGGGGAGCCCATCAGGCCCACGACCGAGGAGATGAAGATGATCCGGCCGCGGCGCAGGCGCAGCATGCCCTTGGAGGCGCGCTTGGCCAGCCGGAAGGAGCCGGTGAGGTTGGTGTCGATGACCGACGACCACTGCTCGTCCGACATCCGCAGCAACAGGGTGTCGGCGGTGATGCCGGCGTTGGCGACCAGCACCTCGACCGGGCCGTGAGCGGCCTCGACCTCGGCGAACGCGGCGTCCACGGCGCCCTGGTCGGTCACGTCGCAGCGCACGTCGAGAGTGCCCTCGGGAGCCCCGCCGTTGCGCGTGGTGACGGCGACCTTGTCACCCTGGGCGACGAACGCCTCGGCGATGGCGCGACCGATGCCGCGGTTGCCCCCCGTGACCAGCACGGAGCGGGGTTCGGACGGGGTTCCCTGGGTCGTCTGGCTCACGTGGCCCGACGCTAGTGATTACTGGTGCGTACTCCCAACGGGCTCAGTCGTCCTCGAGGCGGAAGCCGACCTTGATCCCCACCTGGAAGTGCTCGACGGCGCCGTCCTTGACCTGCCCCCGGACCTGCGTGACCTCGAACCAGTCGAGGTGGCGCAGGGTGCGCGAGGCGCGCTCGACGCCGTTGCGGATGGCCTCGTCGATGCCCTCGGGAGAGGTGCCGACGATCTCTGAAACGCGATAGGTGCGATTGCTCATAGTGGGAGCCTAGACCTCCCGACGTACAGTCGAGATCATGGCCAAGCAGCGAGCACGCGACGACGAGGCGGTGCGGATCACCACGGCCGCGGTGAGTCCCGACGAGGACCTCCGCAAGCGCCAGAAGCGCTACCTGGTCTCCATGACGATCCGGTCCGCGTGCTTCGTCGGGGCGGGTGTCGCCGGGCTGGCCGGGCTCACGTGGCTGTGGCCCGTCCTCATCGTCGGAGCGCTGGTGCTGCCCTACATCGCAGTCGTGCTCGCCAACGCCCAGGCCACCCGGATCGACGACTTCCAGCTGCGCGACGGCGCGTTCGGCGCCCCCGAGCTGGAGGCCCGCCGGTGAGCGACGTGGACGTCTGCTCGGCCAAGGGCTGCAGCGCGCCCGCGACGCGGGCCCTGCTGTGGAACAACCCGCGCCTGCACACCCCCGAGCGCCGCAAGGCGTGGCTGGCCTGCCCGGACCACCAGGGCTCGCTGGGGTCCTTCCTGGGTTCGCGCGGCTTCCTCAAGGACGACGTCGAGCACGAGTCGGGCGCCGACCACACGGTCTGAGGGCCGGGCTCAGCCGCCGATGGCCGACATCGGCCGGTCGGGCTGCAGGAACGACGGGTCGTCGATGCCGTGCCCGGCCGCCTTGCCGCGCATGGCGACGACCCAGCGCTCCGCCAGCTCCTCGTCGCTGGCCCCGGCGCGCAGGGCGCCGCGCAGGTCGGACTCGGACCGGGCGAACAGGCAGTTGCGGACCTGGCCGTCGGCGGTGAGCCGCACCCGGTCGCAGTCGCCGCAGAAGGGGCGGGTGACCGAGGCGATCACGCCGACCGTGCCGGGCCCGCCGTCGACGGTGAACAGCTCGGCGGGCGCGCTGCCGCGCGGCTCCTCGGCAGGGGTGAGGTCGAACACGGTCGCGAGGCTGGCGAAGATCTCGTCGGCGGTGATCATCCCCTCACGGCTCCAGCCGTGCTGGGCGTCCAGCGGCATCTGCTCGATGAAGCGCAGCTCGTAGCCACGCTCGAGGCACCAGGCCAGCAGCTCCGGGGCCTGGTCGTCGTTCTCGCCGCGCAGCAGCACCGCGTTGACCTTCACCGGGCCCAGGCCAGCGCGCTGCGCCGCCTCCAGGCCCGCGACGACGTCGTGGAACCGGTCGCGGCGGGTGATGCGGTGGAACGTGTCGGCGCGGGCGGTGTCCAGGCTGACGTTGACCCGGTCGAGACCCGCAGCCTTGAGCGCCTCGGCGTTGCGCGACAGGCCCAGGGCGTTGGTCGTGACGGAGATGTCCAGGTCGGGCCCGAGCTCGCGGGTACGCCGCACGATGTCGACCAGGCCTCGGCGCACCAGCGGCTCGCCGCCCGTGAAGCGGACCTCCTGGATGCCGAGGTGCGCAGCGCCGATGCCGATCAGCCGCACCACCTCGTCGTCGGTGAGCACCGAGTCGTCCGGAAGCCAGTCCAGGCCCTCCGGGGGCATGCAGTAGCTGCAGCGCAGGTTGCAGCGGTCCGTCAGCGACACCCGCAGGTCCGTCGCCACCCGGCCGTACCGGTCCTCGAGAAGAAGTGGCGTCATGTGAGGAAGCATACGGGCGGGGCGGGCGCCCGGGCCGGGGCGTCGACCCCGTGCCGGATAACCTCGTCGTGTGCGCTCGTTCCGCTTCCTGGTCTCTCGTCGCTGGCTGCTCTTCGCCCTCGCGGTCGTGGTCCTCGCCACCGGCTCCTGGTGGCTGGGCCAGTGGCAGTTCGACCGGCTCGAGCAGCGCAAGGACGACAACTCCGTGGTGCGGGCCAACGAGCAGCAGGACCCGGTCCCCGTCGAGCAGGTCCTCTCCCCCGGCGGCGAGGTCGACCCTGATGACGAGTGGCGGGTGGTGACGGCCACCGGCACCTACGCCCCGGAGGAGACCGTCATCGTGCGCTACCGCACCCGCGACGGCGCCTCGGGCGTCGACGTGGTGGTGCCGCTGGTGACCGGGTCGGGCACGGCGCTGCTGGTCGACCGCGGCTGGCTCGCGACCCGCGCCGCGGGCACCACCCGCCCCGACGACGTGCCGGCGCCCCCCGCCGGTGAGGTGACGGTGTCCGGCTGGGTGCGCGCCGACGGCACCGGCGACTCCACGGCCGTCAACGACCTCTCCACCCGCTCTATCAGCAGCGCGCGCATCGGTGAGGCGCTCGACCGCGAGGTGTACGGCGGCTCGGTCGAGCTGCGCTCCGAGGACCCGGAGCCCGCCACCGCCCTCGAACCGGTCGAGCTGCCCGAGCTCGACAACGGTCCGCACTTCTTCTACGGCCTGCAGTGGTGGTTCTTCGGCCTGCTGGCCGTCACCGGCTTCCTCTACCTCGCCTGGGACGAGCGTCGCGGCCCGCGGCGCACCCGGAAGGCCCCTCAGTCGGTCAGCTGACCGTGGCGCTCACCGAGGTCGTCGACGAACTGGGTGCGGTAGAGGTCGGCATACAGGCCGCCCTGCGCGAGCAGCTCGCTGTGGGTGCCGGACTGCACGATCCGGCCCTCGTCGAGGACGAGGATCTGGTCGGCGTTGCGCACCGTGCTGAGCCGGTGCGCGATGACCAGCGAGGTCCGGCCCTCGAGCGCTGCGTCCAGGGCGCGCTGGACCGCGGCCTCGGACTCGCTGTCCAGGTGGGCGGTCGCCTCGTCGAGGACCACGATGCCGGGCGACTTGAGCAGCAGCCGGGCGATGGCGAGCCGTTGGCGCTCGCCGCCGGAGAGCCGGTAGCCGCGGTCGCCCACGACCGTGTCGAGCCCGTCGGGCAGCCGGCGCACCGTCTCGGCGATCTGGGCGGCCTCCAGGCTGGACCAGATGTCGTGGTCCGCCGCGTCGGGTCGGGCGTAGACCATGTTGGCGCGGATCGTGTCGTGGAAGAGGTGGGCGTCCTGGGTGACGTAGCCGACCGCGTCCTCGAGGGACTGCAGGCTCACGTCGCGCACGTCGTGCCCGCCGACGCGCACCGTGCCGGACGTGACGTCGTACAGGCGGGCCACCAGGTGGGTCACGGTGGTCTTGCCGGCACCCGAGGGCCCGACGAGGGCGACCATCCGGCCGACGTCGGCGGTGAACGAGACGTCCCGCAGCACGGGGCCACCGGACCGCGACTCCGGTCGGGCCACGCCCTCCAGCGAGGGCAGGGAGACCTCGCCGGCCCCGGGGTAGGTGAACCCGACGTGGTCGAACTCGAGCCGGGCGGCGCTGCGCGGCAGCACCACCGGGTCCGCGGCCTCCTCGATGAGCGACGGCAGGTCGAGCACCTCGAAGACCCGCTCGAAGCTGACCAGCGCCGTCATCACGTCGATGCGCACGTTGGAGAGGCCCTGCAGGGGGCCGAGCAGGCGCAGCAGCAGCGTCGCCAGGGCGATCAGCGTGCCGATGGTCAGCGCGTCGCTGATCACCAGCTGGCCGCCGACGCCGTAGACCAGGGCGGTGGCCAGCGCCGGCACCAGGAACATCGTCGACCCGAAGATGCGGGTGATCAGGCTGATCCGCACGCCCAGGTCGCGGACCAGGGCGGCCTTGGTGGCGAACAGCGCGTCCTCGTCCTCGCGACGCCCGAAGAGCTTGAGCAGCATCGCGCCGCCGACGTTGAAGCGCTCGGTCATGTTGTTGCCGAGGTCGGCGTTGCCGTTCATCTGGTCGCGGGTCAGCCCGGCGAGGCGCTGGCTGACGAAGCGGGAGGCCAGGAAGAGGAGCGGGAACAGCGCCAGGCACATCAGGGTGACCTGCCAGCTCAGCGCCAGCATGGTGATCCCGACGACCACCACCGCGATGGAGTTCGACACGGTGCTCGACAGGGTGCTGGTGAAGGCGCGCTGGGCGCCGACGACGTCGTTGTTGAGCCGGCTGACCAGTGCACCGGTCTGGGTGCGGGTGAAGAACGCCATCGACTGGCGCTGGACGTGGGCGAAGACCTGCGTGCGCAGGTCGTAGATCAGTCCCTCACCGATCCGGGAGGAGAACCAGCCGGCCAGGACGCTGAGCACGGCATTGAAGACGGCGAAGCCGGCCATCACCAGGGCCAGGACCGTGACCAGACCACGGTCCCCGGCGGTGATGCCGTCGTCGACGATGCGCTGGACCAGCAGCGGGGTCACCACGACCAGCGAGGCGTCGATGACGGTGAGGACCAGGAAGAAGGAGATCAGGCCGCGGTGCGGACGGGCGAACCCGACGACCCGGCGCACCGTCTGGCGCGAGAGCCGGTTGTTCACCACGCTTCGGTCGGTCCTGAGGTGTCGCCACGCAGGTCCTGCGCCCATCATCCCTGACACGTCGGTCCTCTCACTGCTGCATCGCGGCCGCGACCTCGCGGAACCGGCGGCCCTGCGCCTCGCGCTCGAGGCGGCACTGCTCGTCCAGCGGGAGCGCTGCCGCCGTCTGCAGCAGCGCCTTGGTCTCACGCACCGCCCCGGGCATCGGGGCGGTGAGGGACTCGACGAGGTGCGTCACGGTGACGGCGAGCTGGTCGGTCGGGACCGCGGTGAGCGCGAGCCCGATGCGCACCGCCTCCTCGGCACCGACCATGCGTGCCGTGGCACAGATCTCCAGTGCCCTCGCGTAGCCAACCGCCTCGACCAGCGGTTTTGTTCCCGTCAGGTCCGGGACCAGCCCCAGGGCCGACTCCTTCATGCACAGCTGGGCGTCGTCGGTGAGCACCCTCAGGTCGCAGGAGAGCGCGAGCTGGAAGCCGGCGCCCACGGCGTAGCCCTGCACGGCGGCGATCGAGACGAACGACGGGTCGCGCAGCCAGGTGAAGCCCCGCTGGTAGTCGTCGATGGTCGAGGAGATCTCCTCGTCGCTCCCCCGCAGGAGGTCGGCGACGGTCTCCACCCCCGCCGCGGACGAGGCCGGGTCGAGCATCGCGCGGTCCAGGCCGGCGGAGAACGTGGTGCCTGCGCCGCGCACGACGACCACGCGCACGGCGTCGTCGGCCACGAGGCCCTCGCCCACGCCCGCCAGGGCCCGCCACATGGCCGGTGTCTGGGCGTTGCGGACCTCGGGACGGTCCAGGGTCACGGTCGCGACGGCGCCCTCGACCCGGACCTGGAGACCGACCTCGGCAAGCTCTTCTGGAGTCATGGTCGGAGTCTAGGAACCCCGACCGACACCCGCTGCGGTGGCCTCAGGCCAGCGACACGAGGTCGGCGTACCCGTCGTTCCAGAGGTCCTCGTCGCCGTCGGGCAGCAGCAGCACCCGGTCGGGCTCGAGGGCCAGGACGGCGCCCTCGTCGTGGGTGACCAGGATGATCGCGCCCTCGTAGGTGCGGATCGCGGCCAGCACCTCCTCGCGGGAGGCGGGGTCCAGGTTGTTGGTGGGCTCGTCGAGCAGCAGCACGTTGGCGCTGGAGACCACCAGCGAGGCGAGCGCCAACCGCGTCTTCTCCCCACCGGAGAGCACCGCGGCGCTCTTGTGCGCGTCGTCGCCGGAGAAGAGGAACGAGCCGAGCACCGAGCGTGCCTCGACGTCGGTGAGCTGCGGCGCGGCCGACTGCATGTTCTCCAGGACCGTGCGCGAGGTGTCGAGCGTCTCGTGCTCCTGGGCGTAGTAGCCGACCTTCAGCCCGTACCCGGGGATCACCTCACCGGTGTCGGGCTGGTCGACGCCGGCCAGGATCCGCAGCATCGTGGTCTTGCCGGCACCGTTGAGCCCCAGGATGACGACCCGCGAGCCCTTGTCGATGGCCAGGTCCACGCCGGTGAACACCTCGAGCGAGCCGTAGGTCTTCGACAGCTCGCGGGCGGTGATCGGGGTCTTGCCGCACGGGGCGGGGGCCGGGAACTTGATCCGAGCGACCTTGTCGGTGGCCCGCTCGCCCTCGAGGCTGGACATCATCTTCTCGGCGCGCTTGAGCATCGACTGCGCCGCCTGTGCCTTCGAGGCCTTGGCGCGCATCTTGTTGGCCTGGTCCGTGAGCGTCTTGGCCTTGTTCTCGGCGTTCATCCGCTCGCGCCGACGACGCACCTCGTCGGTCTCGCGCTGGGTGAGGTAGTTCTTCCAGCTCATGTTGTAGATGTCCATCGCGGTGCGGTTCGCGTCGAGGTGCATCACCTTGTTGACGGTGGCCTCGAGCAGCTCGTTGTCGTGGCTGATCACGATGAACCCGCCCTTGTGGGCCTTGAGGAACTCACGCAGCCACACGATCGAGTCCGCGTCGAGGTGGTTGGTCGGCTCGTCGAGGATCAGGATCTCGGCACCCGAGAACAGGATGCGGGCCAGCTCCACGCGGCGGCGCTGGCCACCGGAGAGCGTCCTGAGCGGCTGACCGAGGATGCGGTCGGCGATGCCGAGGCTGGCGGCGATCGTGGCGGCCTCGGACTCCGCGGCGTACCCGCCGCCGGCGTGCATCTCGTCATCCGCGCGGCTGTAGCGACGCATCGCCTTCTCCGCGACGGCGCTGTCGTCGGAGCCCATCTGCTCCTCGGCCGCACGCAGGCGACGTACGACGTCGTCGAGCCCGCGGGCCGAGAGGATCCGGTCGCGGGCCAGGACCTCGGGGTCACCGGTGCGGGGGTCCTGCGGCAGGTAGCCGATGTCACCGCTGCGGGTCACCGAACCGCCGGCGGGCAGGGCCTCCCCGGACAGGATCTTGGTGAGGGTGGTCTTGCCGGCGCCGTTGCGACCGACCAGGCCGACCTTGTCGCCCGCGGCCACGCGGAAGCTCACGTCCTCCATCAGGAGACGGGCGCCGGCGCGGACTTCGAGCTGATGAGCGGTGATCATAGGTACCTCATCGTAGGAGTCGGTAGCCTCAGCCACCGATTCGCCGACACCCGACGAACGCCGCCCCAGGAGGCCCGACGTGAGGTTCAACCCCAAGGCCCGCCTCGACACCCGGCGCACGCGTGACGTAGGTCGCAGCGGTGGCCGCTCCAGCGGGTCCACCGGCCGGCTCGGCGGCGGTCGCGGCGGCGGCTCCCTGCCCCTTCCCGGCGGGGTCGCCGGGGGCGGTGGCGTGCTCGCGGTCGTCCTCGCGATCGGCTTCTTCGTCGTCACCCAGCTCATGGGCGGCGGCACGGACGGCGGCCCGGGTGGCACCGCGCTCGACACGAGCCGGGTCGAGGGCACCGAACGGTACGCCTCGTGCGAGACCGGCGAGGACGCCAACAGGTCGGCCGACTGCGCCCGGGTCGCGGTGGAGAACTCGCTCTTCGACTTCTGGGGCGACACCCTCGGCGCCGACTTCCGGCCCGAGCAGGCGCTGGTGACCTTCTCCGGCGACGTGCAGACCGGCTGCGGCGGCGCGAGCTCGGCGGTGGGCCCGTTCTACTGCCCCGCCGACGAGACGATCTACCTCGACAGCGGGTTCTTCGACGAGGTCCTGGAGCGCCAGCTCGGCGGTCCGGACGGCGGCTTCGTCGAGGCCTACGTGCTCGCCCACGAGTACGGCCACCACATGCAGAACGTGCTGGGCACGATGGGCCGGGTCCGCACCCAGCAGGGCGCCTCCTCCGACGCGGTGCGCCTGGAGCTGCAGGCGGACTGCTACGCCGGGATGTGGGCGCGCGGCGCCACCGCCACCGAGGACTCCACCGGCACGGCGCTGTTCAGCGAGCTGAGCGACGAGGACGTCCGGCTGGCGCTCGAGGCCGCGGCGAGCGTGGGTGACGACCGGATCCAGGAGAAGACGTCGGGCCAGGTCGACCCCGAGTCGTGGACCCACGGCTCGGCCGAGCAGCGCCAGCGCTGGTTCCGCGTCGGGTTCGACGGCGGCGACCTCACCGACTGCGACACCTTCGCCGCCCGCACCCTGTAGCGCTCAGCCGTCGACCAGCGCCTCGATCAGGGGGAACTGCCGCTGCAGCGCTCGCAGGTGCGGGGCGACGGACGGGTGGCGGAACTTGCCCGCCAGCGCGCCCTCACCTCCGGCGACCCGTGACAGCGCCCACTCCGCGCGGCTCAGCGCGGTGTAGACCGCGGTGACCCGCGCCCCCAGCGCCACCTGGTCCGCGGTGGCGACGCCGTCGGGCAGGCCGAGCAGGTAGGCGTCGAGCAGTGGCTCGAAGTCCTCCCGGGCGGCGAGCAGGTAGTAGCCGAGGTCGGCGCCGACCGCGGCGGTGCCCAGGCACGACCAGTCGAGGGCCACGACGTCGTCGCCCTCGCGACCCGGCAGGTTGCCCGGTGTCGGGTCGCCGTGCTGGAGGACCTGCGGCAGGGCGTCGACCCGTGCCAGGAGGGAGTCGCGGCGCGTCCACAGGTGCTCGGCGACGTCGGCGACCGTCGTGCGGGCCAGGGTCGGCCAGCCGCCCCGGTGCGCCGTACGACGCAGCCGGTCGCGCAGCTGGTCACGAGCCAGCCAGGCGACGTCCGGCACCGGCGTACCGGCGAAGCGGCCCAGGGCGTGGACGGCGAAGAGCCCGTTGACGGCGGCGTCCTCGACCCAGTCCTCGGTCAGCGTGATGCCCTCCACGTCCTCCTCGACGACGGAGCGCACCGGCGGGCGCAGGCCCCGGGTGCGAGCCAGCACCCCGGACGTCACCACGTCGGCGGCGCGGCGCCAGTAGGCGAAGTGACGGGGGTCGCTGAGCTCGGCGGGTCGTGCTCGCCGGGGGCGGACAGGCGCTTCACGGACACCGGCTGCTCACCGAGGCTGGTGCGCCACACCCCGAGCGTGGACATGCCACCCCCTCCGGGGAGGGGATGCCAGCCGGGATCGGGCTGCCACACGGGGGCCACGTTCGTGACGCTAGCCGATGTCGCGGCGCAGGAACGCGAACTGCGCCGACACGCCGACGGCCAGCGCGACCGCCAGGAGCGCCGCCAGGGCGGGCAGCGACGAGTCCTCGGCGGGGACCAGGGGCAGGTGGTCGAAGGGCGAGAGCCACCGGACCCAGCGCGGCAGGTCGAGGAGCTCGCCGAAGAACATCACGACCACCGCGACCCCCAGCGGCACCCAGGCGAGCGCAGCCCGTCGTGGCACGGCTGCATGCACCAGCCGCGCGACCGCGGCCAGCACCAGCACGGAAGGGGCGTACTGCAGCATCGGCAGCACGAAGGCCCCGACCTGGGCGGGGTCGGAGCTGACCAGCGCGAAGCCGGTCCCGATGCCGAGCCCGCTCACCACGAGCAGCAGCGCTGTGCCCAGGAGCGTGACAGCGGTCCAGGCCAGCAGCCAGCGGCCACGCCGCAGCGGCGTCGCGAGCACCAGCTCGGCCAGGCCACTCTCCTCCTCGGCGCGGGGTCGCAGCGTCGAGGCGGTGGCGAACCCCGTCACCAGCAGCGCCAGCATCAGGAGCATCGTGGCGAAGTAGCCGTCGACCAGGTCGGCTGCGCCCTGGGTCATCACGTCGCGGCCGAGGTCGGTGCTGCCCACCAGCTCGTCGACCTCGGTGCCGAGGGCGCCGTACGCGGGAGCGGTCAGCGCGAGTCCCACGCCCCACCCCAGCACTCCCGCGCGCTGCAGACGCCAGGCCAGCCCCACCGGGCCCGCGAGGAGCCGGCCGGCCCGGGGCGGCCCCGGGCGGGCGGCCACGAGCCCCCCTCCGATGTCGCGTCGTACGAGGAGCACGGCGGCCACCGCGAGGTTCACGACCGTGGCGCCGAGAAGCAGCACCGCCGGCCACCAGCGCAGCCCGGAGAAGGGCTGCATCCCCTGGTACCACCCGATCGGGGAGAGCCAGGACAGCGCAGGCACCGACACGTCGCCCACGGCGCGCAGGGCGTAGGCCGCCGCGACGACCGCCCCGGCGATGCCGCGAGCTGCGCGGGTGCTGGCGACCAGCTGGGCGGCGACCAACGTCGTGCCGGTGAAGCACAGCCCGCACAGGGTCAGGCCGACGCCCAGCGCCAGCGAGTCGGCGGTGTCCAGCGGGTAGACGACCAGGGAGAGGGTCACCAGGAGCCCGGAGAGCACCGAGAGGGCCACCGAGGTGAGCACAGCCGCCGCCGGGGGCGCGAAGCGACCGACGGCCCCCGAGCGCACCAGGTCGTCCCGACCCGACTCCTCCTCGGCGCGGGTGTGCCGGGTGACCACGACCATGACGACCAGGCCGAGCAGCACCGCGCCGAACGCGCTGGCCTGCCAGGTCACCTGGCCGCCCACGGTGTCGAGGGCGCGGGCCGGACCCGCGAGCGCGATCATCGCGTCGTTGCGCTCCATCGCAGCGGCCATCCGGGCGAGCTCGCCCTCGCCCGTGTAGAGCCGGTCGATCGACCAGGCCTGGGCCCAGTAGAGGAGCGCCAGCGCCGCCCCCGAGCCCAGCACCAGCCAGCGGTCGCCGCGCATCGCCCTGACCGCCAGGACGAGGGTGCCGGTGAAGGCGCCGTCCGTGGTCACCCCGGGTCCCCGTAGTGGCGCAGGAAGAGCTGCTCGAGCGTCGGCGGCTGCGTCGTCAGGTTGGCGACCCCGGCGTCGAGCAGGAGGCGCAGGGCCGGCTCCACGGCTTCAGGGTCGACCTCGAAGGTGACCCGATCGCTGTCGACGCGCAGGTCGCGCACACCGGCGAGCTCCCGGAGCCCCGGCGCCGGGCCGCGCAGGTGCGCGGAGACGGCGGTGCGACTGAGGTGACGCATCTCGGCGAGGCTGCCGCTCTCGACGAGGCGGCCCTCGTTGATGATGCTGACGCGGTCGCACATCTGCTCCACCTCGCCCAGCACGTGGCTCGACAGCAGCACGCTGCCCCCGGCCTCGCGGAAGGTGGCCACGCAGTCGCGGAACTCGGCCTCCATGAGCGGGTCGAGGCCCGACGTCGGCTCGTCCAGCAGGAGCAGCTCGACATCGGCGGCCAGGGCGGCCACCAGTGCGACCTTCTGCCGGTTGCCCTTGGAGTAGCTCCGGGACTTCTTGGTCGGGTCCAGGTCGAAGCGCTCCACGAGCGCGTCCCGCCGCCCCCGGTCGAGGCCGCCGCGCAGGCGGCCGAGGAGGTCGATGACCTCTCCCCCGGTGAGCGTGGGCCACAGGCTCACGTCGCCCGGCACGTAGGCCAGGCGCCGGTGCAGCGCCGCCGCTTCGTGCCAGGGGTCACCGCCCAGCAGACGCACCCGCCCGGAGTCGGCGCGCAGGAGACCGAGCAGCACCCGGATCGTCGTGGACTTGCCGGACCCGTTGGGGCCCAGGAAGCCGTGCACCTCGCCGGCGCGCACGGTGAGGTCCAGGCCGTCCAGCGCACGCGCGCGCCCGAAGGTCTTGACCAGCTGTTGGACCTCGATCACGTCGGAGGGCACCGTTCGACCATAGCCCCGTGCGCGGCCGCGCCGGGTCGGTGAGCGCGCGGCGTACCCCGGTCGGGTCAGGCGTTGTGGACGTCGACGAGCACCGACAGCGCCTCGGCGACACCCTGCTCGAGCACGTTGCGGCGCGGGTCGGGCAGCGCCAGCCACGGGTCGACGACCGTGAGTCCGGCGAGCCGGCGGTCGGCCAGGACTTCCTCGACCGCCGAGCGGTCGCCACCGACCACGACCGGGCCGCGCAGGTCCTCGAGGATGCGCGCAGCATGGTCGGCCGCGGCCTCGTAGGCCTGCCGGGCCTGGTTGTCACGGCGGCGTGCGAAGCGCTGCTGGCTCTGCCCGCCGGCCTTGGTGCGGCCCTGGACGTGACGCTGCCCGGTCTTGGAGGCCCCCATCTGGGCGCCGTCCAGGCGGGCGACGGCGAAGCCGCCCTTGCGCACCAGGAGCACGCCCCAGTCCGTCGGTGCACACGTGCGGGCCTCGGCCGCGAACGAGACCGCGTCGGGCGACCCGTCGTACGCCGTCGCGAAGGGCAGGCGGGCCGCGAACGTCGATCCGTCGGATGCAGCGCCGCGCAGCACCCCCTCCACGACGGTCAGGACGGTGTCGCCGTGCCGTTCCTGGAAGTTCAGCACCCACCGTTCCACCCGGGCGGCGGGTACGACGACGGCGGGCATGGACCGACCGTAGCGCCCGGTGACGTCCACCGCGTGTCGGACCGCCCAGCCGCCGGTGCGTTGGTAGGAACGAGAGTCCTGCTTCCTGCGAGAACGAGGTCTCGGTGGCCACCAGCGACTACGACAGCTTCGCCAGGGCCTACGCGGCCGCGAACGAGTCCAACCTCTTCAACGCCTACTACGCACGCCCCGAGATGCTCCGTCTCGCGGGTGACGTCGCCGGGCGCCGGATCCTCGATGCCGGGTGCGGCTCCGGGCCGTTGGCGGCTGCGCTGCGTGACCGAGGCGCCGTCGTCACGGCGTTCGACGCGAGTGCCGCCATGGTCGAGCTGGCCCGCGAGAAGCTGGGACCGGATGCCGACCTGTGCGTCGCGGACCTCGGCGCGCCCCTGTCCTTCCCTGACGACGCGTTCGACGACGTGGTGGCCTCCCTCGTCCTGCACTACCTGGAGGACTGGTCCGGCCCGCTGGCCGAGCTGCGGCGCGTGCTGGAACCAGGGGGTCGCCTGATCCTGTCGGTGATCCACCCCGGCATCTACCCGATCGTGTACCCGGAGGCCGACTACTTCGCGCTCACCCGGTACTCCGAGGACTACGACTTCGACGGGCAGAGCGTGGTGCTGACCTACTGGCACCGGCCGTTGCACGCGATCACGGATGCCTTCTCGGCCGCGGGGTTCCGCATCGCCACCATCAGCGAACCGCCCCCGGCGCCGGACACCCCGGCGGAGCTGCTTCCGCCCGGTCTCCCGGAGAGCGGGTCGTTCCTGTGCTTCCTCTTCTTCGTCCTCGAGGCGGCCTGACCGGGTGCGTCCTATTGGCGGCCGCGACGTCGAATCCGCCTCCAAGACGTATCCGGCTCGCGTGGGACGATGCCGCCCATGAGCGAACCAGTCAGCTCCAGCGACAGCGAGGGTCGAGGACCCCTGCCACCCGCGGTGCGCGCCACTCCTTGGCCTGTGCGGATGGGCACCTTGCTGTTCCGAGAGGCCACTGAGGCAGACATCGAGGTGTTGCAGTCCTTCCGCAACGACCCTGACGTCAACCGGTTCATGGTGCGCACCTACGTCGATCCAGACGACCTCCGCCGCGAATGGCTAGCGGTGCCCGACAGCGCAACGGACTATTCCTGTGTCGTGGAGAGAGACGGACAGGTCGTGGCCATGGGGTTCCTCGACATCGTCGATGGCTCCGGGCAGCCGGGCCACCCCACGGGTACCGACGGCGTGATCGGCTACATCGTCCATCCCGAAGCCACTGGTCAGGGCGTCGGAAGTGGCACTGCTCGTGCCTTGCTGCAGGCGGGCTTCGACGGGCTTGGCCTACGCCGGGTGACCGCAGGTGCGAATCTCGACAACGTCGCGTCTGTGCGCGTGCTCGAACAGGCGGGCATGCGCCGCGAACGCCACGCGGTCAAGGCGTTGTGGCACCGCGAGCTCGGGTGGTTGGACGAGGTCGAGTACGCGATGCTCGACGACGAATGGTTGGCGAGGGCTCTGTAGGTTCACGCGGCCGGCGGCGGGCTCGACGTGGTGGTCCCGGCTGAGGTTCCGGGCGGCGGACCCGATGACGCCGCGGTCCACCAGCACGAGCTCGAGCCGGTCGCTGAGGCCGTGCTGGGTGAGGTGCTGGGGCGGGAGAGTCAGGCGGCCCGGTCGGTGGTCTGGTCGGTGGTCTGGTCGATGCGGGCACCCGGCCCTAGTCGATCGCTTCCACCCACGGGGCCCGCCAGCTCGGCGCCTGCGACCCCTGCGCGTAGTAGCGGGTGTCGCGCACGATCGACCCGTCCTCATCGAGCTCCAGGGTGAGCACCACGTGCCACACGTCCCCGGCGTAGTCGTTGGTCCCCTCGACGACCCACACCCGCCCGGATCCGACGACCCTGCGCAGGGCGATGGACGGGGGCACCGGATAGGCCTCCTGCATCGCACGCATGCCGTCACGCCCACGGATGCGCTCGCCGGACTGGGGCATCTCCATGACGTAGTCCTCGTGCCGAAGACGGAACTCCGCTTCCGGCGAGAGCCCGCTCCCGGTGATCCCGAGCAGGAGCTCGATGCCTTCGCGCATCGCAGCCGCGTCGTCGTCGGCGACCGCTCGCAGGAACAGCTCGCGCACCTCGGACTCCCTCACGCTCTGCCTCCTCTCCGACCTCCTGAACCGGGGTACGTCGGCTGCTCGGGCGAAGGACGACCCTCAGGACTCCAGGATCGTCTTGGCCTTCTCCAGGTTCGAGCGCACGTCACGTGCGTAGAGCTTGAGGACGATCGGGTCTGCGAACTTGAAGACCCCCTTGAGGGATTCCGACTCCTGGTGCCAGGTGAGCCTGGTGCCACTGCCCTCGTCCTCGTAGCGGAGCGAGAGCGTGTAGGGGATCGTGGCGTCGGTGGAGACGTACCTGACCTTCACGCCGGCCTCGCACTCCACCATCTCGTCAGTCAGCTCCAAGCGGCGACCGGCCACTTTCACGGCACCCCTGCAGATGCGGCCGGCCTCCTGCTTCCCTCCCGAGACCACCTCGTACTCGACGATGTTGCTGCTGTAGACCGGCACGTTGTCGGGGTCGGTCATGAACTCCCAGACCTCCATGCGCGGCTTGTCGATGACGATGGACTCCTCCACGGTGAGCATGGGACGACACACCTTCCGTTCCGGACCGGCCGGACGGCCCGCCTCCCCTCAGGCTAGGACTCGTGGCCGGCCGTCGGAATGGCCTGAATTGGGTGCTCGGCCGGCCCACGTCCCGTCGACCCGAGCACCGGATCCCCACCCTGGGGGATTCCCGCGGCTGCGTGGCGCCTCCTAGGATTTTCGGGCGTCACCACCCACCCGTCGTTGTTCGGCCATCCCACCCGAGGGGGCCCTCATGGGCATCCAGTGTTCTGCGCGCACCATCCTGAGCACCCTGATGATCGCCTCGAGCCTCGCGATCGCGTGGGCGCCGCAGGCATCGGCCCGCGTCGTGGAGCGGGGAACCTTCCACGACGAGTTCTCGGGCGTCAACGAGAACTTCTGTGACGCGGGGCTGTCCGTCGGTTTCGACGCCGTGGTCGACGGCAGGTACCAGGTCAACAAGCGCGGCCCGCGTGGGTCCGAGTACTACCTCGAGCACGTGAAGGTCGTGAACGTCCTGACGGACCAGGCGACCGGCCAGACGGCGACCGACATCCAGCCCAACACGATCGGCAAGGACCTGAGGATCACCGACGACGGCGACACCCTGACGATCATCGTCCTGCTGACCGGAGGGGGCCGCACCTACGGGGACGACGGGTCTCTCATCGCCAAGAACTCCGGCCAGGTCAGGTTGCGGGAGGTGGTCGACAAGGCGACGTCCGAGGTGATCTCGAGCGAGCTGATCTTCGGCTCGACGGGCACCAACGACGACTTCTGTGCGGCCGTGCTGGCCGACTGGGGTTACCGCTGAGTCGGTCCCTTGGACCAAACCGGCGTGAGCGGCATGACCTGCGGAGGTCCGGCCAGGAGCGGCTCCACGTCCCGCACGTAAGCGACGTAGGCGTCCGTCTGAAGGAACTGCCGAGACGACTCGGCGCTGTCGTAGACCTGGAAGGCGGTGATCGCATCGGGATCGTTGGTGTCGAGGCAGTAGAAGTACGCGAGGTGGCCGGCATTCCCGGCGACAGCGGGCGCCATGTGCCTCTCCCAGACCTTCCGGACCTCGTCACGGAGGCCCGGCAGGGTCTGGTGCCGGATGATGAGAGCGAGTGTGGTCATGCACCGACGGTGGCAGCACCCGCCGACAGCGCGGACAACCACCGTCGGGCCGGTCAGTGTTCAGGGCTACCTTGGGGTGCCCGGTCCCCGACCACCCCTGAGGAACACCGCATGCCGCACATGGCTCCGCACAAGGTGGTCCTGCACCGGCAGGACCTCTCCTACCTCGACAGCGGCTCCGGTCCGGTCGTGCTCTTCATCCACGGGATCCTCGGCTCGCAGCGGCAGTGGGCCCACCTCGTCGACAAGATGGACGACGACCACCGGGTGCTCGTGCCCGACCTCTTCGGGCACGGCGACTCGGCGAAGCCCCTCGGGGACTACTCCCTCAGCGCCCATGCCGCGGCC
Source organism: Nocardioides dokdonensis FR1436 (assembly GCF_001653335.1). Classification (NCBI taxonomy): domain Bacteria; kingdom Bacillati; phylum Actinomycetota; class Actinomycetes; order Propionibacteriales; family Nocardioidaceae; genus Nocardioides; species Nocardioides dokdonensis. Next base: position 3,569,743 of record NZ_CP015079.1, read on the forward strand.
ATGCGCGATCTCCTCGACCACCTCGGGATCGAGCGGGTCACCCTGGTCGGCCACTCGCTCGGCGGTGGGATCGCGATGCAGTTCTTCTACCTGTTCCCCGAGCGGGTGGATCGCCTCGTCCTCGTGTCCAGCGGTGGTCTGGGACGGGAGGTCAACATGATCCTGCGCTCCGCGACCCTGCCCGGCGCCGCGCAGGTGCTCAGCGTCGTCGCGTCTGCGCCCGTGGTGTCGCGCTTCGAGGCGTTGGGCCGGGGCGCCTCGAAGCTCGGCTGGCGCCCCGGTGCGGACCTCAGCGCGGTCTGGCGAGGGTTCAGGACGTTGGGCGACGGGGAGAGCCGGCGTGCCTTCCTGGCCACCACGCGTGCCGTCATCGACATCGGTGGGCAGAGCATCAGCGCCCACGACCACCTGGACAGCGCGTCGACGATCCCGATCCTGGTCGTGTGGGGCTCGAAGGACCGGATGATCCCGGCCTCGCACGCGCTCAGCGTGCAGGACGCGCTGCCCGACTGTCGCGTCGAGATCTTCGAGGGCGCCGGTCACTTCCCGCACCTGGACGACCCGGAGCGCTTCGCGTGCACGCTGCGCGACTTCATCGCCTCCGACGACGAGCCCGAGGAGCCGAGCGCCGCCGCCGAGTGACTCACCCGTCAGCCGTACCCCGACCAGGGCTGACGTCGGCGCCGGCGGGGTCGTCAGTCGCCGGCGTACACGACCCGGAAGCGCTCCAGGACCAGCGGCATCGTGGGCTCGAAGCCGCGGTCGTGCGCGGGGTGGGCGGTGAAGAACCGCTCGTGCTCGGCGCGCCAGTGGGCCAGGGACCGGTCGCCCTCGCCCTCGAGGTGCGCGTGCTCGGCGTCGACCTCGTCGAAGGGGACGACCGACACGTCGGTCGTCTCGACCAGCGCCCGCGGGTTGCCGGCACCGTCGACCACGATGCCCATCGTGCCCACCTCCGGCAACGGCTCGTTCTCCGCCTCGTAGTCCCACAGCGCACTGGACGTGGCGGTCTTGGTGCCGTCGAGGACCAGGGCCAGCAGCGCGTCCGCCTCCTCCGGGGTCGCACCGAACGACCACGCAGGGGGCGGCAGCATCTCCAGCGTCGTCGGACCGAAGTACGACGGCGCGGTGTTGAGCTTGGCGTGGAAGCGGGCGAGGTCCCAGAACGACTCGACCGGCCCGCGCCCGAAGTGGGCGGAGCCGGTCGTGTGGTCGTGCTCGTCGGTGCTCGGGTCGGTCATGGCGCCAGCGTACGTGGGGCTGGTGGGCCACCGATCGTGCTGAGGTCTCGACACGCCTCCAGCAGCTTCGCGGACTCAGCCGCTGGCTTGCTCGACCTCTTCGCCCGGTAGCCGCCGACTTCGTCGTCGCCTACCGCTCAGACGTTGAACCCGAGGGCGCGCAGCTGCTCGCGGCCGTCGGGGGTGATCTTGTCGGGGCCCCACGGCGGCATCCAGACCCAGTTGATGGCCACGTCGTTGACGAGGCCCTCGAGGGCCGACTCGGTCTGGTCTGTGATCACGTCGGTCAGCGGGCAGGCCGCGGAGGTCAGCGTCAGGTCGACGACGAGGTTGGTGTCGTCGTCGAGGTGCAGGCCGTAGACGAGGCCGAGGTCGACGATGTTGATCCCCAGCTCGGGGTCGACGACGTCCTTCATCGCCTCGGTCACGTCCTCGAGGGTCGCCTGGGCGCCCGGGGCGGCGGTGCCGGCGGGGCCGGCTCCTGCCTGCGGGACCTCGGGCAGGTCGCCGTGGTCGACGGTCGTGTCGGTCGGTGCAGTGGTCTCAGCCACGGGAATCCTCCAGAGATCGGGCGGTGGCGTCCTTGAAGGCCATCCACGAGAGTAGCGCGCACTTCACGCGCGCAGGGAACTTGGCGACGCCCGCGAACGCGATGCCGTCCTCGAGCACCTCCTCGTCCGGCTCCACCGTGCCCTTGCCCTGCATGAGGGTCAAGAAGGCCTGGTGGGTCGCCATCGCCTCGTCGATCGGCTTGCCGATAACGAGGTCGGCCATGACCGAGGTCGAGGCCTGGGAGATCGAGCAGCCGACGGAGTCGTAGGACACGTCCTGCACGAGGCCGTCCGCGAGGTGGACCCGCAGGGTGATCTCGTCACCGCAGGTCGGGTTGACGTGGTGGACCTCGGCCTCGAAGGGCTCGCGAAGGCCTTTGTGGTGCGGGTGCTTGTAGTGGTCCAGGATGATCTCCTGGTACAGCGAGTCGAGCTCGGCACTCATGGTGCTCCTCCTCCCCTGTGCTCTCAGTCGAGCTTGAAGTATGAACGGGTGTAGTTGAGCGCCTCGATCAGCGCATCGATCTCGGCGGGCGTCGTGTAGAGGTACGACGACATGCGCGTCGAGCTCTGTACGCCGAAGCGCGCGTGCGCGGGGCGCGCGCAGTGGTGCCCGGCCCGCACGGCGATGCCGCGGACGTCCAGCACCTGCGACACGTCGTGCGGGTGCAGTCCCTCCATCTCGAAGGACACCGCTCCCCCGCGCTGCGTGGCGTCGAGCGGGCCGAGGACGCGCAGGCCCTTGACGCTGCGCATGCCCTCGAGGGCGTAGCGGGTGATCGCCTGCTCGTGGGCGTGGATCGTGTCCATCCCGACGGCGCCGAGGTAGTCCACCGCCGCGCCGAGGCCGACGACCTCGACGATCGGCGGGGTGCCGGCCTCGAACTTGTGCGGGATCCCCGCGTAGGTGGAGCCCTCCATGCGCACGGTCTCGATCATCTCGCCACCGCCGAGGAACGGCGGCAGCTCGTCGAGGACCTCACGCCGACCCCAGAGCACGCCGACGCCCGTGGGACCCACGACCTTGTGGCCGGTGAAGACCATCAGGTCGGGCCGCTCGTCCTCGGGCATGCCCGCGAGGTCGATCGCCAGCTGCGGCGCCGCCTGCGAGGCGTCGACCACCACGAGTGCGCCCACCTGGTGGGCACGACGGGCGATCTCCGCGATCGGGTTGATGGTGCCGAGCATGTTCGAGACCCAGGTCAATGTGACGACCTTGGTGCGCTCGGTGATCAGCTCGTCGACCTGGGACAGGTCGAGGTGGCCCTCGTCGGTGAACGTGAACCACCGCAGCTCTGCGCCCGTGCGCTCGGTGAGCATCTGCCACGGCACGATGTTGGAGTGGTGCTCCATCTCCGTGGTCACCACCACGTCGCCCTCGACGATGCGACGCGGCCCTGCCCACAGCAGGGTGTTCGCCACCAGGTTCAGCGCCTCGGTGGCGTTCTTGGTGAAGATCACCTCGTCGCGGCTCGGGGCGCCGATGAAGGCCGCCACCTTGTCGCGACCCGCCTCGAACGCCTCCGACGCCTCGGCGCCGAGCTGGTGCATGGCCCGCGCGACGTTGGCGTTGTGGTGCTCGAGGTGGTCCACCATCACGTCGATCACGCACTGGGGCTTCTGCGAGGTGTTGGCGCTGTCGAGGTAGACCAGCGGCCGACCGTCGGCGAGCGTGCGCTCGAGGATCGGGAAGTCCTTGCGGATCACCTCGAGGTCAGGCAGCAGGCCGTCCATCTCTCTCCTACGGGTCGGTGCTGGTCGGGTGGGTCGGACGATCAGACCTTGGCGGTCAGGTACTTGTCGTAGCCCTCGGCCTCGAGCTGGTCGGCGAGCTCGGCGCCGCCCTGCTCGGCGATCTTGCCGTCGACGAAGACGTGCACGAAGTCGGGCTGGATGTAGCGCAGGATGCGGGTGTAGTGCGTGATGAGCAGCACGCCCTTGCCCTCGCCGCCGCGGAAGCGGTTGACGCCCTCGGAGACGACCTTGAGAGCGTCGATGTCGAGGCCGGAGTCGGTCTCGTCGAGGATCGCGACCTTGGGGTCGAGCAGCTCGAGCTGGGCGATCTCGTGGCGCTTCTTCTCGCCGCCGGAGAAGCCCTCGTTGACCGAGCGCTGGGTGAAGGTGGAGTCGAGGTTCATCCGCGACATGGCCGCGTTGACGTCCTTGACCCAGGTGCGCAGCTTGGGCGCCTCACCGTCGATGGCCGTCTTGGCGGTGCGCATGAAGTTGGTGACCGAGACACCGGGCACCTCCACGGGGTACTGCATCGCCAGGAACAGCCCGGCGCGGGCGCGCTCGTCGACCGACATCGCGAGGACGTCCTGGCCGTCGAGGGTGACGCTGCCGCCGGTGATGTCGTACTTCGGGTGGCCGGCGATGGAGTAGGCCAGCGTCGACTTGCCGGAGCCGTTGGGCCCCATGATCGCGTGGGTCTCGCCGTCCTTGATGGTCAGCGTGACGCCCTTGAGGATCTCCTTGGGGCCGTCGTCGGTGCTGACCGAGACCTTGAGGTCCTTGATCTCCAGGGTGCTCATGTGTGGTTCTCTCTTTCTGGGTGGAAGTCTCAGGAGGGGGTGACGCCGTTGAGGGTGGTGGTCACGTCGACCCACACCTCACCGTCGCGGACCTCCACGGGGAAGGTCGAGACCGGCGCGATCGCGGGCGGCCCGGTGGGCTTGCCGCTGCGCAGGTCGAAGCAGGAGCCGTGCAACCAGCACTCGATGACCCCGCCGGCGACCTCGCCCTCGCTGAGGGCGACGGCGGCGTGGGAGCAGAGGTCCTGCAGGGCGAAGACCTCGTCACCGTCACGGGTGACGACCACGGCGGTCTCGTCGACGAGGACCGCGAGGCCCTCGTCGGCGGGGACCTCGTCGAGCCGGCAGGCGCGGACGAGGCTCATGCGGTGGCCGGCTCGTAGCCCTTGAGCACGTTCTTCGCGAGCTCCTCCTCCACGGTGGCGGTGAGCTGCTCCTCGAGGAACGGCACACCCACCTTGCGGATGAGGTCGTGGAAGAAGCCGTGCAGGACCAGGCGGCGGGCCTCCTGGTCGGAGACGCCGCGCGAGCGCAGGTAGAACAGCTGCTCGTCGTCGAAGCGGGCCGTGGCGGAGGCGTGGCCCGCGCCCTCGATCTCGCCGGTCTCGATCTCGAGGTTCGGCACGGAGTCGGCCTGGCAGCCGTTGGTGAGGACGAGGTTGCGGTTCTCCTCGTAGGTCTCGATGCCCTCGGCGACCTTGCGGATCAGGACGTTGCCGATCCACACGGTGTGCGCGCCCTGACCCTGCAGCGCGCCCTTGTAGAGGACGTTCGACTTGGTCTTGGGCGCGTTGTGGTCGGCGAAGAGCCGGTGCTCGAGGTGCTGGCCCTCGTCGGCGAAGTAGAGCCCGAGGAGCTCGGCCTCGCCGCCCGGGCCGTCGTACTCGACGTTGGCGTGCAGGCGCACCACGTCGCCGCCGAAGCTGAGCGAGGTGTGGCGCACCGAGGCGTCCCGGCCGACCCGGATGGCGTCGCGGCCCAGGTGCACCGCGTCGTCGTCCCAGTCCTGCAGGGTCAGCACGTTGACCTGGGCGCCGTCACCGACGATGACCGAGGTCGTGGCGCTGTAGCGCGCCGAGCCGGTGTGCACCAGCACGACCGTGGCCTTGCTGTGCGCACCGAAGCGCAGCACCTGGTGGCCCCAGACGAGGTCGTCGACGGAGTCGCCGTGCAGTCGCAGCACGACGGGCTCCTCGACCACCTGGTCGGCGGGCACGTCGAGCAGCATGGCGCCGCCGGCGCGGGCCACGGCCAGCGCGGAGGGCCGGTCGTTGGGGGCCAGCTCACCGATCTCACGCGCCCGCTCGGCGCTGATCTCGGTGAGGGTGGCCCCGGCGGGGATCTCGGTGGTCCAGGTCAGCGACGCCGAGGAGGCCTCGCCGTCGAGGATCCCGCGCAGGCGCTTGAGCGGGGTGAAGCGCCAGGTCTCCTCGCGCCCGGTCGGCACGGGGTGGTCGACCAGGTCGTAGGAGGGCGGCGGGTTCAGGTGAGAGGTCACCTTGTCCTGCTCGAGGGAGGACGCCACGCTCTCGCGGGCAGCATCAGTCACGGTCACAGTCAGTTGCTTGCTTTCTGGGTGCGTTGGTGGGGGGACGACGGGCGGCGATCAGCCGACCGCGCCCTCCATCTGCAGCTCGATGAGCCGGTTGAGCTCGAGGGCGTACTCCATCGGGAGCTCCTTGGCGATCGGCTCGACGAAGCCACGCACGATCATGGCCATCGCCTCGTCCTGCTCCATGCCTCGCGACATGAGGTAGAAGAGCTGGTCGTCGGAGACCTTGGAGACGCTGGCCTCGTGACCCATCGAGACGTCGTCCTCACGGATGTCGACGTACGGGTAGGTGTCGGAGCGCGAGATCTGGTCGACCAGGAGCGCGTCGCACAGCACGTTGGACTTCGAGCCGTGCGCACCCTCGTTGATCTGGATCAGGCCGCGGTACGACGTGCGCCCACCGCCACGGGCCACCGACTTGCTCAGGATCGAGCTGGACGTGTGCGGGGCGGCGTGGACCATCTTGGCGCCCGCGTCCTGGTGCTGGCCCTCGCCGGCGAACGCGATCGAGAGCGTCTCGCCCTTGGCGTGCTCGCCCATGAGGTAGATGGCGGGGTACTTCATCGTCACCTTGGAGCCGATGTTGCCGTCGACCCACTCCATGGTCGCGCCGGCCTCGCAGGTGGCGCGCTTGGTGACGAGGTTGTACACGTTGTTCGACCAGTTCTGGATGGTCGTGTAGCGGCAGCGGCCGCCCTTCTTGACGATGATCTCCACGACTGCGGAGTGCAGCGAGTCCGAGGAGTAGATCGGGGCGGTGCAGCCCTCGACGTAGTGCACGTAGGCGCCCTCGTCGACGATGATCAGGGTCCGCTCGAACTGGCCCATGTTCTCGGTGTTGATCCGGAAGTAGGCCTGCAGCGGGATGTCGACGTGCACGCCCGGCGGCACGTAGATGAACGAGCCACCCGACCAGACCGAGGTGTTGAGCGCGGAGAACTTGTTGTCACCGACGGGGATGACGGTGCCGAAGTACTCCTGGAACAGCTCGGGCTGCTCCTTGAGCGCGGTGTCGGTGTCGAGGAACAGCACCCCCTGCTCCTCGAGGTCCTCGCGGATCGAGTGGTAGACGACCTCCGACTCGTACTGGGCCGCGACACCGGAGACCAGGCGCTGCTTCTCGGCCTCGGGGATGCCCAGGCGGTCGTAGGTGTTCTTGATCTCCTCGGGCAGGTCGTCCCAGGTGGCGGCCTGCTTCTCCGAGGAGCGCACGAAGTACTTGATGTTGTCGAAGTCGATGCCCGACAGGTCCGAGCCCCAGGAGGGCATGGGCTTGCGGTCGAAGAGCTTCAGGCCCTTCAGACGCATGTCGAGCATCCACTGCGGCTCGCTCTTCTTGGACGAGATGTCGCGGACGACGGCCTCGCTGAGGCCGCGCTTGGCGTTCGCGCCGGCGTCGTCGGAGTCGCTCCAGCCGAACTCGTAGCGGCCGATGCCCTGGAGCTCGGGGTTGAGTTCTTCGATCGAGGTCATGAGCTGACCGACTCCTTCTCGTTGCGGGACGTGTGCCGGGTCTTCCCGGCAGGCAGATCAGGGATGTTGGTGGTGCAGACGCCGTCGCCGTGGGCGATCGTCGCCAGTCGCTGCACGTGGCGGTCGAGGACCCGGCTGATCGCCTCGGTCTCGGCCTCGCACAGCTGCGGGAACTCGTGGGCCACGTGCGACACCGGGCAGTGCTGCTGGCACAGCTGCTCCCCCGCGCTCTGCCCGTGCTGGGGCAGGGCACGCACCGAGGCGGCGTACCCCTCCTCGGTGAAGAGCTGGGCGAGCACCTCGGCCTTGGTGAGGTCGGGGTGGGACTGCTCGGTGCTGGCAAAGCGCTCCTCGATGAAGGAGACCCGACGGTCGGCGAAGGCACGCACGGCCTCGTCGCCACCGGTCTCGGCCAGGAAGCGCAGGGCCTGCACCGCGAGATCGTCGTACTGCTGGTCGAACCCCTCGCGCCCACGCTCGGTGAGCGCGAAGAGCTTGGCCGGACGACCCCGACCTCGCACCGTGCCGGCACGTGGGTCGCGCGGCTCGAGCGCCCCCTCCTCGACCAGGTGGTCGAGGTGACGGCGCACCGCAGCGGGGGTCAGGTCGAGGAGCTCGCCCAAGGTCGCTGCGGTCGAGGGTCCGTGGACCAGGATCGAGCGGACGACACGCTGGCGCGTCGTCTCGTCGATGGTCCCGGTGAATTCCACAACACCAGTGTGCCCTTATTGGGAAGACCTGTTCAAGCAAGGTCCCCCTTACCTCCTGCGACGCGGTGACGTGCGTCTCAACCAGGCCAGTCCGAGGAAGGGCAGGACCAGCGGCAGGTAGGCGTAACCCTGCCCGAAGTGCGACCAGACCGTCTTGTCGGGGAAGAGGTCGGGAGCGGTGTAGGACAGCAGCCCGACCACCACCACGCCCAGCGCCTCGACGCTGCACGCCGCCAGCGCCACCCGGCGGGCGAGCGGTGTGCCGAGGAGCAGGCAGGTCGTGGCGACGAGGTAGAGCACCGCCGCGACCAGGGAGAGGGAGTAGGCCAGCGGCGCCCTCCCCACGTCGCCGAGCAGCTGCACGCTCGAGCGCCCGGTGGCGGCGACGCCCAGGACGCCGTACACGGCCACCAGGATGCGGCCCGGCCCCGTGGACAGCTCGTGCGGCTCAGGCACCGGCACCGGACCACAGCGAGTCCAGGCGCAGCTGCATCGCAGCCACCGTGGCCAGGGCGACCAGCAGGACACCGGTCCCCCAGCGGTTGCGCTCCACCAGCGCCAGCGCGGCGCCGACCGGCACCACCAGCACGGCGGTGACGAGGTAGGCGACGAAGGTGACGCCCTCGACGTCGGCGTCGGTGCCGGCCAGGGAGACCAGGCCGACCACCAGCTGGACCAGGAGGGCGACCAGGAGCAGCCCGAGGAGCAGGAAGTACGGGTCCCCGGGAGGGCTCTGGTCGCGCACGATCATCACCACCGTGGCGACGGCGGCCACCGTGGTCAGGAGCAGCACCAGCGCCATCAGCCACACGTTCACGCGGAGCAGCCTAGGGGCGGCCCGCAGGGCTCTCGTCGCCTCCCTACACTTCTGGGGTGCCCGACCCTGCCGTCCACCCCGCCGACGCCCCGGCCGTCGCCGTGGAGGGCCTGGTGATGAGGTACGCCGGCAAGACCGCCGTCGACGGACTCTCGCTCGAGGTCGCCCGCGGCTCCATCACGGCGGTCCTGGGACCCAACGGGGCCGGCAAGACCACCACGCTCGAGACCTGCGAGGGCTACCGACGCCCCCAGGAGGGCCGGGTGCGGGTGCTGGGCCTGGACCCGGTGCGCCAGCGCCGCGAGCTGCTTCCCCGCATCGGCGTGATGCTGCAGGGCGGTGGGGCGTGGAGCGGGGTCCGGGCCGAGGAGATGCTGCGCCACGTCGCCGCGCTGCACGCCCACCCCGTGGACCACGACCTGCTCGTGGAGCGGCTCGGCCTCGCCGAGTGCGGCCGCACGCCCTACCGCCGGCTCTCGGGCGGCCAGCAGCAGCGCCTCGGGCTGGCCATGGCGCTCGTCGGGCGCCCCGAGATCGTCTTCGTCGACGAGCCGACCGCGGGCATGGACCCGCAGGCGCGGCGTACGACGTGGGAGCTGCTGCACGAGCTGCGCGCGGACGGTGTCACCGTCGTGCTGACCACCCACTACATGGACGAGGCCGAGCAGCTCGCCGACACCGTCCACATCATCGACCGGGGGCGGCTCATCGCGTCCGGCTCGCCGCTGGAGCTCACCCGCGGCGGCTCGGTGTCCACGATCCGGCTCGTCGTGACCCGGCCGTTCCCGCCCGGCGCCCCCGAGTCGCTCACCGCGGCCCTCGGACCCGGCACCCAGGTCACGCAGCTCGACGCCTCCAGCCTGCTCGTGACCGGTCCCGCCGACGCGTCCACGCTGGCCCGGGTCTCGCGTTGGTGCGAGGAGCAGGGCGTGCTGCCGGAGTCGCTGGTCCTGGGCACCCGCAGCCTCGAGGACGTCTTCCTGCAGCTCACCGGCCGCGAGATCCAGGAGCACCCCGCATGAGCGGCACCTTCACCCCCCGGCCCGGCGCCGCACCCCTGCCCCGCCAGGTGCTCGCCCAGGCCCGCATGGAGTCGCGGCTGATGCTGCGCAACGGCGAGCAGCTGCTGATCGCCGTGGTGATCCCCGTCATCGTCCTGGTCGGCGCCGTCGCCGGGTCCGAGCGGGTCGGCCTGGAGCTCGACGGGCGTCCCGTCGACATCTTCACCCCCGGGGTGCTGGCGCTCGCCGTCATGTCGACGGCCTTCACCTCGCTGGCCATCGCCACCGGGTTCGAACGCCGCTACGGGGTGATCAAGCGACTGGGGGCCTCTCCGCTCCCCCGGTCCGGGCTCCTGGCCGGCAAGGTGCTGGCGCTGCTGCTGGTCGAGCTGCTCCAGCTGCTCGTCGTCGGCGGGGTCGCGCTGCTGCTGGGCTGGGAGCCCGCACTCGGGGCCCAGGCGCTCGTCGGTGCCGTGGCCACCGCTGCCCTCGGCACAGCGGCATTCGCCGCGCTGGGTCTCTTCGTCGCCGGGGTCCTGCGCGCCGAGGCCACGCTGGCCGCGGCCAACCTCGTCTACCTGCTCCTGCTCGCCGGCGGCGCGGTCGTGCTGCCCGCGTCGGCGTACGGCGGCTTCGCCGACATCGTGCGCTGGCTGCCCTCGGGCGCGCTGGGCGGCGGCATGCGCGACGCGCTGATCGACGGCCAGGTGGCGCTGCTGCCGCTGGCCGTGCTCGCGGCCTGGGCGGTCGTGGGCACCGTCCTGACCGCCCGAACCTTCAAGTGGGAGTGAGCACCGTGCAGGACATCCGCGTGCGCCAGGCGCGCTGGGCAGGCTGGGCCTCCGTGGTGGCCAACATCGGCATCATCGTCACCGGTGGTGCCGTCCGGCTCACCGGCTCGGGCCTGGGCTGCCCCACCTGGCCGCGCTGCACCGACGAGGCCTTCACCCCGCACGGCGAGCTGGACTACCACTCGGCCATCGAGTTCGGGAACCGGATGCTCACCTTCGTGCTCGTGGCGGTCGCGGTGGCGACCTTCGCGGCGGCGCTGCGCACCCGACGCCAGGACCTGGTGCGGTTGTCGGTCATCCTCGGCCTGGGCATCCCGCTGCAGGCGGTCATCGGTGGGATCACGGTGCTGACCGACCTGAACTCGTGGCTGGTCGCGCTGCACCTGCTGCTGTCCATGGCGCTCATCGGGCTGTCCGTGCGCTTCCTGCAGGTGCTGGACCGGCCCGGAGCGCCCGTGGGCGGTCCTGCGGCAGCGTTGGCCTGGGGGGTCTTCGCCACCACCTGGGTCGTGCTCTACCTCGGCACGATCGTCACCGGAGCCGGCCCGCACGCGGGCGACGCCGACACCGCGCGCAACGGCCTGGATCCGCTGCAGTGGAGCCAGCTGCACGCCGACGCGGTGTTCCTGCTGATCGGTCTGACCGTCGGTCTCATCGTCACCCTGCTCGCCCAGGGCGCCCCCCGCACCTCCGTGCAGGCGGCGGTGCTGCTGCTCGGGGTCGAGCTGGCGCAGGGCGTGATCGGGTTCGTGCAGTACTTCACCGACCTGCCGGTGCTGCTCGTCGGCGCGCACCTGCTGGGCGCCGGCATCCTCTTCGCCAGCGTCACCTGGACGCTGCTGCGCGTGCGCCACCCCTGACCACTGCCGGTCGAGCAGCGAGGGCCGAAGGCTCGAGCGTCGGCGAGACCACGTGACCACACGCCGTACGCCGAATCGGCGCGACATCTGGGCCGGGTCGGCGCGACATCTGCGCCGGGTCGTGGGGGCCGGTCAGCCGATCAGCGGGTCGAGCGCCACTGCGACGAAGAGCAGCGACAGGTACAGGTTCGAGGAGTGGAAGAGCCGCATCGGCTGGATGACCGAGAGCTCGTCGGAGGTCTTGGTGCGGCCCCACATCCGGTGCGCCTCCACGAGGAAGACCGCACCCAGCACGGTGGCCACGACGGGGTAGAACACGCCGGTGCCGGCGACCGGCCACAGCAGGAGCGACGTGGCGACCATCACCCAGCTGTAGAGGACGATCTGGCGACCGACCTCGCGGCCCGGGACGACCACGGGCAGCATCGGGACGTCGACGTTCGCGTAGTCCTCGCGGTAGCGCAGCGCCAGTGCCCAGGTGTGCGGGGGCGTCCAGAAGAAGACCACCATGAACAGCACGACGGGGGCCCAGGCCAGCTCGCCGGTCACCGCCGTCCAGCCGATCAGGGCCGGGAAGCAGCCGGCGAGGCCGCCCCACACGATGTTCTGCGTCGTGCGGCGCTTGAGCAGCATGGTGTAGCCGAAGACGTAGAACGCCTCGGCCCCCACGGCCAGCAGCGCGGAGAGCGGGTTGACCCACAGGTAGAGCACCACGACCGAGAGCAGGCCCAGCACGGCGCCGAAGACCATCGCAGCGCGCGGGCTGACGATGTGGCGCGGCAGGGCGCGTCGCCGGGTGCGGCGCATCTGCTCGTCGATGTCGCGGTCGTACACGCAGTTGAACACCGAGGCCGAACCGGCGGAGAAGGCTCCGCCGACGACGGTGGCCACCACCAGCCCCAGGGGCGGGATGCCTCGGGCCGCGAAGAACATCACCGGCACGGTCGTGAGTAGCAGCAGCTCGATCACGCGCGGCTTGGTCAGGCCCACGTACGCCGCCACGACGTCGCGGAACCGGACGGATCCGGCCCCGGCGTTCGCCGTCGCGTCGTCGTGCTGGTCAGCAGCGGCCGAACGGCCGGCGTAGGTCACGACTGGTCCTCGAATGTGCAGGCGGGTGAGGTGAGGCGGTGCAGATGGGAGTCTACTGCCCGACATCGGTAGGGTCGGAATCGCCTGGACCCGGGCTCTGTTGTACCCGGTGACGCCCCAGGCGCACCCGAGACGCACCCCTTGACGAACCTCGTCAGCACCGGAAGGAACCCTGTGACCTCTCCCGCCTCCCTCGAATGGACCGAGACCGACCAGCTGGCCGTGGACACCGCCCGCGTGCTGGCCATGGACGCGGTCGAGAAGGCCGGCAACGGGCACCCGGGCACCGCGATGAGCCTCGCGCCCGCGGCGTACCTGCTGTTCCAGAAGGTCATGCGGCACAACCCCGCCGACCCGGCCTGGACCGGTCGCGACCGGTTCGTCCTCTCGGCGGGCCACAGCTCGATCACGCTGTACACGCAGCTCTTCCTGGGCGGCTGGGGCCTCGAGATCGAGGACCTCCGGGCGCTGCGCCAGTGGGGCTCCAAGACCCCCGGCCACCCCGAGGTCGGCCACACCGCCGGCGTCGAGACCACCACCGGCCCGCTGGGCCAGGGCGTGGCCAACGCCGTGGGCATGGCGATGGCCGCCCGCCGCGAGCGCGGCCTCCTCGACCCCCAGGCCGGGGACGGCCCCTCGGTGTTCGACCACCGCGTCTTCGCCATCTGCAGCGACGGCGACATCCAGGAGGGCGTCAGCGCCGAGGCATCCGCCCTCGCCGCGGTCCAGGACCTCGGCAACCTGACCGTGATCTACGACGCCAACCAGATCTCGATCGAGGACGACACCGACATCGCGCTGGCCGAGGACGTCGGCGCGCGCTACGAGGCCTACGGCTGGCACGTGCAGACCGTCGACTGGACCAACGGCGGCCAGGAGTACGTCGAGGACGTCCAGGAGCTGCACGACGCGATCGTCGCGGCCGATGCCGTCACCGACCGCCCCAGCTTCATCGTGCTCAGGACGATCATCGCCTGGCCCGCCCCGAACGCGCAGAACACCGGAGCCTCGCACGGCTCGGCGCTCGGCGCCGAGGAGGTCGCGGCGACCAAGGAGGTCCTGGGCTTCGACCCGGAGAAGACCTTCGAGCTCAAGGAGGGCGTGCTCGAGCACACCCGCGCCGCCGTCGAGCGGGGCAAGGCCGCGCAGGCCGCGTGGGAGGAGGAGGTCCAGCGCTGGGCCGCCGCCAACCCGACCGAGGCAGCACTCCTCGAGCGGATGCGCACCCGCACCCTCCCCGAGGGCTGGGACGCCGACCTCCCGTCGTTCCCCGCCGGCAAGGACGTGGCCACCCGCAAGGCCTCGGGCGCGGTCATCAACGCGCTGGCCGGCCGGGTGCCGGAGCTGTGGGGCGGCTCGGCCGACCTCGCCGGCTCCAACAACACCACGATCGAGGACGCCCCGTCCTTCCTGCCCGCCCACCGCTCCACCGACTCGTGGAAGGGCGACCCGTACGCCGGTCGCGTGCTGCACTTCGGCATCCGCGAGCACGCCATGGGCGCGATCATGAACGGCATCGCCCTCCACGGCGGCACCCGCGTCTTCGGCGGCACGTTCCTGACCTTCTCCGACTACATGCGTCCCTCGGTGCGGCTCGCCGCCCTGATGGGTCTCCCGGTCACCTACGTGTGGACCCACGACTCCATCGGCCTCGGCGAGGACGGCCCCACCCACCAGCCGATCGAGCACGTCGCGGCGCTGCGCGCCATCCCCGGGCTCGACGTGGTCCGCCCCGGTGACGCCAACGAGGTCACCGCCTGCTGGGCGCACATCATGCGCACCACCGACCGCCCGGCCGGGCTCGCGCTCTCGCGCCAGAACCTGCCGGTCTTCCCGCGCGGCGAGGACGGCTTCGCCGACACCTCCGAGGTGCACCGCGGCGGCTACGTGCTGCTCGACGCCGAGGGCGGCGAGCCCGACGTCATCCTGGTCGCGACCGGCTCCGAGGTGCAGCTCGCCGTCGAGGCGCGCACCGCGCTCGCCGAGCAGGGCGTGCAGGCGCGCGTCGTCTCCATGCCGTGCCGCGAGTGGTTCGACGCCCAGGAGGAGTCCTACCGCCAGCGCGTGCTGCCCGCCACGGTCAAGGCCCGCGTGGCCGTCGAGGCCGGCATCGCCATGGGCTGGCGCGAGGTCGTGGGCGACCACGGTCGCATCGTGTCCATCGAGACCTACGGCGCCTCCGCCGAGTACGCCCGGATCTACTCCGAGTACGGCATCACCGCCGAGGCCGTCGTCAACGCCGCCCAGGACTCCCTGGCCGCGGCCGCCGGCTGAGCGTCCCCGCTCTCCCGGCACTGTCAGCATCCGTCACGACCGCAGGAGGAACACATGAGTGAGCGTCTCAAGGCACTGTCCGACGCAGGGGTCTCGATCTGGCTCGACGACCTCTCCCGCGAGCGGATCGAGTCCGGCAACCTCGCCGAGCTGGTCGAGCAGAAGTCCGTGGTCGGGGTGACCACGAACCCGACCATCTTCGCCGGCGCGATCGCCGACGGCGAGCGCTACGACGAGCAGGTGCGCAGCCTCGTCGCCGAGGGCCGCAGCGTCGACGAGGTCATCTTCGAGCTCACCACCGAGGACGTGCGCAACGCCTGTGACGTGTTCGCGCCGGTCGCCAGCGCCACGTCGTACGACGGCAAGGTCTCGATCGAGGTCGAGCCCGATCTCGCGAACGACACCGAGGCCACGATGGCGTCGGCGCGGGCGCTGTGGAAGGCCGTGGACCGCTCGAACGTGCTGATCAAGATCCCGGCCACGCTCGAGGGGCTGCCGGCCATCACCGCGGCCACCGCCGAGGGCATCAGCGTCAACGTGACCCTGATCTTCGGGCTCGAGCGCTACCGCGACGTCATGGACGCCTACCTCGCCGGGCTGGAGAAGGCGCAGGAGGCGGGCATCGACCTGTCGACGATCGACTCGGTCGCCTCGTTCTTCGTCTCCCGCGTGGACTCCGAGGTCGACGGCCGGCTCGAGGAGATCGGCACCCCCGAGGCGCTCGACCTGCGGGGCAAGGCCGCGGTCGCCAACGCCCGCCTGGCCTACGCCGCCTTCGAGGAGGTGATGGGCAGCGAGCGCTGGACGCGCCTGGCCCAGGCCGGCGCGAACCCGCAGCGGCCGCTGTGGGCCTCGACCGGGGTCAAGAACCCCGACTACCCCGACACCCTGTACGTCACCGACCTCGTGGTCGCCGACACCGTGAACACGATGCCGGAGAAGACGCTCGAGGCCGTCGCCGACCACGGCGAGATCGAGGGTGACCAGGTGACCGGGAGCGCCGAGGGCGCTCAGCAGGTGATCGACGCCGTGCGCGGTGTCGGCATCGACTGGGACCAGGTCATCGAGGTCCTCGAGACCGAGGGCGTCGACAAGTTCAAGAAGTCGTGGACCGAGCTCGTCGAGACCGTGGAGGCCCAGATGGAGAAGGCCCGGGCATGAGCACCTCGGCGTCCCACGACCCACGATCCACGGACGCCTGGGGCCGCCTGGCGGCCCACTCCACGGGCTTCGTCCCGGACCTGCGGTCCTGGTTCGCGGACGACCCCGACCGGGTGCAGCGACTGACGCACACGGTCGGGGACCTGCACGTCGACCTGTCGAAGAACCTGCTCGACGACACCGTCCTGGACCAGCTCCTGGCCCTGGCCGAGCAGACAGGCGTGGCGGCCCGGCGCGACGCGATGCTGACCGGTGAGGCCATCAACGTCACGGAGGACCGCGCGGTCCTGCACACGGCGCTGCGGCTGCCGCGGGACGCCGACCTGGTCGTCGACGGCCAGGACGTGGTCGCCGACGTGCACGAGGTGCTCGACCGGGTCTACGCGTTCGCGCGCCAGGTGCGCTCCGGCGAGTGGACCGGCGCGACCGGCCTCCCGGTGCGCACGGTCGTCAACATCGGCATCGGCGGCTCCGACCTCGGGCCGGTGATGGCCTACGAGGCGCTGCGCCCCTACGTGCAGGACGGGATCGAGTGCCGCTTCATCAGCAACATCGACCCCACGGACGCCGCGACCACCCTCCAGGGCCTCGACCCGGCCACGACGATCTTCATCGTGGCCAGCAAGACCTTCGGCACCCTCGAGACGCTCACCAACGCCCGTCTGTGCCGCTCCTGGCTGCTGGAGGGGCTCGGCCCCGACGTGGACGCGGCCGACGCGGTGGCCCGCCACTTCGTGGCGGTCTCCACCGCGCTGGACAAGGTCGCCGAGTTCGGCATCGACCCCGAGAACGCCTTCGGCTTCTGGGACTGGGTGGGCGGTCGCTACTCGCTGGACTCCGCGATCGGCACCTCGCTGGTCGTCGCGATCGGCCCCGAGCGGTTCACCGAGCTGCTCGAGGGCATGCACGCCGTCGACGAGCACTTCCGCACCGCGGAGCCGCGCCGCAACGTGCCGCTCCTCATGGGGCTGCTCAACATCTGGTACGCCAGCTTCCTGGGCGCCGAGACCCATGCCGTGCTGCCCTACTCCCAGCTCCTGCACCGGTTCCCGGCCTACCTGCAGCAGCTGACGATGGAGTCCAACGGCAAGGGCGTGCGCTGGGACGGCGCCGAGGTCACCACCGACACCGGTGAGGTGTTCTGGGGCGAGCCCGGCACCAACGGCCAGCACGCCTTCTACCAGCTCCTGCACCAGGGGACCCGGCTGGTGCCGGCCGACTTCATCGCCGTCGCCAACCCGGCCCACGAGCTGCGCGACGGTGACCAGGACGTCCATGAGCTGCTGCTGGCCAACTTCTTCGCCCAGACCCGGGCGCTGGCGTTCGGCAAGACCGCTGAGGAGGTCCGTGCCGAGGGCACCGAGGAGTCGGTCGTCCCGGCGCGGGTCTTCGGCGGCGACCGGCCCACCACGTCGATCATGGCCCCGGCCCTGACGCCCTCGGTGCTGGGCCAGCTCGTGGCGCTCTACGAGCACATCACCTTCACCCAGGGTGTGGTCTGGGGCATCGACAGCTTCGACCAGTGGGGCGTCGAGCTCGGCAAGCAGCTGGCCCAGGAGGTCGGGCCGGCCGTCGCCGGGGACGCCGACAGCCTCGCCGAGCAGGACGCCTCGACCCGCTCCCTCATCGATTACTACCGCGCGCAGCGGCGTACGGCAGGAGGTTCCTGATGGCCACCGAACCCCTCATCGAGGTGCACGACGACGCAGCCACGCTGGCGACCGCGGTGGCCGGCGAGCTGCTCACCCGGCTCGCCGACGCCCAGTCGGCCGGTCGCGTCCCCCACGTGGTCCTGACCGGTGGTTCCATCGCCGGCGCGATCCACGCCGAGGTCGCCCGGCTCTCCTCGGGGACCGAGAGCCCGCCGGTGGACTGGACCCAGGTCGCGCTGTGGTGGGGCGACGACCGCTTCGTGCCCGCCGCCTCCGAGGACCGCAACGCGCTCCAGGCCAGGACCGCCTTCATCGAGGCGCTCGCGATCCCCGCCGCGCACGTCCACGAGGTGCCCTCCACCGACGACGTCGCCACCGCCGAGGAGGCGGCCCAGCGCTATGCGGACGCCCTGGTCGAGCACGGGGCCGACCAGTTCGAGGTGCTGATGCTGGGTGTCGGTCCCGACGGGCACGTGGCCTCGCTGTTCCCCGGCTTCGAGCAGCTCGACGTCCGCGACCGCGACGTCGCCGCCGTCCACGACTCCCCCAAGCCACCGCCCGACCGCGTCACGCTGACCTTCGCGGCCCTGGAGCGGGCCCGGAGCACGTGGTTCCTGGTCAGCGGCGAGGAGAAGGCCGAGGCCGTAGCCCGGGCCCTGTCCCCCGCGACCACGAGCGGCGCGGAGACGCCGGCCAGCGTCCCGCGCGGGCGTGAGGAGACCACCTGGTTCCTCGACCGCGCGGCCGCGTCCCGCCTCTGATCCGCGACTCGGCTGGCTTTTCCGGGCCAAGTCGCGAGCCGGCTGGTCTTTTCAGGCCGGGTCGCGGTTGTCCACAGGTGGCTTGGTTCCTGGGTTGAGGCAGAGCACTCCGGGCAGCCTCGCCGCATGGACATCGATGAAACGCTCGACGCCGGCACGCTCGACCCCGCCTGGGGTCTCCCGCTCGACCGGCCGTTCCTCAGCCGCGCGGCCACCGAGGCCGGCTGCTCGCGCCGCCAGCTGGACCAGCTCGTCGCCCTCGGACTGCTGCGCCGTCCGGTCAAGGGCGTGCTCGTGTGCGCCGACGTCACTGAAGACGTCGCTCTTCGGGCCGAGTCGCTGCGCCTCATCGCTCCACCGGACGCTGTGGTCACCGACCGGCACGCGGCCTGGCTGCACGGGGCTGAAGGAGCCCTGGCGCCCGGCGAGCACCTGGCGCTGCAACCCATCTCCGTCGTCCTCCCGCCCCGCCGCGGTCGGCTGCGCAACTCCATCACGGCCGGCGGTGAGCGGGACCTGGCCGAGCATGACGTCACGAGGATCCGCGGCCTGGCTGTCACCACCCGCTTGCGCACGGCTCACGACCTCGGGCGGCGCCGGTGGCCGGACGAGGCCCTGGCGGGCGTCGACGCCATGCACCGGCTGCCCGGCTTCGACCACGCCGCGTTCCTGGCCGGCATCGAGCGGTACGCCGGCCGGCGATGGATCCGCACCCTCCGGGAGGTCGGTCCCCTGGCAGACGGCCGCGCCGAGTCGCCGGCCGAGTCGATCCTCCGCTTGCGGTGCCTGGAGTGCGGGATCGACGTGGTGCCGCAGTTCGACCTGTGGGACGGCGACCACCACGTGGCACGCTTCGACCTCGCCGTTCCCGAGCTGCGCATCGCCTTCGAGTACGACGGCGAGGAGTGGCACTCCACCCCGGAGCAGCGCGAACACGACCGGCTCAGACGCGAGGCCGCCCGGCGGCTCGGCTGGCTGATCGTGGTGATCCGCAAGGAGCACCTGTTCGGCCAGAGCCGCACGGCCGAGACGAGGATTCGCGAGGGCTACGCAGAAGCACTCCGCCGGGCCGGTCGATCGCCGTACTGGCGCCTGGAGCCGTCTCGAGAAAACCGGCCGCATCGCGACCCGGCCTGAAAACCAGCCGGCTCGCGGAGGGTCAGAAGATCAGGTCGCCGGACTTGCGGCGGCTGCGGAGCAGCTTGAGGGCCTCGGCGAGGATGCTGGCCGCCTCCTCCTCGGAGCGACGCTCCTTCACGTAGGCCAGGTGCGTCTTGTACGGCTCCACCTTGCGCGCCGGCGGCGGGTTGTCGGCGTCCGTGCTCGCCGGGAGACCGCACTTGGGGCAGTCCCACGACTCGGGGGCCACCGCCTCGACCGCGAACGCGATCACCGAGTGGTGCTGACGGGCGCAGAAGTACGTCACGGTCTGGCGCGGGGCGGCATCGCCGCGCTCCGCCTCACCGATCGGTCCGGCACCGACCCGGCTGCCCCGGATCGCGCTTCCTCCACCAGCCACGAGCTCTCCTTCAAAGACGGTCGATCAGGGTGGGCGGATCAGTACGCGAGCACGAGCCCCATGGAGATCACGGTGGCGAACCAGACGACCCCGGTGCCGACGGTGAGCCGGTCGAGGTTCTTCTCGGCGATCGACGAGCCGCCGAGCGAGCTCGACACACCGCCACCGAACATGTCGGAGAGACCACCGCCGCGACCCTTGTGCAGGAGCACGAGAAGGATCATCGCGGAGCTGGTGAGGACGAGGATGATGGTGAGGAACGTTTCCACGGTCGCGAATCCTACGTCACGTCGCCGGAGGTCACAGGACCGGCATGTCGTAGAAGCGGCAGATGCCGCCGAACTCGTCGGCCTGCAGGCTCGCGCCGCCGACGAGCGCGCCGTCGACGTCGTCCTTGGCCATGATGCCGGCGATGTTGGCGGCCTTCACGGACCCGCCGTAGAGCACGCGCACCGCGTCCGCGGCCTCGTCGCCGTGCGAGGAGCGCACGGTCTCCCGGATGGCGGCACAGACCTCCTGGGCGTCCTCGGGGGTGGCCACCTCGCCGGTGCCGATCGCCCAGACGGGCTCGTAGGCGACGACCAGGCCCGCGACCTGCTCGGGTGTGAAGCCCGCCAGCGAGCCCTGGACCTGGGCGACGCAGTAGTCGACGTGCTCGCGCGCCTGGCGGGTCTCGAGGCCCTCGCCGACGCACACGATCGGAGTCATCCCCGCCGCCAGCGCGCGGTGCGCCTTCGCGTTGACGACCTCGTCGCTCTCGCCGTGGTGCTCACGGCGCTCGGAGTGGCCGACGACGACGTAGGAGCACCCGAGCTTGGCCAGCATGCCGGCCGAGATCTCGCCGGTGTAGGCGCCGGACTCGTGCACCGAGACGTCCTGGGCGCCGTAGCGCACCGAGAGCCGGTCACCGTCGACGATGGTCTGCACGGAGCGCAGGTCGGTGAACGGCGGCACCACGACCACCTCGACGCGGCGGTAGTCGTGCTTCTTGTCCGAGAGCGTCCACGCGAGCTTCTGGACCAGGACCACCGCTTCCTGGTGGTTCAGGTTCATCTTCCAGTTGCCCGCCATCAGCGGGGTGCGCCCGGGGGCGGGGGTCGTGCTGGCCATGGTCGTCAGTCCTCCAGGACGTCGATGCCGGGCAGGTCCTTGCCCTCGAGGTACTCGAGGGAGGCACCGCCACCGGTGGAGATGTGGCCGAAGTCGGCCTCATCGAAGCCGAGCGTGCGCACCGCGGCCGCGGAGTCGCCGCCGCCGACGACGGACAGGCCGTCGATGCCGGTCAGGGCGCTGGCGACGGCACGGGTGCCGTCGGCGAACTGCGGCACCTCGAACACGCCCATCGGGCCGTTCCAGAACACCGTCCGCGCGTCGGCCAGGGCCGCCGCGAAGTCGGCGCCGGAGGCCGGGCCGATGTCGAGACCGAGGCAGTCCGCCGGGATGTCGGTGGCCGGGACCACCCGCGGCTCGGGCTGGCGCCCGCCGCCGGGGAACGCGGTGTCGACCACGATGTCGCCCGGCAGCAGGATCTGCACGCCCGACGCCTCCGCGCGCTCGAGGTAGGCGCGGCAGACGTCGAGCTGGTCCTCCTCGAGCAGGCTCTTGCCGACCTCGTGGCCCTGGGCCTTGAGGAAGGTGAAGACCATCCCGCCGCCGATGAGCAGCTTGTCCGCCTTGTCGAGCAGGTTGTCGATGACCCCGAGCTTGTCGGACACCTTCGACCCGCCGAGGACGACGACGTAGGGCCGCTCCGGGGTCTCGGTCAGGCGACGCAGCACCTCGATCTCGGTGGCCACCAGCCCGCCCATGGCGTGCGGCAGCCGCTTCGCGACGTCGTACACCGAGGCCTGCTTGCGGTGGACGACACCGAACCCGTCGGAGACGAAGACGTCGGCGAGCTCCGCCAGCCGACCGGCGAAGGCCTCGCGCTCGGCGTCGACCTTGCTGGTCTCACCGGCGTTGAAGCGGACGTTCTCGAGGACCGCGACCTGGCCGTCCTCGAGACCGGCGACGGTCTCGTGGGCCGACTCGCCCACGGTGTCACGGGCGAAGGCCACGTCGGCACCGAGCAGCTGACCGAGCCGGGCCGCCACCGGGGCCAGCGAGTACGCCGGATCCGGCGCCCCCTGGGGACGACCCAGGTGGGCCGCGACCACCACCCGGGCGCCGGCCTCGGCCAGCGCCCGGATGGTGGGCAGGCTCGCCCGGATCCGGCCGTCGTCGGTGATGGTGGCGCCGTCGAGCGGGACGTTGAGGTCGGAGCGAACCAGGACCCGCTTCCCAGCGACGCCCTGCTCCAGCAGCTGCTCCAGGTTCGCGTGCGTCGTCACTGTCAGAGCGTCTCGCCGATGTAGTCGATCAGGTCGGCGAGGCGGTTGGAGTAGCCCCACTCGTTGTCGTACCAGCCGACGACCTTGACCTGGTTGCCGATGACCTTGGTCAGCGGGGCGTCGAAGATGCACGAGGCCGGGTCCGTGACGATGTCGGAGGACACCAGCGGGTCGGTCGAGTAGCGCAGGAACTTGCCGTCGGCGGCCTTCTCCATGACGGCGTTGACCTCCTCGACGGTGGTCTCACGGCCTGCCTCGAAGGTCAGGTCGGTGGCCGAGCCGGTGGGCACGGGCACGCGCAGCGCGTAGCCGTCGAGCTTGCCCTTGAGCTCGGGCAGCACCAGGCCGATGGCCTTGGCCGCACCGGTCGAGGTGGGCACCACGTTGATCGCGGCGGCGCGGGCGCGGCGCAGGTCGGAGTGGATGTTGTCCTGCAGGTTCTGGTCCGCGGTGTAGGCGTGCACCGTGGTCATCAGGCCCTTGACGATGCCGAACTCGTCGTTGAGCGCCTTGGCCATGGGGGCCAGGCAGTTCGTGGTGCAGGACGCGTTCGAGATCACGTGGTGCTGCGCGGGGTCGTACAGCTCGTGGTTGACGCCCATCACGACCGTGATGTCCTCGTTCTTGGCGGGCGCCGAGATGATGACCTTCTTGGCGCCGGCGTCGATGTGCGCGCGGGCCTTGGTGGCGTCGGTGAAGAACCCGGTGGACTCGACGACCACGTCGACGCCCAGGTCGCCCCAGCGCAGGTTGGCCGGGTCGCGCTCGGCGAAGGTCTTGATGACCTGGTCACCGACGTGGATCGCGTCCTCGGTCGCCGTCACGTCGGCGTCGAGACGGCCCAGGATCGAGTCGAACTTCAGCAGGGGCGCGAGCGCCTTGTTGTCGGTCAGGTCGTTGACGGCCACGATCTCGATGTCGAGGCCCGAGGCCCGGACGGCGCGGAAGAAGTTGCGGCCGATCCGGCCGAACCCGTTGATACCTACTCGAACGGTCACTGCTGCTCCTGCTCTGTGGGCTGACGGCTCCACCCCGGGACGGGGGTGGCGTGCAGGTCGACCCTATCGCCAACCCGCGGGTCGGCACCGACCCGTCCCGACGTACGTGCGGGTAACCCGCGTACGTCGACGCCTCAGGAGTCCTCGACCATCATCTCCGGCGTCAGCGACGACTCGGTGTCGGGGATGCCGAGGTCCTCGGCACGCTTGTCGGCCATCGCGAGCAGCCGGCGGATCCGCCCGGCGATCGCGTCCTTGGTCAGCACCGGCTCGTGCAGCTGGCCCAGCTCCTCGAGGGAGGCCTGCTTGTGCTCGAGCCGCAGCGTGCCGGCCATGCGGAGGTGGTCGGGCACGTCGTCGCCGAGGATCTCCATGGCCCGGTCGACCCGGGCGCCGGCGGCGACCGCGGCGCGGGCGGAGCGGCGCAGGTTGGCGTCGTCGAAGTTGGCCAGGCGGTTCGCGGTGGCCCGGACCTCACGGCGCATCCGGCGCTCCTCCCAGGCCATCAGCGACTCGTGGGCGCCGAGGCGGGTCAGCAGCTGGCCGATGGCGTCGCCGTCGCGGATCACGACCCGGTCCACGCCACGCACCTCGCGGGCCTTGGCCTGGATGCCGAGACGACGGGCGACTCCGACGAGTGCCAGCGCGGCCTCGGAACCGGGGCAGGTGACCTCGAGGGAGGACGAGCGACCCGGCTCGGTGAGCGAGCCGTGCGCCAGGAACGCACCCCGCCAGGCGGCGACCGAGTCGCAGCCGCTGCCGGCGACCACCGCGGGAGGCAGGCCGCGCACGGGGCGTCCGCGCTGGTCGAGCAGCCCGGTCTGGCGGGCCAGGGACTCGCCGTCCTTGACCACGCGCACCAGGTAGCGGCTGCCCTTGCGGATGCCGCTGCCCTGGACCACCACGACGTCGGACTGGGCGCCGTACACCTCGGAGACGTCGCGACGCAGGCGACGGGCGGCCGCACCCGTGTCGAGCTCGGCCTCGACGACGATGCGTCCGCTGACGATGTGCAGCCCGCCCGCGAAGCGCAGCAGGGAGGCCACCTCGGCCTTGCGGCAGCAGGTCTTCGTGATCTGGGTGGAGGCCAGCTCTGCCTTCACCTGTGCCGTCATCGCCATGATCGGCATCCTCCCACGCGGGTCAACGTCCGTCCTGCTCGGCGTCGACGGCTCCCAGCAGGATCGACTCGTACGCCGCTGCCAGCCTCGCGGGGTCGTGGCGCGGGGTGCCGTCGTCGGAGGCGACGTCGGCGACGACCAGCCGAGCCCCCGCGGCCGCGGTCACCTCGCGCAGGTGGGCGAGCTCGTCGGGGTCCATCCGGGTGTCGGCGAGGACGGTGTGCACGGCCAGCTCGGGCGCGTGCTCGACGAGCACCGCCAGGTGGTCGGCGGGACCGAAGCCACCGGTCTCCCCCGGCTGCTCGTCCAAGTTGAGGACCACCACCGTGCGCGCGTCGGTCTCGATGAGGGCTCGGCGCAGGTCGGGGACGAGCAGGTGCGGGATGACCGAGCTGAACCACGACCCGGGGCCCAGCACGACCCAGTCGGCCGCGGCGAGGGCGGTCAGCGCCTCGGGGCAGGCCACGGGGCTGGCGGGCTCGAGGTCGACCCGGGTGATCACTCCCCCGGTGGTGGCGACCTCGACCTGGCCGCGGACCAGGGTGAGGGCGTCCTCGTCCGCCGGGTCGAGACCCCGGACCTGGGCGGTGATGTCGAGCGGGGTCAGTGCCATCGGCAGCACCCGGCCGGCCGAGCCGAGCAGGCGACCGACCAGGTCGAGCGCCTGCACGTGGTCGCCGAGCTGCTCCCACAGCGCGACGATGAGCAGGTTCCCCACGGCGTGCCCGTGCATCTCACCGTCGCCCGCGAACCGGTGCTGCAGCACCCGCTCCCAGGTCTGGCCCCACTGGTCCTCGCCGCAGAGCGCGGCCAGCGCCATGCGCAGGTCGCCGGGCGGCAGCACCCCGAACTCCCCGCGCAGCCGCCCCGAGGAACCTCCGTTGTCGGCGACGGTGACGACGGCGGTCAGGTCGTCGACGACCACCTCGTCCACGAGCTGGCGCAGCGCCCGGAGGGAGGCGTGCAGTCCGTGCCCGCCGCCGAGGGCCACCACCGACTGGGCACGATCGGCGCTCCGGTGGCTCCCCGGCATCACTCGCGACCCAGGTCGCGGTGGGTCGCGGTGGCCTGGTGCCCGAGCTCGACGAGCCTGCGGGTGATCTCCTCGGTCATCGCGACGCTGCGGTGCTTGCCGCCGGTGCAACCGATCGCGACCCGCATGAAGCGCTTGCCTTCACGGAGGTACCCCTCGGTGACGCCCGTCAGCACCGGGAGGTAGCCGTCGAGGAACTCGGCGGCACCGGGCTGGGACAGCACGTAGTCGGAGACCTCGGGGTCGCGGCCGGTGTGCGGGCGCAGGTCGGGGATCCAGTGCGGGTTGGGCAGGAAGCGCATGTCGGCGAGGTAGTCGGCGTCGACCGGGATGCCGTACTTGAACCCGAAGCTGACCACGCGGATCCGCAGGTCGGTGGAGTCCGGGGAACCGAAGGAGTCACGGATGCGACGGGTGAGCTGGTGGACGTTCAGCGAGGTGGTGTCGATGACCAGGTCGGCGTCGCCGCGCAGGTCGGCGAGCACCTCCCGCTCGCGCTCGAGGCCGTCCAGCAGCCGGCCGCTGCCCTGCAGCGGGTGCGGGCGACGGGCGGCCTCCTGGCGCCGGACCAGGACGTCGTCGGTCGCCTCCAGGAAGACCAGGGTGGCCCGGCGCCCCGTCGCGCCCTGGCCGAGGTTGGCCTGCAGGGATCCGAAGAAGGAGCCGGACCGGACGTCGACGACGACGGCGATCGGCTGGCCGGCGCCCTGCGTCTCGTCGACGAGGCGGACCACGTCGCGCAGCAGGCTGGGCGGCAGGTTGTCGACGACGTAGTAGCCGAGGTCCTCCAGCTCCTTGGCGGCGGTGCTGCGGCCGGCGCCGGTCATCCCGGTCACCACCACCAGCGGCCCGTGGGGCACCTGACGCTCGTTCATGACTCCTCGATCTCTCCCGTGGCGGTGTTCACGGACACGATGACGGGCTCGGTGCCGGACCCGGTGCCGCCGCCGCGGGGTGCCGGGGTGACGGCGGTCTTGATGGACAGGGCGGTGCGGGCGCCGATGCCGGGGACCTCGGCGATCTCGTCGGCCGTGGCCTCGCGCAGCTTCTTCAGGGACCCGAAGTGCTTGAGCAGCGTGCGCCGGCGGACCTCTCCCAGCCCCGGCACGTCGTCGAGGGCGCTCTCGACCATCGTCTTCGAACGCCGGCTGCGGTGGTGGGTGATCGCGAAGCGGTGCGCCTCGTCGCGGATCCGCTGGAGCAGGTAGAGACCCTCCGAGGAGCGCGCCAGGATGACGGGGTCCTCCTGGCCGGGCACCCAGACCTCCTCGAGCCGCTTCGCGAGGCCGCAGACCGGGATGTCGTCGATGCCCAGCTCCTCGAGGGCGCGCTGGGCGGCCGCGACCTGCGGGGGTCCCCCGTCGACGACCACCAGCCCCGGCGAGTAGGCGAACTTGCGCGGGCGACCGGTCTCGGGGTCGACCAGCATCGGTCCGTCCTGGCCCTCGACCGTCTTGGACCGCGCCTGCTCGTCGAGCAGGCGCCGGAACCGCCGGGTGATGACCTCGTGCATCGAGGCGACGTCGTTCTGCCCCTCGACGTCCTTGATGATGAACCGGCGGTACTCGCCCTTGCGCGCCAAGCCGTCCTCGAAGACCACCATCGAGGCCACGACCTCGGTGCCCTGGAGGTTGGAGACGTCGTAGCACTCGATGCGCAGCGGCACGTCGTCGAGCTCGAGGGCGTCCTGGATCTCCTCCAGCGCCCGGTTGCGCGTCGTCAGGTCGCTGGCGCGCTTGGTCTTGTGCAGCACGAGCGCCTGCTTGGCGTTGGACGCGACGGTCTCCTGCAGCGTCTTCTTGTCGCCGCGCTGCGGCACCCGGATCTGCACCCGTGAGCCGCGCAGCTCGCTGAGCAGCTCCTCGAACGTCGCATGGTCCGGCGGGATGGCCGGGACCAGGATCTCGCGCGGGATCGACTCGGAGTCCCCGGCGTAGAGCTGGAGCAGGAAGTGCTCGACGAGCTCGGCGGTGCCGCCCTCCTCGACCCGGTCGGCGACCCAGCCGCGTTGTCCGCGGATCCGGCCACCGCGGACGTAGAAGATCTGCACCGCGACCTCGAGCGGGTCCTCGGCCAGGGCGATGACGTCGGCGTCGGCGCCGTCGCCGAGCACCACCGCCTGCTTCTCGAGGGCTCGCTGCATCGCGCCGAGGTCGTCCCGGAGCCGGGCGGCCTTCTCGAAGTCCATCGCGTCGGAGGCGGCGTACATCTGCTTCTCGATGCGGCGCAGGAACGGCCGGGTCTGCCCGCCCATGAAGTCGCAGAAGTCGTCGACGATGGCCCGGTGCTCCTCGGCGCTCACCTGGCCCACGCACGGTGCCGAGCACTTGTCGATGTAGCCCAGCAGGCAGGGCCGCCCGATCTGCGCGGACCGCTTGAAGACGCCGTTGCTGCACGAGCGCATCGGGAAGACCCGCAGCAGCACGTCGACGGTCTCGCGGATCGCCCAGGCGTGGCTGTAGGGGCCGAAGTAGCGGGTGCCGCGGCGCTTGGCGCCGCGACCGACCATCACCCGGGGGAACTCCTCGCCCACGGTGACCGCCAGCCAGGGGTAGGACTTGTCGTCGCGGTACTTGACGTTGAAGCGGGGGTCGAACTCCTTGATCCAGGAGTACTCCAGCTGCAGGGCCTCGACCTCGGTGTTGACCAGGGTCCACTCGACGCTGGTCGCGGTGGTGACCATCGTGGCGGTGCGCTGGTGCAGGTGGGCGATGTCCTGGAAGTACGACGACAGCCGCGCGCGCAGGTTCTTCGCCTTGCCGACGTAGACGACACGGCCCTGGGAGTCACGGAACCGGTAGACGCCCGGGCCCGTGGGGATCGAGCCCGGTTCGGGACGGTAGGACAACGGTCCCCGAGAGCTGCGGCGGGCTGGTCGGTCGGGCACGTCACCAGCCTACGAGTCGCTGGGGACACCCCCGCCGATCGGGCCGGTCAGGCGAGGGTGATCTCGTCGCCGTCGACGTTCAGCAGCACCTCGGTCAGGGAGCTCGACGCGGGTCCGGCGGTCGGCTCGCCGGTGGCGACGTCGAAGACCGACCCGTGGCACGGGCACCTGATGCCCTCGGGACTGATGCTCTCCAGCGCGCAGCCCTGGTGGGTGCAGACGTTGGTCCAGGCCTTGAACTCGCCCTCGGTGGGCTGGGTGACCACCACCTCGGCGTCGGCCAGGATCACACCGCTGCCGACCGGCACGTCGCCGGTGCTGGTGAGCACCTCCCCCGGCGAGGCGGCCGGGGACGCCGGGGCGGGATCCGTGGCCGTGGACCCGTCGCCGCCGCAGGCGGCGAGCAGCGGCAGGCCCAGACCGAGGCCCGCAGCACCGCCCAGGGCGTGACGACGGCTGACCGGGACTGACGGGCGTTGGCTCATTCCGCCAGCCTAGCCAGCGGTCCGGCGCGCCACCGGCTTGGTCGCCGCCTTCTTCGCCGCCTTGGCGGCCGTGGGCTTGGTCGCCGCCTTCTTGGCCGACTTCGCGGGGGCCTTCGCGGGGGCCTTGGCAGGGGCGGCGGTCTTGTGCGTGCTCGCGGCCCGGGCGTTGGCGGAGCGGGCAGCCGCCTGGCGCCGCGTGGCCCGCACCAGGGTCGGCGCCGACTCGGCGGCCAGCATCCCGGTGGGCTGCTCGGCGTGCTTGCCCTCCAGCAGCGGCGCCAGGTAGCGGCCGGTGTGGCTCTCGGGCACCGCCGCCACCTGCTCGGGCGTGCCCTCGGCGACCACCAGACCGCCGCGCGAGCCGCCCTCCGGTCCCATGTCGACCAGCCAGTCGGCGGTCTTGATGACGTCGAGGTTGTGCTCGATCACCAGCACGGAGTTACCGGCGTCGACGAGCCGGCCCAGCACCAGCAGCAGCTTGCGGATGTCCTCGAAGTGCAGACCGGTGGTCGGCTCGTCGAGCACGTAGACGGTGCGACCGGTCGACCGCTTCTGCAGCTCGGCCGAGAGCTTGACGCGCTGTGCCTCGCCGCCCGAGAGCGTCGTGGCCGGCTGGCCGAGCCGCACGTAGCCCAGGCCCACCTCGACCAGGGTGGTGAGGTGGCGCGAGATCGCCGGCACCGCGGCGAAGAAGTCCACGGCCTCCTCGATCGGCATGTCGAGGACCTCGGCGATGGTCTTGCCCTTGTAGTGCACCTCGAGCGTCTCGCGGTTGTAGCGGGCCCCGTGGCAGACCTCGCACGGCACGTAGACGTCGGGCAGGAAGTTCATCTCGATCTTCAAGGTGCCGTCGCCCGAGCAGGCCTCGCAGCGTCCGCCCTTGACGTTGAACGAGAAGCGACCCTGCAGGTAGCCGCGCATCTTGGCCTCGGGCGTGGCCGCGAAGAGCTTGCGCACGTGGTCGAAGACCCCGGTGTAGGTCGCCGGGTTGGACCGCGGCGTGCGCCCGATCGGCGACTGGTCGACGTGGATGACCTTGTCGACGTGCTCGGTGCCGGTGATGGCGCGGTGTCGCCCGGGCAGCGTGCGGGCGTTGTAGATCTGCTTGGCCAGGGAGGTGTAGAGGATGTCGTTGACCAGCGTCGACTTGCCCGAGCCCGAGACCCCGGTGACCGCGACGAAGAGCCCCAGCGGGAAGGAGACGTCGACCTCCTGCAGGTTGTGCTCGCGCGCGCCCAGGACGGTGAGCTCGCGGCCCACGGTGCGCGGGCGGCGTACGGCCGGCACCGGGATCTCGCGACGTCCGGAGAGGTACTGCCCGGTCATCGAGTCCGGGTGGTCGTAGAGGCCCTGCACGGTGCCGCTGTGCACGACCTGCCCGCCGTGCTCTCCGGCCCCGGGGCCGATGTCGACGACCCAGTCGGCGACCTTGATGGTGTCCTCGTCGTGCTCGACCACGATCAGGGTGTTGCCCAGGTCCCGCAGCCGCAGCAGCGTCTCGATGAGGCGCTGGTTGTCGCGCTGGTGGAGGCCGATGGACGGCTCGTCGAGCACGTAGAGGACGCCGACCAGGCCCGCGCCGATCTGGGTCGCGAGCCGGATGCGCTGCGCCTCGCCGCCCGACAGGGAGCCCGACGGCCGGTCCAGGGAGAGGTAGTCGAGTCCGACGTCGAGCAGGAACTGCAGCCGCTCGTGGATCTCCTTGAGGACCCGCTCACCGATCTGGCGCTCCCGGCTGGTCATGTCGAGCTCGCTGAGGAACGCCCACGCCTCGTTGATCGGCAGGGCGCAGACCTCGGCGATGCTCGCCGCGACCGGCTCCCCCTGAGCCACCGAGGTCAGGGTCACCGACCGCGAGACGGACTTCAGCCTCGACCCGTCGCAGGTCGGGCACGGCACCTCGCGCATGAAGCTCTCGAAGCGCTCGCGGCTGGTGTCCGACTCCGCCTCGCGGTGCCGGCGCGCGACGTAGGCACGCACGCCCTCGAACGCCGCGTCGTAGGCGCGCTCGCGCCCGTAGCGGTTGCGGGTGACCACGTGCACCTTGCGGGAGTGGCCGTCGAGGATCGCCGCGCGAGCCGAGGACGGCAGCTCCTCCCAGGGCGTGTTGAGGTCGAAGCCGAGCTCGCCGCCGAGCGCCCCGAGCAGGCGCAGGAAGTAGTCCGAGACGTGCGCGTGGCTCCACGGCTGGATGGCACCCTCCCCGAGGGTGGCCGCCGGGTTCGGCACCACGAGCTCGCCGTCGACCTCCATCCGGGTGCCCAGCCCGGCACAGGCCGGGCAGGCGCCGAACGGGGAGTTGAAGGAGAACGAGCGCGGCTCCAGCTCGTCGACGTCGATGGGGTGCTCGTTGGGACAGGCCATCTTCTCGCTGAAGCGCACCTCGCGGTCCGCGTCACCCGCCGGCAGGTCGACGAAGTCGAACACCACCAGGCCACCGGCCAGGGACAGAGCGGTCTCCACGGAGTCGGTGAGCCGACGCTTGCTGGTCTGCTTGACCGACAGGCGGTCGACGACGACCTCGATGGTGTGCTTCTTCTGCTTGTCGAGCTGGGGCGGCGCGTCGAGCGTGTAGGTCTCGCCGTTGACCCGGGCCCGGGAGAAGCCCTGGGTCTGGAGCTGGGAGAACAGCTCGACGTACTCGCCCTTGCGGCCGCGGATCACGGGTGCGAGCACCTGGAAGCGTCGCCCCTCCTCGAGACCCAGCACGCGGTCGACGATCTGCTGCGGGGTCTGGCGCTCGATCGGGGCGCCGCAGGTCGGGCAGTGCGGGCGCCCGGCGCGGGCGTAGAGCAGGCGCAGGTAGTCGTAGACCTCGGTGATGGTGCCGACGGTCGAGCGCGGGTTCTTGGACGTGGACTTCTGGTCGATCGAGACCGCGGGCGACAGGCCCTCGATGAAGTCGACGTCGGGCTTGTCCATCTGCCCCAGGAACTGGCGGGCGTACGCCGACAGCGACTCGACGTAGCGGCGCTGGCCCTCGGCGAAGATGGTGTCGAAGGCCAGGGACGACTTGCCGGAGCCGGACAGCCCGGTGAAGACGATGAGGGAGTCCCGGGGCAGGTCGAGGGACACGTCCTTGAGGTTGTGCTCCCGGGCGCCCCGGATGATGAGCTGGTCCTGCACAGAGTCTCCCTGGTCGATCGAACACGCGTTCGCGATAGTACGTCGGCACCCCTGACGGCGCCTGCCCTGGCACGATCTCACGCACCACCGACAACGGTGCCAGCGTGGACGCGGTCGGCACACACCCGCCCGGTGCGCCGTTGGTCACGCCCGGCGCGGCATGCTGGAGACCATGACCTACACCGGAGACGTCCGCCCCGGGGGCGAGCCCGACGTCCGCGAGCTGTCCTGCCTGAGCATCACCAAGGTGGCCGTGGACCCCGAGATGTCGAACAACTGCTACCTGCTGCGCTGCCTCGAGACCGGCGAGCAGGTGCTGGTCGACGCGGCAGCCGAGGCGGAGACCCTCCTCCCCCTCGTCGGGGACGCCGGGCTCGCCGCCGTCGTCACCACGCACCAGCACTGGGACCACCACCGGGCCCTGGCGGCGGTCGTCGGGGCCACCGGCGCGGCGGTGCTCGTGGGCACCCCGGACGCCGACGCGGTCACCGAGCAGACCGGGGTCGAGGTCACCCGGCGCGTCGAGCACGGCGACACCGTGCAGGTCGGCCGGTGCAGCCTCACGGTGCTGGCCCTGGCCGGACACACGCCCGGCTCGGTGGCCCTGAGGTACGACGACCCCGACGGGCACCCGCACCTGTTCACCGGCGACTCGTTGTTCCCCGGCGGCGTGGGCAGCACGTTCGGCGACGACGCCGCGTTCCGCCAGCTCGTGGACGAGGTGGAGACCAAGGTCTTCGCCACCCTGCCCGACGAGACCTGGTTCTACCCCGGCCACGGCGGCGACTCGACGCTCGGCGTCGAGCGCCCGCAGCTGCCGCAGTGGCGCGAGCGCGGGTGGTGAGCCCTCAGGCGGCGCTGCCGCCGAGGATGTCGCGGATGTCGCCGTAGGGCCACGTCCCGGGCGCGACCACGGGCGGGAGCGCGCCGGGCGCCACGTCGTGTCGCGCGGTCACGGAGGGTGCGGCAGGCCGCGCCGACGGAGCCACGGCCGCGGCGGTCACGACGACCGGGCGGGTCGGCTCGGCGGCCGACCGGGTCAGTCCGTTCAGGGCGGCGAAGACCTCGAGCTCGGCCAGGTCGGGGACCGTGCCGTGGGCGAGGTGGCTGATGAGCGCCTCGTGGCTGAGGTCGGCGGCCACGACGACGGCCAGGGTGTGCACCCCGCGCTGCTGGACCCACATCCACATCGTCAGCGGACGGATGCCTCGACTGCGCGCCTTCGCCGTGAGCAGCCGGATCTCGTCCTCCGGCATCTCGTGGGCACGCATCAGCGACTCGATGTCTCCGAGGTTGACCCGCTGCGGGTGCCGCTCGACGTAGCGCAGCCGCCGGCTCAGGTCCCGTGCCCGACGGCGCTCGGTGGCGGGACCGGAGGCCAGCGCACCGATGGCGCACACGACGGCGACCGTGACGAGGAGCACGACGGTGGAGACCATGAGGGTCATCTCCTGGGGTGGGATTCAGACGGGGGGACGCCCATCTCAACGTGTGTCCTACCCCGACGTCACCGGTGTCCCACTCTCGACCCTGCCGGTCTAGACCAGCAGGGTCGTCGTCCGGCTCAGTGGTACGTCGCCCGCACGGTGTCCGTCACCGGCTGCGACTGGCAGGCCAGCCGGATGCCGTCGGCGAGGTCCTCGTCGTCGAGGACGTCGTTGTACACCATCTTCACGTCGCCCTCGAGCAGGCGGACCGCACACGCCGAGCACTCGCCCTCGCGGCAGGAGAACGGCGCCGGCACCCCCTTGGACTCGAGGTGGTCGAGCATCATCGTCCCGGGCTGCCAGTCGTCGAAGGCGTAGGTCTCACCGTCGAGCTCGACCTCGAGCCGGACCGCCCCCTGCGAGGGCGCCGCGTCGGTGATCTCGTCGGGCGCGTCCTCGTCGGCCTCGGCCGAGGCGATCTCGCTCTCGCTCTGCTCGACCTGGTCGTGGTCCCCGAAGGGGTTGCCGCCGAGGGAGATGAACTTCTCCTGGTGGCGCCGCTCGCGGGGGAAGTCCAGCTCCCGCAGCGCCGCGACGGTCGCCTTCATGAACGGCGCCGGTCCGCAGACGAACGCGTCGCGGTCGACGTACTGCGCGGCGAACGCCTTGAGCTGGGCCTGGTCGGGCAGACCCTGCACCGACTCCAGCCAGTGCACGACGCTGAGCCGCTCCGGGTGGTCGGCGGCCAGGCGCCGCAGCTCCGCGGCGAAGATCACCGAGCGCTCGTCGCGGTTGGCGTAGAAGAGCACGATGCGGCCGGTCCCCTGAGCCAGGGCGGTGCGCAGGATCGACATCACGGGAGTCACCCCGCTGCCACCGGCGAGGAGCAGCAGGTCCGAGTCCAGCGACGAGGGCGTGAAGATGCCGCTGGGCGAGAGCGAGCGGATCGTCGTGCCCGGGCGCAGGTTGTCGCAGATCCAGTTGGACGCGTAGCCGTCGGCGGTCCGCTTGACCGTCACCGTCAGCGGTCCGTCGTCGTGCGGGCTCGACGACAGCGAGTAGCACCGAGCCGCCACCCCGGTCCGGTCCGAGGGCACGGCCAGGGTCAGGAACTGGCCCGGGCGGTAGCGGAAGTGCTCCTGCGCGCCGTCGGGCACGCGGAACGAGACGGAGTGCGCGTCGGCGGTCTCCTCGACCACGTCGACGACCTCGAGGTCGAAGGATTCGGTGTCCACGTGCTCAGTATCCGTCCTCGGCCCCGACGGGGACCGCTCCGTCCCGCACAGCGGCGTCGACGCTGTCCGCCAGCCGGGTGCAGCCCTGCTGCAGCCCACGTCCGGACGGGTCCGGCGCTCGTCGCGAGAGCTCGGGACAGTGCTTCCGGGCCGCGGCGTCCCACTGCACCGACGTGTGGTGCTGGCTGTTCTTCTTCACGCGCACCTCGGCGAGGCAGTCCAGGCAGGCGACGCGGGTCAGCCTGGCCGAGGTGTAGAGCCGCTGGTCCTCGAGAGTCTCGGGACGGGTGGGGAGGAAGGACGCCATCAGGCGCCCGTCTCGGCCTTGCGACGCTCGAGGTTATCGGCGACCTCCTGGTGCCAGTACTCGTTCGCCTTGGTCGTGTCGACCTCGAACTCGAACCGGTCGGTCATGTCGGGGCTCACGTCGGCCGCGTCGACGTAGAACTGCTCGTACCAGCGACGCAGCTGGTAGACGGGCCCGTCCTCCTCGCACAGCAGCGGGTTCTGCACCGGCACCTTGTTCTTCCAGATGGCGACGTCCTGCAGGAAGCCGCTGCCGAACATGTCGGCGTACTTGGTCGCGATGTACTGGGCGGTCTCCTCGTCCAGGCCCTCGGGCTTCTTGACCGTGATGCCGTACTGCAGCGTGAACGAGTCGGGCCCGGTGGGGACGTGGCAGTTGATCAGGACGACCTCGGTGCGGAAGCCCTTGTAGTCCACGTCGAGCCAGTTGATCATGTACGACGGCCCGTAGTAGGTGGCCTCGGACTTGAGGAAGAGATCCTCGTCGCCGTAGCCGCCACTGACGTCGGGGCGTCCCTTGGACTCCATGAACTGCGTGGCCCGGTGGCCCTCGAAGACGTTGCGGAAGCTGGTCGGGAACGACAGGTGCACGTAGTAGAAGTGCGCCATGTCAACGACGTTGTCGACGACCTCGCGGCAGTTCGACCCCTCGATCGGGACCACCTCCCAGGCCCAGTCGGTGTACTCGTCGGTGCCCACGCCCGGCAGCTCCGGCGGCAGGACGTCGTGGTCGGGGGCCGAGCCCTCGGCGTCGTGCCAGACCAGGAGCTGGCCGTTGCGGATGGCCGTCGGGTACTTCTGGGTGCGGGCGCGCAGCGGGACGCGACGGGCGTAGGGGATCGACTTGCACTTGCCGTCACCGCCCCAGCGCCAGTCGTGGAACGGGCAGGCGATCTCGTCGCCCTTCACCGTGCCCTGCGAGAGGTCGCCGCCCATGTGCCGGCAGAAGGAGTCGAGGACGTTGAGCCCACCCTGGGTGTCCTGCCAGACGACCAGCTGGCCGCCGAACCCGGAGACGCGGTGCGGCTTGCCGTCGGCGAACGTGCTGGCCAGGCCGAGGCAGTGCCAGCCGCGCGCGAACCGCTCCGGTGCCGTGCCCCGGTCGAGGACGCGAGGTGTGGTGGACGTCGTGGAGCCGTGTTCCGTGCCGCTCATGGTGACTCTCCAGTCGTGACGGTGGACCAAAACGAGAACAGGTTATAGTTTTCTGGCAGGTGGCGCCAGCCACACCCGCCGGTCCTCGGCGTTCTGCACCCCGATCGATTCGGAGATCTCCATGCACCTGGCTCTCGAGCCCGAGCAGCTCGCCCTGCGCGAGGAGCTGCGCGAGTACTTCGCCGCCCTGGTCACACCGGAGGTGCGCGCGGGGCTGTCCTCCGCCACCGGCGAGTTCGGCGAGACCGGCGTCTACAAGCAGGTCATCCGTCAGCTCGGCTCCGACGGCTGGCTGGGCATCGGCTGGCCCACCGAGTACGGCGGCCAGGCGCGCTCGATGGTGGACCAGCTCATCTTCACCGACGTGGCGGCCGACTTCGGGGTGCCGATCCCCTACCTGACGCTGAACACCGTCGGACCCACGATCATGCGCTACGGCACCGAGGAGCAGAAGGCCTACTTCCTGCCCAAGATCCTCGCCGGCGAGATGCACTTCTCCATCGGCTACTCCGAGCCCGGGTCGGGGACTGACCTGGCTTCGCTGCGGACCAAGGCGGTGCGCGAGGGCGACGAGTTCGTCATCAACGGCCAGAAGATGTGGACGTCGCTGATCCAGTACGCCGACTGGCTCTGGCTGGCCTGCCGCACCGACCCCGACCTGCCGCGCCACAAGGGCCTGTCGATGATCCTGATCCCCGCCGACGCCCCCGGGTTCTCCTACACGCCGGTGCACACCGTCGCCGGCGTCGGGACGAGCGCGACGTACTACGAGGACGTCCGGGTGCCGGTCAGCAACCTGGTCGGCGAGCTCAACGGCGGCTGGTCGCTGATGACCAACCAGCTCAACGCCGAGCGGGTCGCTCTCACCTCGGCCGCCCCGCTCACCCAGTCCCTGGCACAGGTGCGCGCCTGGGCGCAGGAGACCAAGAACCCCGACGGTCAGCGGGTCATCGACACCGAGTGGGTGCAGATCGCCCTCGGCCGGGCCCACGCCCGCATCGAGATGCTCACCCTCCTGAACTGGAAGCTGGCCTCCGACGCCGACCTCGGCATCGACCTCTCCCCCGCGGAGGCGTCCGCCACCAAGATC
The DNA here is from genome assembly GCF_001653335.1 of Nocardioides dokdonensis FR1436. NCBI lineage: Bacteria > Bacillati > Actinomycetota > Actinomycetes > Propionibacteriales > Nocardioidaceae > Nocardioides > Nocardioides dokdonensis. The sequence goes on from NZ_CP015079.1 coordinate 3,606,925, forward strand.
TACGGCTCGGAGCTGGCCACCGAGGTCTACCGCTCCCTCATGGAGGTCGTGGGACCCCAGGCCGGGCTCACGGCCGACTCCGCGGGCGCCGTGCTCGCCGGGCGCCTCGAGCGGTTCCACCGCTCGTCGCTGGTGATGACCTTCGGTGGCGGCACCAACGAGATCCAGCGCGACATCATCGGCTACGTGGGCCTCGGCCTGCCGGCAGCGAAGAGGTAATCAGATGGACTTCACCTTCACCCCCGAGCAGGACGAGGCGGCCGAGCTGGCCGCACGCATCCTGGGCGACCGCACCACCAACGACCGGCTCAAGCAGGTCGAGCAGGCGGGCGACCGCTTCGACCGCGACCTCTGGTCGGCCCTCGGTGACGCGGGGCTCCTCTCCCTCGCCGTCCCGGAGGAGCACGACGGGGCCGGTCTCGGGCTCCTCGAGCTCTGCCGCGTCCTCGTGGAGGTAGGACGTCGGGTCGCCCCGGTGCCGCTGGCCGTCCACGGAGCCACTGCGCTGCTGCTCGCCGAGCAGGGCACCGCCGCCCAGCAGGCCCAGTGGCTGCCGGGCGCGGCCAGCGGCGCGCGGGTGCTCAGCGCCGCCGTCTCGGAGGAGCGCAGCCACCTGCCGGCACGTCCCGTGGTCACCGCGGTGCGCAGCGACGAGGGCTGGTCGTTGTCCGGGGCCAAGACGATGGTGCGCGCCGGCGCCGCCGCGGACGCTTTCCTGGTCAGCGCCACCACCGAGGACGGCGTCGGCGTCTTCCTGATCGACGCGCGCGCCGCCGGCCTCGAGCGGACCCCGGGCCGCACCAGCGACGGCGACGTCGTGGTCCGCCTGGACCTGGACGCCGCCCCGGCCCAGGCCGTCGGCGCCCCCGGCGACGACACCGCGACGCGGCTCGGGCAGCTGCTGACGGTGACCGTCGCCGCCGAGCTGCTCGGCGTCACCGAGGGTGCCCTGCGCCTGACCGCCGGCTACGCCAAGACCCGCGAGCAGTTCGGTCGTCCGATCGGGACCTTCCAGGCGGTCTCGCAGCGACTGGCCGACGGTTTCATCGACGTGCTCGGCCAGCGCCTCGTCCTGTGGGCGGCAGCCTGGCGCCTGGCCGAGGGCCTGCCCGCCGAGACCGCGGTCGCGACCGCGAAACTCTGGGCCGCCGACGCCGCACACCGGCTGGCGCACACCACCGTGCACGTGCACGGCGGGGTCGGTATCGACCTCGATGGCGAGGCGCACCGGTACTTCACGACGGCGAAGCGCTTCGAGTTCGCCTTCGGCAGTGCCACGGAGCAGGCCCTGAGCATCGGGCGTGCGCTGGCCGCCGAGCCCGCCTGAGCGCTCGGCCGGCATTGACCCGTGCTGGCCGGAGCCCTAGATTGACGCGTGTCAACTAGAACGTGTTCCAACTAGGGGGTCCCGTGTCCGAAACCGTCCAGCAGCTGCTTCGCGAGCGCGTCGAGGACGACTCCACGGCCGTCCTGCACGGTGACCGGTCGTGGACCTGGCGCGAGCACCTGGCAGAGGCCTCGGCCGAGGCTGCCGCGCTGGTGGCGACCATCGACCCCGAGCGTCCGGCGCACATCGGTGCGCTGCTGGAGAACGGCCCCGAGATGCTCCGGGCGATGGCCGGAGCCGGGCTGGGCGGCTACGTGCTCTGCGGCATCAACACCACCCGGCGCGGCGATTCCCTCGGGGCCGACGTACGACGCGCGAACTGCCAGGTGCTGCTGACCGACCAGGCGCACCTGCCGCTGCTGGAGGGGCTCGACCTCGGTGGTGCCCGGGTCGTCGACGTCGAGTCCGAGGCGTGGGCGACCGAGGTGGCGGCCTCCGGGGAGCTGGTGCCGCATCGCGAGGCGGGCGCCATGGACACCTTCATGATGATCTTCACCAGCGGCACCAGCGGGGACCCGAAGGCCGTGCAGGTCCCCCACATCATGGTCGTCTTCGCCGGGGCCGACCTGGTCGGCCGGTTCTCGCTGACCTCGCAGGACGTGTGCTACCTGGCGATGCCGCTGTTCCACTCCAACGCGGTCGCAGCGGGCTGGGCGGTGGCCGTCACGAGCGGCGCCGCCATGGTCCCGGCGACGTTCTCCGCGTCGCGCTTCCTCACCGACGTGCGACGCCACGGCGTGACCTACATGAACTACGTCGGCAAGCCGCTGGCCTACGTGTTGGCGACACCCGCGAGCGACGACGACGCCGACAACACCCTCCGGGCAGCCTTCGGCAACGAGGCCAGCGACCACGACATCGACGAGTTCGCGCGCCGCTTCGGCTGCCGCGTCGTCGACGCCTTCGGCTCCACCGAGCTGGCCATCATCATCCAGCGCGAGGACGGCACCCCCCGGGGCTCGATCGGGAAGGGCGCCGCGGACGTCGCCATCTACGACTCCACGACCGTCACCGAGTGCGCGGTCGCCACCTTCGACGAGCACGGTGCGCTGGCGAACGCCGACCAGGCGGTCGGCGAGCTGGTCAACACCCAGGGTCGCGGCTACTTCTCCGGCTACTACAACGACCCCGTGGCCGATGACGAGCGGATGCGCCACGGAATGTTCTGGTCCGGCGACCTGGCCTACCGCGACGCCGACGGCTGGATCTACCTGGCCGGGCGTACCGCTGACTGGATGCGTGTCGACGGCGAGAACCTCGCGGCAGGCCCGATCGAGCGGATCCTCCAGAGGCTCCCGGGCCTGAGCAGGGTGGCGGTGTACGCCGTCCCGGACGCGCGGGTCGGTGACCAGGTCATGGCCGCCATCGTGCTCGAGGACGGCGCCGACCTGACCCCGGCACAGCTCGAGGGGTTCCTGGCCGCCCAGCCCGACCTCTCCCCCAAGGCCTGGCCGCGCTACGTGCGCCTCAACTCCGACCTGCCCGCCACCGCGACCAACAAGGTCCTCAAGCGGGCCCTGGTCGCCGAGGGGATCAGCGCGGCCGACGGCACCCTGTGGACGCGCGAGGAGCGCGGGCAGCGCTACTCCTGACCTCGTCGACCCGGACGTGCGTCCCTGCTACCGGCGCGCGAGGACGTACCTGAGACTCGAGAGCATGTCGACCGTGCCGTGCTTGATCTGCTTGGGCTCGTCCTCGGGGAACTCGCGCGCCGTCTCCTGCAGGGCCTTCTCCCGGTCGCCCGGATCCGCACCCGCGGCGATGAGCAGCGCCAGCTGGCCGCTCACCTGGGGAGCGGCCATCGAGGTCCCGGCCCACGTGGCGAAGCCCCGCGCCGGGACCGGGCCCCGGACCCGGCTGGCGGGCGCCGCGACGTCCACCCAGCCGCCCCAGTTGGCGAACTGGGAGACCGAGTCGCGGCCCACCGAGACCGAGGTGACGCTCAGGACGTGCTTGTTCTGAGCCGGGTAGGCCTTCTTGTCCTGGGCAGAGTTGCCTGCAGCCGCCACCACCTCGACGCCCTGGTCGTGCGCGTGCTTGATCGCCAGGTCGAGCAGGTCGGACTCGATCCGGCCCGGGGTCCCGAGGCTGAGGTTGATGATGTCCACGCCGAGGTCGGTGGCGTCCCAGATCGCCTGCGCCACGAGGTAGACGCTGCCGGCGCCGTCGCTGTCCAGGACCCGCATCGGCACGACCCGGGCATCCGGAGCCACCAGCGCGACCAGGCCCGCGACGAAGGTGCCGTGACCGAAGGCCTCGTCCACCACCCCGTTCGCGTTGCCGTCCAGGCCGCGGGCGCGGTCGACCGGCCTGCCGTCGTCGTCCACGTAGTCGTAGCCCTGGCGCAGGCGCCCCTGGAGGACGGGGTGGCGTCGGGCCACACCGGTGTCCAGCACTGCGACGGCCACTCCGGCTCCCCTGCTGATCCGGTGCACCCGGTTGAGCTTGAACTGCCGGGCCAGCGGCTGACGGAGGAACTTCCTGGAGCGTGGGCCCACCTTCTCCGGCGTTCCCGCGGGCCAGCTGTGGTAGTGGTCGTCGGCCAGCAGGGTGCGCAGGTCGGGCTCGGCGAAGAGGACGCCCGGGTGCTTCTCGATGTCGTCGGCGAGCTCCTCGACCTCGTCGTCGTCGTCCCAGTCCTCGGGGCCCGTGGGCCGGTAGAGGTAGATCTGCCGCGACGCCAGCACGTCGTCCTGCAGGCGGACCGGGAAGTCACGGGTCACGTCCTCGGCGGTGTAGCCGCTGGCCGGGTCGAGCTTCACCACGATGTCGGCGCCCTGCACGTCCTCGGGGTCGGCCTTCGAGTCCGGTGAGCCGGGTGCGGCGGGCGAGGCCGCCGAGAGCGGCAGCGCGGTGCCGGAGGCGGCCAGGACCGCGGCCGCGAGGGCGGTCGCGACCGACAGGCGTCGGGTCTGGGGGCTGGTGCTCATGAGGACTCCTCGATGTGCAGCTCGATCTCGGCGACGATCGCCATCTCTCCGTTGCTGACGCGCAGCTCGGAGGCACTCCGCGGGGCCAGGACGCTGAACCGTCCCAGGTCGTCCGCGTCCACCGACACCGCTGCGTGGTCCGGCCCGGTGACCTCGGCGGTGAAGACCGGCGAGCCGCTGTCGTGCGACAGCAGCACCTGCCCACGCAGGTCGACGAGTCCCGCCTCGTCGGTCGCTCTGGCCTCGACCATGAGGTCCGCCAGCTCGCAGTGCCACATCAGGTGCACCGCGTCCCCGTCCATGCCCGCCGCCGCCCCGCGGGTGGCCAGGCCGAGCTGGTGTCGACGGCTGTCGAACACCAGCGACGCGACCACCTCCAGCACCCGGGTGGGCCGGCACGAGGGTGCCCGGTGCCACTGCTGGAAGGACTGGCGCAGCCGCTGGCGCAGCACCGGGGGTGGGTCGACCAGTGGCAGGTCCCGACCGGCCGCGACGACCATGCGCACGAACTGGACCTCGGCCCGGAAGACGGGGTCCGAGACCGCCCTCTCTGCGGCGCGGTCCGCGTCCTCGGGTGCGAGCCGCCCCTCGACCCAGTCGGCCGCCAGGCGCAGGGCCGGACGCGGGGAGGGTCTGTTCACGACGCCTCCTCCATCGTCTGGCGCAGCGTGGCCAGGCACCGCCCGCGCAACGGGCCGATGCCGCCCACGGACCGGCCGAGCGTGCGGGCGATCTGGGTGTACGTCGGCTGCCGGGCGTCGAAGTACAGGGCTCGGATCAGCTCCCGGCACGGACTGCCGAGCTGCTCGACCGCGGTGTGCAGCACGGTGAGCTGCTCCCACTCCAGCAGTCCTCCGCTGTCGAGGGGCTCGTCGGGCTCGAGAGCGAGCGGCTGGGCCGCCGGGCGCTCGCGGTGCCGCCGCTCGCGGACCCGCCAGGCCTGCCTGCGGGTGATCGTCACGAGCCAGCCCACGAGCCGCTCCTCGTCCCGCAGCGAGTCCTGGGACTCGAGCAGGGTGAGGAACGCCGTCTGGGCGACGTCGACCGCGTCCTCCGGGTCCAGCCCGCTGCGCAGCGCCACGCTGTACACCAGCCCTTGGTAGCGGTCGATGAGGACGTCCCACGACTCCGTGTGGCCGGCCCGGATCCGGTGCAGCAGCTCGGCGTCCGAGGTCAGCGTCCGGCCGTGGTCGCCCGAGGGGTCGGACGGAGTCGCGAGTTCGGTCATCGATCAGGTCCTTCTCAGGCGCGGGAGCACGCGTCGTCAGGTCCACCTTCCCCCCGGGTGCCGCCAGGTCACCACCTGTCTGGACCAGTGGAGCCGCTGGGATCAGACTGCCGTCCCCGCGACACCGTGCGCGCCCCGGACCGGGCTCGCGACGAGCGCGAAGGCGCCCCAGAAGTAGGGGTGCAGCTCGGAGGCGGCGGCCTCGCGCTGAGCCGAGCGCAGGGCCTCGTCCGCGGGCAGGCCCGCAGCGAGACCCGAGTGCAGCGAGGCCATGACCGTGGCGGTGGCCGCGTCGGCGACGTGCCACTGGCAGACCACGGCGCCGGCCGCTCCGGCGGCGAGGAAGGCCCAGGCCAGCCCGACCGGTTCCCGGTGCCGGCCGTGGGTGCCCGACTGGCACGCGCTCAGGACCACCAGGGCGTCTGCGAGGTCGAGCTGGACGATCTCCGCCGACGGCATCCACCGGTCGTGCAGCCGCAGGCGCGAGAACAGGGGGTTGAGCGGCTGGTGCAGCCCGTGGCAGGCCACGTGCACCACGTCGGCGCCGGGCACCGACTTCGTGAACGCCCCGACCGTGGCGTCGAGACCTTCCAGCAGGACCGCGCCGGGGTGGTGCTCACCGACGGCGTGCGCCTCCCCGGCGGCACCCGGCGCGTCCTCGTCGGGCACCGCGACGATCGTGACGCGCGGTGCGGGCGGCACGGCCAGGACCGGCGCTCCGGCGGGCAGCAGGCTCGGCGCCAGGGTGATGGTCCAGCGCTCGAACAGGTGGCCCTCGCCGTCGAAGAGGGCTGGGAAGGGCACCGTGCCCATCTCACCGTCGGGCACCACGCACAGCCGGGGGCCCAGGTCGACCAGGGTCTCCTCGACCGGCTCCACCAGCAGGCCGTGCAGGGCTCGCAGGGTGGCCCTGGCGGACCGGGCCAACCCGGCCGACCCGACCCTGCCGTGGGTCGCTGCGATCGCGGCGCGGCTCCACTGGTCGTCCAGGTCGTCGAGCAGGCGGTGCAGCCGCCCCACCGCGGCCGGCAGCCGCCGGACCAGGACCCCGTCGTCCCGGTGGACGAAGACGAGCAGGTCGTCCCCCGAGACGTGGTAGGCGAGCGTGGGCACCTGGACGCCCCTGCTCGCGGGCTGGTCCGGGGACCCGTCCGGGAGCGGGACACCTGCGAGGTGCCTCGTCCGGAGGCTGCTGACGCGGCGTTCCAGCTCCTGCGTCCGCTGACGCGTGTGCGCGGACGCGCCCGACTCCTCGGCGAGGTACTGCTCGCTCAGCTCGGCGAAGGCCTCCCCCAGGCTCCGACCTGCCGCGGCGAGCACCGGGCCCTTGCCCGCGGCCCTCGCGAGCAGGTCCGCGAGCGTGCGGGCGCGTACGTCGTCGGCGATGCGGCTCGCGGACTCGACGTCGTGCGGCCCTGCTCGCTCCAGGAGCACCTCGACCAGCTCTCCGTGGGCCTGGGTGCGGTGCGTGCGGAAGGACGTCAGCAGCGCGTAGTCGGGCAGCGCCCCCGCGGCGCGCTCCAGCTCGGCCAGGGCACGGGCCAGCTGGGCGACGGCGAGGTCCAGCGCCCCTCGTGAGCGCAGGAGGCGTGCGGTGCGCAGCGCGTGCTCGTAGCTGAGCTCGGGGAGGTCGAGACGGGTCACCAGGTCGGCGACCCCGGCCAGACGTGCCTCCGCCTCGACCGGGTCGTCGGCGAGGTCGGCCTGGAGCAACCGGGCCGACACCATCGGCACCTGCCAACCGCCCTCCTCCAGGTCTGCGACGCACCGCTCCGCCAGGTCACGGGCCTGCTCCCGGCGCCCCGACCGGAACAGGGCCTCGGCACGTGCCAACGCCACGCGAGCCAGGTGCTGCCGGTCGTCGACCTCCACGAACAGGTCCCGCGCCGCCGCGAGCTCGTCGAGGGCCGGCGCGCACCGGTCCTCCGCGAGGTCGCACAACGACAGCAGGAAGCGGGCTCTCGCCTCGTCGTGGCGCAGGCCCGACCGGGCCGCATCGGTGGCGGCCGACGACGCTGCGTCACGTGCCTCGCCCCAGAGCCCCACCGCGAGGTGGGTCTGTGCGAGCGCGAGCCTCAACCGCACGGCCTCGGTGGCCGCCCCCAACCGGTCGAGGGTGTCGCGCGCCTGCTCGAGCAGCCGCAGCGCCTCCCCGACCTGGCCCAGCTGTCGGTGCGCCTGGGCGGCGTCACCGCGGCACTGCGCCGCGAAGGACAGGTCGTCGGCGTCCTCGAAGATCTCGATGGCCTGGTCGAAGGCCACCAGCGCCTCGCCCGGTCTGCCCAGGGCCAGCAGCTCCAGGCCCGTGTTCGCCAGCGGTAGCGCCGTCTCGTGGTGCTTGCCGAGCGCGGCGTACTCGGCGGTGGCGCGGGCGTACGCCTGCAGCGCCTCGACGTGGCGTCCGACCAGGCCGTAGGCCACCCCGAGGTTCTTGACCGCGTGGGCGCGCAGGTAGCGAGGCTCCTCGTCCGCCCCTGCCACGCACAGCTCCTCCAGGCCGGTCACGAGGTGCTCGCCGACGTCGATGGCCTCCTGGTGCCGACCGAGGTCGTCGAGCACGTGCATGCGACCGAGGTCGGTGCGCAGCGCTGCAAGGGCGTGCCCGTCCTCGGCCCACAGCGCACGAGCGTCGGCTATGAGCCGCAACGCACCGTCGAGCTCACCACGTTCGGTGAGGATCTGAGCCCGGACGTACCTCGCGCGGGCCCGGACCGCCCGCGCTGCGTCCGGAACGGCGCGCCGGTCGACCCACACGGCCAGCCGCTCCGCCCGCCGCGGGTGTCGGTGCACGAGCTCGGCGGCCCGGTCCAGGACCGCGGCGAGCAGGCGGGCGGGATCGTCCGGGACCGGGTCTGGCACGCCTCCGAAGGTACGCGAGATCCTCGCGCTCCGGACCCGTCCGGGGATATGCTCGAGCGCCGCAGCGCGTCCGCCCGGCCGCGTCCGGCCCCGTCCGAGATTTTACCTTCGGGCCGGATCAAGGTCCTCGCCCGGCGACACCGCACGCACGCGGATACCGCCGCAGCGGCCTCCGCAACAGTCTTGTGATCGCGTCCGAGGCGCGGCAGTGTCGTCCTCGGCGGCAGGAGACATCCCCCCTCTCTCCAGGCCGTCACCCTGGCGGCGGCCGGCGACCATTCCCCCCAGGTCCTGCCGGCCGCCCCAGAGCCCTCCCCGGAGGGCTGGGTGCGTCAGCCCCGGATCCGGTCGAGGGACGAGACGGCGCGGCCGAACTCCTCGACGAGGTCGGCCATCACGTCGGCGACGGGACGGACCTCGTTCATCCGGCCGACGATCTGCCCGACCGGCATGGCGATGACGTCGGGGTCGCCCGAGGCGTTGATCCGGTTGTGCGCATCGGCGACCAGCAGGTTCTGCAACGGCATCGGCAGCGGGTCCGGCGCACCCTCCTCGGCCCAGGCCTCCGTCCACCTGGTCTTGAGCAGCCGCGCCGGCTTGCCCGTGTAGACGCGCGTCCGGACGGTGTCGCTGGAGGTGGCTCGGGTGAACGCGGCCTCCCAGCCGGAGCTGCCGGTCAGCGAGCGGTACTCCTCGGTCCCGAGCCAGATCGACCCGGTCCACACGCCCTGGGCGCCCAGCGCGAGCGAGGCCGCCACCTGGCGGCCCGAGCCGATCCCCCCGGCGCCCAGCACCGGCACGTCCGGGCCGACGGCGTCCACGATGTCGGGGGTCAGCACCATGCTGGCGATCTCGCCGGTGTGGCCCCCGGCCTCGTAGCCCTGGGCGATGATGATGTCGACGCCGTTGGCGACGTGGCTCAGGGCGTGCTTGGCGGCGCCGGCCAGCGCCGCGACCTGCACCCCGTGCGCGTGGCACTGCTCGATGACGTCGACGGGCGGGGAGCCCAGCGCGTTGGCGATCAGCACCGGACGGTGCGCCAGCGCGATGTCGAGGTGGGACCGGGCGACCGAGTGCAACCAGCCCAGCACGCCCTCGCGCCCCTCCCCCTCCGCCAGTGGCGGGACACCGAGACGGAGGAGCGTCTCGTCGACGAAGCGACGGTGCTCCTCGGGGATCCGCGACCCGAGGTCGACCGAGGTGCCCTCGGTCGGCACCTTCATCGGCATCACGATGTCGACGCCGTACGGCTTGCCGTCTGTGTGGTCGTCGAGCCAGGTCAGGGTCCGGTCGAGCTCGGCCGGGTCGTTGAAGCGCACGCACCCCAGCACCCCGAGACCCCCGGCGCGCGACACCGCAGCGGCGACGTGCTCCGAGGGGGTGAAGGCGAAGATCGGGTGCTCGATGCCGAACACGTCGCAGAGCGGGGTGCGCACAGGGCCCTCCTGGGGTCCGGTCGGGGGTCGGCCGCCTCAGGCCGGGGCGGTGCTGCTGTCCGTGATCATCTGCTTCGCCGCGACGTACTGCGCCTTGCCGGTGGCGTTGCGCGGGATCTCGTCGACGATCGTCAGGTGCCGGGGCAGCTTGTAGCCGCTCAGGTGCTCGCGCAGGTGGTCGCGCAGCTCGTCGAGCTCCAGGGACGCGCCCTCGCGCAGCTCGCACACGGCGGCGACCGCCTGGCCGAACTTCTCGTCCGGGATGCCGACCACGAGGACGTCGTACACGGCCGGGTGGCCCTTGATCGCCATCTCGACCTCCTCGGGGAAGACCTTCTCGCCGCCGGTGTTGACGCAGTTGGAGCCGCGGCCCAGCAGGGTGATCCGGTTGTCGGTCTCGATGCGGGCGAAGTCGCCGGGCACCGCGTAGCGCTCGCCGTCGATCTCGATGAAGGTCTCCGCCGACTTCACGGGGTCCTTGTAGTAGCCGACAGGCACGGAGCCGCCACGGCCCAGGCGCCCGGTCCTGCCGACGTTCGTCGCCATGTCCAGCAGAGCGCCGTCCTCGCCGATCACCACGCTGCGGGGGCCGAGCGCCACCACGGGTCCATCGGTGCTGATCTTGCCCTTGTCCTGCATGCCCATGCCCTGGAAGCCGGTCTCCGAGGCGCCCACCGAGTCGGTGAAGATCGCGTCGGGGAACGCCTGCACCCAGCGCTCCTTGATGGGGTGGCTGAAGATCGCGGCGCTGCTGGAGATCGCGAACAGGCTCGACCCGTCGTACGGCGTGCCGGTGGCGGCCTGGCGCTCGAACTCCTCGATGAGCGGGCGGGCCATCGCGTCACCGGTCATGAAGATGAGCTGCACCCGCTCCTTCTCGATGATCTCCCAGGTGCGCTGGGCGTCGAACCGGGGCTCGAGGATCGTGAGGTGGCCGGCGAACAGGTGCATGAGCAGGCCGGCCTGCGCGCCACCGTGCATGAGGGGGCTGAGCGGGAAGGTGACCATCCGCGGGTCCGTGGCCTGCGCCGACTGGTCGTACTCCTCGAGCTCGGCACCGGAGTAGAAGTCGATGCCGCCGCCGAGGACCCGCCAGAAGTCCTCGTGGCGCCACATGACGCCCTTGGGGAACCCGGTGGTGCCGCCGGTGTAGATGATGTGGAGGTCGTCGGGGCTGCGCTCGGCGAAGTCGCGCTCGGCGCTCTGGTCGGCCACGGCGTCCGCCAGGGTCACGCCGCCGAAGGACGACAGGTCGCTCAGGTCGTCGGGAGCGGTGATGTCGGGCAGCGCGACGTACGTCGTCAGCCGCTCGTGGTTCGGGGCGCAGGTCGCCACCAGGGGCGCGTAGGTGCGGTCGTGCACCAGGGCCACCAGGTCGGCGTTGTCGAAGAGGTAGTTCAGCTCGCCCTCGACGTAGCGGTAGTTGACGTTGATGCTGACAGCGCGGATCTTGACGATCGCCAGCACCGTGACGACGTGGTCGATCGAGTTCTTGGCGTAGACGCCGACGTGCTGACCGGGCTTCACCCCCTGGCTCTGCAGGTAGTGCGCCAGGCGGTTCGCCCGGGCCTCCAGGTCTGCGAAGGTCGCCACCTCGTCGCCCACCTTGAGGGCAGGGTTCTCGGGGACGATGTCGACGGCGTGCTCGAAGAGGTCTGCGATGTTCTTGGCCACGCCCGGAGACTAGAACACGTTCTCGTTTTTGGCTAGGCTTTCGCGACATGACCGCAGACCCGTCGACCTCGACCCCCTCGGACCCCGCTGCGGAGCAGCCGCACTGCCTCGTGGAGCAGGTCGGGCACACGCTGGTGGTGACCATGAACCGGCCTGCGTCGCGCAACGCGTTGTCGGGCGAGATGCTCGCGATCATGGAGGACGCCTGGGACCGGGTGAACACCGATGACGAGATCCGCGTGTGCATCCTCACCGGGGCCGGCGGCTACTTCTGCGCCGGGGCGGACCTGAAGTCGATGTCGAGGAAGGCGCCCTCCGAGAGCTTCGAGTCGGGCGAGTACGACCCCACGCGGATCAAGGGGCTGCTCAAGGGCTTCCGGCTGACCAAGCCGCTGGTCGCAGCGGTGGAGGGACCCGCGATCGCGGGCGGCACCGAGATCCTGCAGGGCACCGACATCCGCGTCGCGGGCGAGTCCGCGAAGTTCGGGGTCTCCGAGGCCCGCTGGTCGCTCTACCCGATGGGCGGCTCGGCGGTCCGTCTGGCACGCCAGATCCCCTACACCGTGGCCGCCGAGCTGCTGCTCACCGGTCGCACCCTCGGCGCCGCCGAGGCCAAGGAGATCGGACTCATCGGCCAGGTCGTCCCCGACGGCGAGGCGCTGGCCAGGGCCCACGAGATCGCCGAGCGGATCAGCGCCAACGGACCGGTGGCCGTGCAGGCCATCCTCCGGACGTTGCGCGACTCCGAGGGCAAGCACGAGGACGACTGCTGGGCCGACGACGCCCGCGTCGGTGCTGCCGTCTTCGCCTCCGACGACGCCAAGGAGGGGCCGCGCGCCTTCGCCGAGAAGCGCGCGCCCCGCTTCACCGGTCGCTGACCCGGCCCAGATGTCCCGCCGAGCCGGCCCAGATGTCTCGCCGGGTCAGAGGGACATCTGGGCCGGGTGAGCGCGATATTTGGGCCGGGTCAGCCGATGGAGCGCTCCCCCGTCCAGTAGGTCGCACGCAGGGCCTTCTTGTCCGGCTTGCCGAGCCCGGTGAGCGGCAGGGCGTCAGTGGCGATCACCTGCTTGGGCGCCTGGACCGACCCCTTGCGCTCCCTGACCATGGCCTGGATCTCGGTGACGACCTCGTCGGTGAGCTCGTGGCCCTCGCGCAGCACCACGACGGCGGTGACGGCCTCGCCGAACTTCTCGTGCGGGGTGCCGATGACCCCGACCTGGGCGATGGCCGGGTGCTCTGCGACGACGTCCTCGACCTCGCGCGGGAACACGTTGAACCCGCCCGTCACGATCATGTCCTTGGTGCGGTCGACGATGTACCAGAACCCGTCCTCGTCCTCGCGGGCCACGTCACCGGTGTGCATCCAGCCGTCGTCCCTGAAGGTCTGCGCCGTCTCCTCCGGCAGCCTCCAGTAGCCGTCGGCCAGCAGCGGTCCGGCCACGCAGATCTCCCCCGGCTCACCGGGCGCGACGGGCAGGCCGTCCTCACCCAGCAGCGCCGTGCGCACGAGCGCCGCGGGGCGCCCGCAGGAGGCCAGCCGCCGGTCGTCGCCGACGTGGTCGGCCTTGGCGAGGTAGCTGATCGCCATCGGGGCCTCGGACTGGCCGTAGTACTGCGCGAAGATCGGGCCGAACCGTTGGACGGCCTCCTTCAGCCGCACCGGGTTGATCGCCGAGGCGCCGTAGTAGACGGTCTCGAGCGAGGACAGGTCGCGGGTGCGGGAGTCCGGGTGGTCCATCAGCGCGTAGAGCATCGAGGGCACCAGCATCGTCGCGGTGATGCGCTGCTCCTCGATGGTGCGCAGCACCTCGGCCGGGTCGAACCTCGCCAGCACGAACAGGGTGCCGCCCTTGATCACCACCGGCACGAAGAAGGCCGCCCCGGCGTGCGAGAGCGGCGTGCACATCAGGAAGCGCGGCGACTCCGGCCACTCCCACTCCGAGAGCTGGATCTGGGTCATGGTCGCGAAGGCCTGCGCGGTGCCGATGACGCCCTTGGGACGCCCGGTGGTGCCGCCGGTGTACGTGATCGTGGTGACGTGGTCGTGCGGGAGGAGCGCGGCCTCCAGGCGGCGCGGCTCGAAGCCGGCTGCGGCCTCGGCCAGGTCGTGGCCGACCTCGGCGAGCTCCGGCGGGACGGGGCCGAGGGTGAGCACCTTCGTCAGGCGCGGACAGCGGGCGACGAGGGCCGCGGCCCGCTCGACGAACATCGGCACCGGGTCGATGGTCAGCGTGGTGATCTCAGCGTCGTCGATGACGTACGCGTGGTCGTCGAGCGAGCCCAGCGGGTGCAGCGAGGTGCGCTGGAAGCCTTGGGTCTGTCCCGCCCCGATCACGAACAGGACCTCGGGGCGGTTGAGAGCGAGCAGCGCCCCGGCGGTCCCCCGGCCGGCGCCGAGCGCCTCGTAGGCCTGGGCGTACTGGCTGATGCGGTCGGCCGTCTCGCCGCCGGTGAGGGCGGTCTCCCCCAGGTGCATCACGGGCCGGTCCCGGTGCCGCTGCAGGGCCGCGACCATCAGGTGGCCGTTGTGGGTGCCGGTGCGGAGCAGGTCGACTGAGGCGGTCATGGCCGCAGACTAGAACGTGTTCCAATTATCCGCTAGGTCAGCCCAGGAGCTCGGCGACGGCGCGGACCTCCTCGGGCGTGTGCAGCGAGAGCATCAGCGTGCTGACGCCGGTCTCCTCCCACTGGGCCACCCGCTCCTTGACCTCACCGGCCGTGCCGATGATGTGCATGTCGTCGACGAGGTCGTCGGGGATCAGGGCTGTGGCCTGGTCCTTCTTGCCGGCCAGGTACAGCTCCTGGACCTCCGCGGCCAGCGACTCGTAGCCCATCCGGACGAAGACCTGGTTGTGGAAGTTCGCCTCCTTCGCGCCCATTCCGCCCATGTAGAGCGCCACCACGGGCTTCATCGCATCCACGACGACCTGCTTCTCGGCGGCGTCGGCGACGACCTGGAAGTGGCAGGTCGCCGCGATCTCGAAGGTCTCGCGCGTACGCCGGGCACCGGGGCGGGCGAAGCCCTCGTCGAGCCAGGGCTGGTACATGCCCGCCGACTTCGGCGTGTAGAAGATCGGGATCCAGCCGTCGGCGATCTCGGCGGTCTGGGCGACGTTCTTCGGTCCCTCGGCGCCGAGCCAGATCGGCAGGTCGTCGCGCAGGGGGTGGGTGATCGACTTCAGCGGCTTGCCCAGACCGACCGAGCCCTCGCCGCCGTAGGGCAGCGGGTAGTGCGGCCCGGCGTTGGTGACGGGTCCCTCGCGGCGCAGCACCTGGCGGATGATGTCGACGACCTCGCGGGTGCGAGCCAGCGGCTTCGCGAAGGGCACGCCGTACCAGCCCTCGACGACCTGGGGGCCGCTCACGCCCATGCCCAGCACCATCCGACCGCCGCTGAGGTGGTCCAGCGTGAGGGCGTGCATGGCGATCGAGGTGGGCGTGCGCCCCGACATCTGCACGATCGAGGTGCCCAGCCGGACGTTGGTCGTCTCCCGACCCCACCAGGCGAGCGGGGTGAACGCGTCGGAGCCCCACGCCTCGGCGGTGAAGATCGCATCGAAGCCCGACTCGTCGGCGGCCCGGACGATCTCGGCGTGGTGGACGGGCGGCTGTGCGCCCCAGTAACCCAGCTGCAGTCCCAACTTCATGAGCACCACCTTGCCAGAACCCTTGCCCCATTCGTAGAACGTGTTCTAGTTTGCGGACATGCCCCGCACCCTCTCCGCCCCGGTCACCGTCGCGTTCGACTACACCCGGTCGACCGGGCCCGTGCTGGGCCGCTTCTTCACCGGCCTCCGCGACGGTGTCCTGGTCGCCGGCCGCACCACTGACGGCGAGGTCGTCGTCCCGCCGCCGGAGTACGACCCGGTGACCCACGAGCCCACCACCGAGTTCGTGGAGGTCTCCCCCGTCGGCAGCGTGACGAGCTGGACGTGGGTCTCCGAGCCGGTGGCCGGCCAGCCCTTCGACCGCCCGTTCGCCTTCGCCCTGGTCCTGCTCGACGGGGCCACCAGGCCGTTCCTGCACGCGCTCGACGTCGCCTCGCCCGCCGAGGTCACCACGGGCATGCGGGTGCAGGTGCGCTGGCGCGCCGAGCGGACCGGCTCGATCACCGACATCGAGGCCTTCGAGCCCGCAGCCGACGGCGACGGCGACGGCGACGAACGAGCCGACGGCGTCCCGGGCACGCCGCGCACCACGCTCGACCCCGTCACCCGGATCGTGACGCCTGTCGCCCTCGACTACACCTACGCCGCCTCGCCGGAGGAGTCCGCGTTCTACCGCGGCCTGGCCGAGGGCCGGATCCTGGGCCAGCGCTGCCCCACCTGCGCCAAGGTCTACGTGCCGCCGCGCAGCGCCTGCCCGGCCGACGGCACCCCGACCACCGACGAGGTCGAGCTGGCGCAGACCGGCACCGTGACGACCTTCTGCATCGTCAACGTCCCCTTCCTGGGCCAGCGCATCAAGCCGCCCTACGTGTCGGCGTACGTGCTCCTCGACGGCGCCGACATCGCCTTCCTGCACCTCATCCTGGAGGTCCCGGCCGAGGAGGTCCGGATGGGCATGCGGGTGGAGGCGGTCTGGAAGCCCCGCGAGGAGTGGGGCACCACGATCGAGAACATCAGCCACTTCAAGCCCACCGGCGAGCCGGACGCGGCGTACGACACCTACAGCCAGCACCTCTGAGCCGGGAAGAGAGACGCAGCAGATGAGAGACGTCGCCGTCGTCGGGTTCGCCCAGCGACAGATGCAGGACTTCGACGGGTCGCCGACCTGTGTCGAGCTCCTCGTGCCCGTGTTCAAGGAGTGCTACGAGCAGACGGGGTGGACCCGTCGCGACATCGGCTTCTGGTGCTCCGGCTCCTCGGACTACCTCGCCGGACGGTCCTTCTCGTTCGTGCAGGCCGTCGACGCCATCGGGGTCATCCCGCCCGTCAACGAGTCGCACGTCGAGATGGACCTGGCCTGGGCGATGTACGAGGCGTGGCTGAAGATCCAGACAGGGGAGGTGGACACCGCCCTGGTCTACGCCTTCGGCAAGAGCTCGGCCGGCGTGCTGCGCCGCACCCTGGGCCTGCAGCTGGACCCCTACACGATGACGCCGCTGTGGCCGGACACCGTGTCGCTGGCCGGTCTCCAGGCCCGCGCCGGCATCGACGCCGGGCTGTGGGACGAGCAGGCGATGGCCGAGGTCGCGCTGCGCTCGCTGACGGACGCGGAGAAGAACGAGCACGCCGTGCGCCGAGGCGGCTCCTCGGTGCCGGAGCTCCTCGCCCGTCCCCTGTACGCCGACCCGCTGCGCAAGCACGACTGCGCGCCGGTGACCGACGGGGCGGCCGCGATCGTGCTGGCCGCCGGCGACCGTGCCCGCGAGGTGCGTGACCGACCGGCCTGGCTCTCGGGCATCTCTCACCACATCGACCCGATGAGCATGGGCACCCGTGACCTGACCCGCTCCCCCTCGGCGGCCCGATCCGCTGCCGCCCTGGACCTCACCGGGGTGGACGTCGCCGAGCTGCACGCCCCGTTCAGCCACCAGGAGCTGGTGCTGCACCGCGAGCTCGCGCTGGCCGACGACGTCCGGATCAACCCCTCCGGCGGCGCCCTGACCGGCAACCCGATGTTCTCGGCCGGCGGCATCCGCGTCGGCGAGGCCGCCCGTCGGATCTGGGCGGGCGAGTCGGACAAGGCGCTGGCGCACGCGACCAGCGGCCCGGCCCTGCAGCAGAACCTCGTGTGCACCCTGGGTGCCGCGACCGGCTCGACCACCGGAGGACACCGATGAGCAAGCTGCCCGCCGCGGTGATCGGCGTGGGCCAGACCCACCACCGCGCCAAGCGCGAGGACGTCTCGATGGCGGGGCTGTGCCGCGAGGCCATCGACCGGGCCCTCGAGGACGCCCAGATGACCCTCGACGAGATCGACGCCATCGTCGTCGGCAAGGCGCCCGACCTGTTCGAGGGCGTGATGATGCCCGAGCTGTTCCTCGCCGAGGCGCTCGGCGCCGCCGGCAAGCCGCTGCTGCGCGTGCACACCGCCGGCTCGGTGGGCGGCTCGACCGCCATCGTGGCCGCCTCGCTGGTGCAGGCCGGGGTGCATCGCAAGGTGCTGGCCGTCGCGTACGAGAAGCAGTCGGAGTCGAACGCCATGTGGGCGCTCTCGGTGCCGGTGCCGTTCAACATGCCCGTGCACGCGGGCGCGGGCGGCTACTTCGCCCCGCACGTGCGCTCCTACATCCGCCGCTCGGGCGCCCCTTCGCACATCGGCGCCGTCGTGGCCGCGAAGGACCGCACCAATGCGCTGAAGAACCCCTATGCGCACCTCCACAACGAGGGCACCACCGTGGAGACGGTGCTGGCCTCGCAGATGCTGTGGGACCCGATCCGCTACGACGAGACCTGCCCGTCCTCCGACGGCGCCTGCGCCGTCGTCGTGGCCGCCGAGGACATCGCGGACACCCGCCCGGACGCGGCCTGGATCCACGGCACGGTGATGCGCTCGGAGGCCACCACCGCCGCCGAGCGCGACCAGGTGAACCCGCAGGCCAGCCGCGACGCGGCCGCCTCGCTGTGGAAGCAGGCCGGGATCACGAACCCCCTCGAGCAGATCGACGTCGCTGAGATCTACGTGCCGTTCAGCTGGTTCGAGCCGATGTGGCTGGAGTCGTTGGGCTTCGCCGAGGAGGGCACAGGGTGGCAGCTCACCGAGTCCGGCGCCACCGCGATGGACGGCCGGCTGCCGGTCAACTGCTCCGGCGGCGTGCTGTCCTCGAACCCGATCGGCGCGTCCGGGATGCTGCGCTTCGCCGAGGCGGCCCTGCAGGTCCGCGGGCGCGCAGGCGAGCACCAGGTCGACGGCGCGCGCCGGGCCCTGGGGCACGCCTACGGCGGCGGCTCGCAGTTCTTCTCGATGTGGGTCGTCGCCGCCGACAAGCCCCGGAACTGAGGGTGCCGCGCACGCCCGTAGGGTCGGGTGCATGATCGAGCTGCGCACCCCCACCCAGATCGAGCAGATGAAGCCGGCCGGCCGCTTCGTCGCCGACGTCATCACCCGCCTCTCCGAGGTCGCCGACGTGGGCATGAACCTGCTCGAGCTCGACGAGGTCGCGCACCAGATGATCCGCGAGCGCGGGGCGGAGTCCTGCTACATCGACTACCACCCCTCGTTCGGGGCCTCCCCGTTCGGCAAGGTGCTGTGCACCTCCGTCAACGACGCGGTGCTGCACGGCCTGCCCCGTGACTACGTGCTCGCCGACGGCGACCTGCTCAGCGTCGACTTCGCCGCGAGCGTGGACGGGTGGGTCTCCGACTCCGCCTTCAGCATGGTCGTGGGTACGCCGCGCCCCGAGGACCTGCACCTGATCGAGGTGACCGACCGGGCGCTGGCGGCCGGCATCGCCGCCACGCGGGTGGGCAACCGGATCGGCGACATCTCGGCTGCGATCGGCGAGGTCGCCCGCGCCGAGGGCCTGAAGGTCAATCTGCAGTTCGGCGGGCACGGGGTCGGTCGCACCATGCACGGCGACCCGCACGTGCCCAACGACGGCCGCGCCGGGCGCGGCTTCAAGCTCAAGGCCGGCCTGGTCATCGCGATCGAGCCGTGGTTCGTGCACACCACCGACGAGATCTACACCGACGCCGACGGCTGGACGTTGCGCAGCGCCGACGGGGCCCGCGGGGCCCACATGGAGCACACCGTGGCCGTCACCGACGACGGCCCGCTGGTGCTCACCGCACGCGGCTGAAGACCCGCGCGCGGCGAGCGCTCAGGCGTAGGCGACCTGGAGCTCCTTGATCCCGTTGATCCAGGTGTGGCGCAGGCGCCGCCCGTCGGCGAGCCGGCGGATGCCGGGCGCGTGCTCGGCCAGGGCCTCGAAGATCACCCGGACCTCGAGCCGGGCCAGGTTCGCACCGATGCAGTAGTGCGCACCGTGCCCACCGAACGACAGGTGCGGGTTGGGGTCGCGGGTGATGTCGAAGACGAACGGGTCGGTGAAGACGTCCTCGTCGAAGTTCCCCGAGGCGTAGAACAGGCCGACCCGCTGGCCCTGGCGCACGGTCACGTCCCCGACCTCCACGTCGCGCAGGGCGGTGCGCTGGAAGGCGCACACCGGCGTGGCCCACCGGATCACCTCGTCGATCATCGTGGCGGGCCGCTCGCTCTTCCACAGCTCCCACTGCTCGGGGTGCTCGAGGAAGGCCATCATCCCGTGGGTGATGGCGTTGCGGGTGGTCTCGTTGCCGGCCACGGTGAGCAGGATGACGAAGTACCCGAACTCGTCGTCGGTCAGGCCCCGACCGTCCTTCTCGGCTGCGAGCAGCTTCGTGATCAGGTCGTCGCGGGGGTTCTCCCGACGCTCCGCGGCCAGGCCCATGGCGTAGCCGAGGATCTCGGCGGCCGCGACGTCCGGCTCGCCGGCGTAGTCGGGGTCGTCGCTGGCGAGCATCTCGTTGGACCAGTCGAAGAGCTTGCGACGGTCCTCCTGCGGCACCCCGAGCAGGTCGGCGATCGCCTGCAGCGGCAGCTCGGCCGCGACCTCCTCCACGAAGTTGCCCGAACCGCGCTGGACGGCGTCCTGCACGATCTGGTGGGCCCGCCGCTCCATGATCTCCTCGAGGGCGCCGATCGCCCGCGGCGTGAAGCCCCGGGAGATGATCTGGCGGGTGGAGGTGTGCTCGGGCGCGTCCTGGTTGATCAGGATGACCCGCTGCATCTCCACCATCTCGCGCTCCATCCCCTCCGCGAAGCGGATGATGGCGCCGTTCTCGGAGGCCGAGAAGTCCTTGCTGTTCTTGGACACCGCGGCGACGTCGGCGTGCTTCGACAACGCCCAGTAGCCGGTCCCCGACTCCTCCGACATGCCGTCCCGTGCCGACTGCGGCTGCTCGACCCAGTGCACCGGGTCGGTGCGCCGCATCGCCTTGAACTCGGCGTGCGGCAGCGCCCTCCACAGCACGTCGGGGTCCGTGGGGTCGAAGCCTTCGGGGATGAGCTCGCTCGCGGTCACGGTCGGGTCCTCTCGATCACTGGTCGACGCTGTAGGAGACCTGCATGTCCTTGACCCCGTTGAGCCAGCCGCTGCGCAGCCGGTCGGGCTCGCCGAGCTGGGTCACGCGCAGGCCACGGTCCGCCATCGCATTGAACATCAGGTCCACCTCGAGGCGGGCGAGATTGGCACCGATGCAGTAGTGGGCGCCGTGTCCGCCGAAGGCCTGGTGGGGGTTCGGGTTGCGCAGGATGTCGAAGGTGAAGGGGTCGGTGAAGACGTCCTCGTCGAAGTTCGCGCTGGAGTAGAGCAGACCCACGCGGTCGCCCTTCGACACCTGGACGCCGCCGACCTCCACGTCGTTCAGCGCGGTGCGCTGGAAGGCCGTGACGGGCGTGGCCCAGCGGATGATCTCGTCGGTGGCGGTGCTGGGACGCTCGCGACAGAACAGCTCCCAGCTCTCGGGGTTGTTCATGAAGGCGTGCTGGCCCCACGTGATGGCGTTGCGCGTGGTCTCGTTGCCGGCCACGGCGAGCAGGATGACGAAGAAGCCGAACTCGTCGTCGGAGAGACCGCGGCCGTCGACGTCGGCGCTGATCAGCTTGGTGACCAGGTCCTCACGCGGGCTCGTGCGGCGCTCGTCGGCCAGGGCCATGGAGTAGCCCAGGATCTCGGCGTAGGCGACCATCTGGTCACCCTCGACCGACGGGTCGTCGTACGACATCAGCTGGTTGGACCACTCGAAGAGCTTGCCGCGGTCCTCCTGCGGCACCCCGAGGAGGTCCGCGATCGCCTGCAGCGGGAGCTCGGCGGCGACGTCCTCGACGAAGTTGCCCTGTCCCTTGGCGACGGCGTCGTCGATGATCTTCTCGGCGCGCACCTTGAGGCTGTCGTGCAGGGCGCTGATGGAGCGCGGTGTGAAGGCCCGCGACACGATCTGGCGCAGCTTGGTGTGGTCGGGCGCGTCGTGGTTGATGAGCAGCGCGCTGGAGGCCTCGACCTCGTCGCGGGTCATGTCCGGCCCGAAGCGGATGACCACGCCGTTCTCGCGCGCGGAGAAGTCGGTCTGGTTCTTCGAGACCGCGGCGACGTCGGCGTGCTTGGTCACCGCCCAGTAGCCCGCGTGGTCCGGGAACCCGCCCCGGGCCTCGGGCTCCTGGGTGATGAACGAGACGGGGGCGGTACGACGCAGCAGCAGCAGCTCGTCGTGCGGGACCCGGTCCGCCAGGATGTCGGGGTCGGTGGGGTCGAAGGCCGTGGCGCGGGTGTCGAGCTGGGTCACTGGGGCGTCTCCATCGAAGGTGGCGGGGGTGGAACGTGTTCTAGTGGGCCAGATTACATACCGCCGGTACGCCGAGGAAGCCATACCGTGAGATTTCTTCCCGGACGCCGAGAACCTGTTCTATTTTGGTCGCATGGGCACCCCTGTGATCGTCGACGCCGTCCGCACCCCCCTCGGCAAGCGCAACGGCTGGTTGGCCGGCGCGCACCCCGCTCAGCTGCTCGCCTTCGTGCAGCGCGAGGTGATCGAGCGCTCGGGGATCGACCCCGAGCTCGTCGAGCAGGTGGTCGGGGGCTGCGTCACCCAGGCAGGTGAGCAGTCGAACGACATGGTGCGTCGGGCCTGGCTCTACGCCGGCCTCCCCCAGCACACCGGCGGCACCGTGATCGACGCCCAGTGCGGCTCCGGCCAGCAGTCGGCCCACCTGGTCGCCGACATGATCGCGGCGGGCACCATCGACGTGGGCATCGCCTGCGGCGTCGAGGCCATGTCGCGCATCCCGCTGGGCAGCAACGTGCCCGCGGGCCTCGGCGACCCGCGGCCCGACGACTGGGCGATCGACCTGCCCAACCAGTTCGAGGCTGCCGACCGGATCGCCCGCAACCGTGGTCTGAGCCGCGCCGACCTCGAGGCGTTCGGTCTCGCCAGCCAGCAGAAGGCCCGCGTCGCGGTCGACGAGGGGCGCTTCAAGCGCGAGATCGCGGCGTACGACGCCCCGGTGCTGGGTGAGGACGGCGAGCCGACCGGCGAGACGCGCCTCGTCGACACCGACCAGGGCCTGCGCGAGACGACCCTCGAGGGCCTCGCCTCGCTGCGCACCGTGCTGCCCGAGGGGCTGCACACCGCCGGCACGTCCTCGCAGATCTCCGACGGCGCCTCCGCCGTGCTGATCATGGACGAGTCGAAGGCCCGGGCCCTGGGCCTGCGCCCCCGCGCCCGGTTCGTGACGCACTGCCTGGTCGGCTCCAACCCCTACTACCACCTCGACGGCCCCATCGACGCCACCCAGCGCGTCCTCGACCGCACCGGCATGTCGATCTCCGACATCGACCTCTTCGAGGTCAACGAGGCCTTCGCCTCCGTCGTCCTGTCGTGGGCCGGCCAGCACCAGGTCGACCTCGACAAGGTCAACGTCAACGGCGGTGCGATCGCCCTGGGCCACCCCGTCGGCTCCACCGGCACCCGCCTGATCACCACCGCCCTGCACGAGCTGGAGCGCCGCGAGCTCTCCACCGCCCTGATCTCCATGTGCGCCGGCGGCGCCATGGCCACCGGCACCCTGCTCGAGCTCATCTGAGCCCCGCCTCGGGGAGTTTCATCGGCCGGCCGATGAAGGTCCTGGGTGGACGATGAAGTTTCAGCGTCCACCCGAGAGGTACGTCGGCCGGCCGATGAAACTCCCCGGCAGGTTATCCACAGGCGGCCGCGGGGCGCGTGCAGGCGGGTGTCGGGCGAGGCAGGCTGCCGGGATGATGATCAACGTGCCGGCCGACGACCTCGGGGTCGTCCTGCGGCGAGACCTGGTGGCCGCAGGCATCCATGACAACGCCATCGCCCGACTGGTGCGGGCCGGTGAGCTCGTGCGGATGCGGCACGGCGTGTACGCCGTCGCCCAGCAGTGGAACCAGGCCACTGCCCGCGAGCGGCACGTGATGCTCAGCCGCGGGGTCGTGCGCCTCTACGGCCAGGACGTCGCGCTGTCCCACGTGAGCGCCGCACTGGTCTACGGGGCGCCGGACCACGGCCTGCCGCTGACCCACGTGCACCTCACCGATCTGGCCGGCGCGGGCGAGCGCACCCAGGCCTCCGTACGACACCACCGCGGCGGCTGTCGCGTCGACGAGCTGAGCCGGCGCGGCGAGTGCTGGATCACCGCTCCTACCCGGACCGCGCTCGACACCGCCGCGATCGTCGACCGTGACGCGGCGGTGTGTGTGCTCGACTGGTTCTTCCAGCAGGGGCTGAGCAGCCCCGAGGAGTGCCAGTACCAGCTGGACGCCCGCAGCGTGTGGAGCGACCACCTCGACCTGGCGCTCAAGCTCGGGTACGCCCGGGTCGGGTCCGACAGCGTCGCCGAGACCCTGGCGCGGCTCGCCTTCCTCGATGCCGGGCTGCCCGAGCCCGAGCTGCAGCTGGAGGTGCGGGACCAGCGCGGCTGGCTGATCGGGCGCGTCGACTTCGCCTGGCCCGAGCACCGGCTGATCGTGGAGTTCGACGGCCGGCAGAAGTACCACTCGAT
Source organism: Nocardioides dokdonensis FR1436 (assembly GCF_001653335.1). Classification (NCBI taxonomy): domain Bacteria; kingdom Bacillati; phylum Actinomycetota; class Actinomycetes; order Propionibacteriales; family Nocardioidaceae; genus Nocardioides; species Nocardioides dokdonensis. The sequence goes on from NZ_CP015079.1 coordinate 3,630,949, forward strand.
GCGCCGGCCCGGGGAGAGCATCGAGGAGATGGTGCTGCGCGAGAAGCAGCGCGAGGACCGGATCCGTGAGGCCACGGGCTGGACGGTCATCCGGATCACCTGGGCCGACCTCCAGCAGCCGAGCCTGCTCATCGCGCGCCTGCGCCGGTACCTGAAACCGGCCGCCTGAGCAGTGCCTCTCCCCGCCCGGAACCGCGGCCTACCTGCGCGGCGTAGACAGAACTGACGGGTGGACGATGAAGTTTCAGCGTCCACCCAGGAGTTTCATCGGCCGGCCGATGAAACTCCTGCCGGGCGGCCAGCGAGGGCAGCAGACCAGTCAGGAAGCGGGGCGGTACCCGGGGGGCACGGCCCAGTTGCCGCCAGCAGCGCGGAGGTGCTCGTAGATGTCGTACTCGGGGGCGTAGTGCTCGAGGAGCCGTCCGCGCATGGTGTCGGAGAGGGTGGTGGCGGCGCTGGAGGTGGACCAGTTCTTGGTGACCAGGTCGACCTGCTGGCCCAGCTGCTGGGCGATCCAGCCCTGCCAGACGTCGGTGGCCTCGAGGGCCAGGATCCGGTCGACGCCGATGGTCAGGTCGTCGTCGAGGGAGACGAAGCGGGCCTGGCGCCCGGTGATCGCGCCGGGGGCGCCGTCGATGTGAGCGCCGACGAAGTCGTCGAAGCTGATGTCACCGGTCCACTTGCCGTCGTCCTTCTCCTTCAGCGCCGGCCGCTGTCGGTAGCGCCACCAGGACTCCAGCCAGGACACCGGCTCGCGGAAGAGCGTGACGAGCTCGTAGTCGGTGCGCTCGTAGCCTGCGCCCTGCAGCACCGGCGCCATCCGGTGGGTGAAGGTGCGGCAGTTCATGTGCTTGAGCCGCGGGTTGACCCGCATCAGGATCTCGGCGTGCCCCTTGAGCGTGGTGACCAGCGTCGTGGAGGCGCACTTGGGCATCGAGAGCATCACGAACCCGTGGGCAGGCAGAGCGATCACGGACCCGAACCTACCGTTCACCTGCCCGACCGGAACTCGACGCCCCCGCATGCGTTGATACGGCCATGTGCGACGACCACCCTGCGCCCGACCACGCGCCCCATCACCTGCCCCACCGTGAGCTCTCCGCCCCCGACGCCGCGACCCGCGCTCGGCTGACGCGCCGCAGCGCGCTGGGCGGGGCCGGGGCGGGGCTGCTGGTGGCCGGTGCCGCCGGCTCGCTCCTCGGCACCCCCACCGGCGCGGCGGCCGCCCCCGGCTCGCCGGCCGCCGCCACCGGCGCGGCACGCACCTCGCGGCTGACCCGCGGCACCCACCTGCTGCACGCCGACCTGCACAACCACACGCTGCTCAGCGACGGCGACGGCGACCCGGCCGACGCCTTCGACTCGATGCGAGAGGCCGGGCTCGACGTGGCGGCGCTGACCGACCACGCCACCCTGTCCGACAACCTGCTGGGCGACGTGCTCACCGACCTGCTGCCCCCGGAGTACACCCAGGTCGGCGGCCTGACCCGGCGCGGCTGGCGCGCCACCGGGGCGTACGCCGATGCCGCGAACGTCGACGGTGCCTTCACCGCCATCCGCGGCTTCGAGTGGTCCGAGCCGCTGATCGGCCACGTCAACGTCTGGTTCAGCGAGCACTACACCGACGTGCTGCAGGCGGGGCTGATGCAGCCCCTGCTGTCGTGGCTGCGGCGCGAGCCGGGCCTGGTGCTCGACGGTGGGGCCGGCGCACTGGCCGGATTCAACCACCCGGGCCGCGAGCCGGGTCGCTTCCAGGAGTTCGTCTACGACGAGCGGGTCCGCGACCAGGTCGTGGGCCTGGAGATGTTCAACCGCCGCGACGACTACCTCTTCGAGGGCTACGCCGACGGGCGCGACTCGCCGCTGTGCGTGTGCCTCAACAACGGCTGGCGCACCGGCCTGACCGGCGTCACCGACGAGCACGGCACCGACTGGGGCTTCCCCGAGGGCAAGGGCCGCACCGGTCTGTGGGTGCGCGAGCACAGCCGCCAGGGGGTCAAGCGCGCGATGCGCCAGCGGCGCTTCTTCGCCACCCGCACCTCGGGCCTGCGCCTCGACGCCACCGCCACCCCGCGCCGGGGGCGATCGGTGCGGATGGGCGGGGTGGTCCCCCTCCCGCCCCGCGCCCGTACGACGCTGACGCTGCGGCTGGACCTGGCGCGGGACCGGTCGTGGCGCGGGCGGCGCCTGGCCGCGCAGGTGCTGCGTCCCGGCACCGACGCCCCGGTGGTGGCCGAGGTCGTCGACTTCGAGGTCGGCCCGGTGCTGGAGGTGCCGGTCAAGGTCGACCTGGCTGACGGCGACTGGGTGGTGGTGCGCGTCTCGGACCCCGCCGAGCCGAACGCCACGCCCGGCCCCCAGGACCACCCGTGCAACGACCTCGCGATCGCCTACACCAGCCCGTGGTGGCTGGAGACCCGCTGAGGGCTCCGCTACGTCATCCGGATGTCGATGACGTGACCGGCCGCACTGGAGTTGGGTCCGCCGTCACACCCACGGTGCCACCTCTGTCCGGACGACGCATCAGCCCGGTCAGTCGGTCGCGGTCGTGCGGTACTGCCCCCGGAAGAACAGCAAGGGGTCGCCCGGCTCGTCGCCGACCTGCAGGTCGAGGGCACGGCCGATGACGACGTAGTGGTCGCCGGCCTCGTGCACCGCGTGGATCGCGCAGTCGATGTGGGCGAGCGTGCCGGCCAGCACCGGCGAGCCCGTGTGCGGCGACGCCTCCCAGTCGACCCCGGCGAACTTGTCGGCACCCCGGCTGGCCATCTGGTTGGACAGCTCGGCCTGGTCACCGCCGAGCACGTTGACGCAGAACCGGCCGGCCCGCTGGATCAGCGGCCAGGCCCGGGAGGACTTCGCGGGCACGAACAGCACCAGCGGCGGGTCGAGGGAGACGCTGGAGAACGACTGGCAGGTCATCCCGACCGGCTCCCCGCCACTCATCGTCGTCACCACGGTGACCCCGGAGCCGAACTGGCTCAGCACGTCACGGAAGCGACGCGCGGCCGCCAGGGCCTCCGGGTCGTCGGCCGCCACGGTGACGTCGTTGCCGGGCCCGAGGTGCAGGTCGTAGCGGGAGTCACCCAGGAACGACTCGATGAGCTCGGCGCTGGGCCAGGTCTCGGCGGCGTTGGGGTTCATCCCCTCGGGGATCTCCGGGGTCTCGGTCATGGGCTCGACCCTAGACATCATCGACCGACGGAGAAGTCGTGCCCCCAGTACGAGACCGCGGTCGACTCGCGGGCCACCCAGCGCGCGTCGTCGACCTCCATGCCGTCGGTGCCGAACTCGATGTCGAAGCCGCCCGGCGAGCGGACGTAGAAGGAGACCATCTCGTCGTTCATGTGCCGGCCCAGGGTCGAGGAGAGCGGGGCGTCGTGCTTGCGGACGCGCTCCAGGGCGCGGCCCACGTCGTCGAGGGAGTCGACCTCGAGCATGATGTGCACGCACTTGGCGGGGTTCGGCATCGGCAGGAACGCCAGCGAGTGGTGGCGCGGGTTGACCCCGAGGAAGCGCAGCCACACCTTCGAGCCGGGCTCCTTGCCGACGAACTCGCCGGGCATGCTCATCGAGTCGCGCAGGCGGAAGCCGAGCACCTCGGTGTAGAAGCGCAGCGCCTCGACGTCGTCGAGGACGGGCACGACGATGTGGCCCATGCCCTGGTCGCCGGTGACGAACTTCGCGCCGTACGGCGTCACGACCGGGTGCGACTCGTAGGTGATGCCGTGGAAGAGCTCGAAGACGTTGCCCCACGGGTCCTCGAAGCGCACCAGGTCCTGGACCCGGCGGTCGGCGAGCTCCTCGGCGGTGGCGTCCTGGAAGTCGACACCGGCAGCCTGCAGGTGCTCGCGCGCCGCCTGCAGGGCCCGGTGGTCCGCGACCTCCCAGCCGGTGCAGGCGAGCTGGTCGACGTCACCGGGCACCACGACGAGCCGCGCGGAGACGGCGTCGATCTGGAAGTAGAGGTGCTCCGGGTTCGGGCCGCGGCCCTCGGCGAGCCCGAGGACCTTGGTGGCGAAGTGGCGCCACTGCTCGAGGTCGGTGCTGGACACGCGGACGTAGCCCATCGAGCGGATGTCGATCGTCATCAGGGTTCCTCAGTGGCTCTCGTGGTGGTTCTGGTGGTCTGGATCAGGCGCTGGTACGGCGGGGCCGCTCGACGTGGCGGCCCAGGAAGGCGGTCGCCACCTCGCGGAACTCCTCGGCGGCCTCGATCTGCGCCCAGTGGCCGCAGTTCGGGAACACGTGCAGCCGTGCGCGCGGGATCAGCTTCAGCGCCGCCATGGCACCGTCGAGGGGGTTGACGCGGTCCTCGCGGCCCCAGGTCAACAGGGTGTGCTGGCGCAACCGGTGGGCCTCACGCCAGAGCATCCCGTCCTCTGCGGTCTCAGGATTCCAGAAGGACATGCCCATCGACCGCATCGCGTCCTGCGCACCGGGACTGGTGGCGTCGGCGAAGCGCGCCGCCACCAGCTCGTCGGTGACCAGCGACTGGTCGACGACCATGGTGGAGATGAAGGCGCGCAGCCGCTCGGGGGTCGGGTCGCCGCCGAACTCCATCAGGCGCTGCACGCCCTCGGTGGGGTCGGCGTGGAACAGGTTGAGCGACAGGCCGCCGGGACCCATCAGGACCAGTCGACCGACCCGGTCGGGGTGCGACAGCGCCAGGCGTACGGCGGTGCCGCCGCCCAGGCTGTTGCCGAGCAGGTGGACCCGCTCGATGCCGAGCTCGTCGAGCAGCGCGACGACCGCGTCGGCGGCGAAGCGGTAGTAGTTGCCCACCACCGGCGGCTTGTCGGAGCCCCCGAAGCCGGGCTGGTCGACCAGCAGGGTCCGGAAGGACTCGGCGAAGCCGGGCAGCGCCGGGCCGAAGTTCGACCACGACGAGGCGCCGGGCCCACCGCCGTGCAGCATCACCAGCGGCAGCCCGGCGCCCACGTCGGTGGGCTCCCCCGCCTCGTAGTAGGTCAGGGAGATCTGGCCGGTCGCCTCGGTGTGGACGGAGGCGGAGCGGCGTACGGAGTCAGGGGTCACGCTCAGTACATCCCCGGGTCGACCTTGTGGCCGAACTCGTGGGCACCGAACATCTGCAGCGCCCGCTCGGGGTCGTTGGCGGCGTGCACGCGTCCGGCGTGCGCGTCGCGCCAGGCGCGCTGGAGGTAGGTGCCCTGCGTCAGCGCCCGCCCGCCGGAGGCCTCGAAGAGCTCGTCGATCGCGTCGATCGCGCGCTGGCTGCCGATGACCTGGTCGCGGCGCACCTTCAGGCGCAGGCGCAGCGGGATCTGCTCGCCCTTGGCCACGTGCGCCTGCTCCTCGCGGATGTTGTTGACCAGCAGCGCCCAGGCGGCGTCGATCTCGCTGGAGGCCCGCGCGATCCGGACCATGGCGAAGGGGTCCTTCGACGCCTTCTCCCCCAGGTACGCCGCGCGGCTGCGCTGCTGCTGCATCTCGACGTGCTCGGCGTAGGCACCCATCGCCATGCCGATGATCGGCGTGGTGATGGTGCCGGTGAAGATCGAGTGGAAGGGCAGCTTGTAGAGGTCGCTGGTGTTCTGCGCCTGTCCGGGGCCGCGGCACGAGCCGGTCTCGCCCATCGACAGGGTGAAGGCCTCCGGGATGAAGACGTCGTCGACGACGATGTCGTTCGAGCCGGTGCCCGAGAGCCCGACCATGTGCCACACGTCGTTGATGGTGTAGTCCGACCGCGGCACCATGAAGGTCTTGAAGTCGACGACGTTGCCCTCGGCGTCGAAGACCAGGCCGCCCAGCAGCACCCAGCTGCAGTGGTCGGCACCGGAGGAGAAGCTCCACTTGCCGGAGAGCCGGTAGCCGCCCTCGGCGACGACGGCCTTGCCGGTGGGGGCGTACGACGAGCTCAGCCGGGTGTCGGTGCTCTCGCCCCACACGGCCTGCTGGGCCTCGTCGGCGAACAGCGCCACCTGCCAGGGGTGCACGCCCACGACACTGCTGACCCACCCGGTCGAACCGCAGGCCGAGGCGATGTCGCGCACCGCGGTGTAGAAGTCCACGGGGTCGGCCTCGAAGCCGTCGAACCTCTTGGGCTGCAGGAGCCGGAAGAAGCCGGTCTCCTCCAGCTCCTTGATGTTGGCGTCCGGGACCACCCGGAGACGCTCAGCCTCGTCCGCTCGGTCCCGGAGGCCGGGGAGCAGGTCACGGACGGCGTCGAGCACGGCCTGGGTCATGGGGATCTCCTGTCGGTGGATCAGTTGCTCAATACTAGAACACGTTCTAGTTAGGGACAAGGTCGGCCTGCTCAGCCGTTCGCTCTCGCCTCGTCCTGCTCGGCCTGGAGCATCAGGGCGATGTCGACGAGCTGGTCCTCCTGGCCGCCGATGAGCTTGCGCCGGCCGGCCTCCAGCAGGATCTTGGCACCGGGCACGCCGTAGCGCTCCGCGGCGTTGCCGGCGTGCTTGAGGAAGCTCGAGTAGACCCCGGCGTAGCCCATCATCAGCGTCATCCGGTCGAGCTGGCACTCCTCGGGCATCACCGGCTTGATGACGTCCTCCGAGGCGTCGACGATCTTGAGGAAGTCGACCCCGGTGCTCCAGCCGAGCTTGTCGCAGACGCCGATGAACGCCTCCAGGGGCGTGTTCCCGGCCCCCGCGCCGAAGCGGCGCACGGACCCGTCGATCTGGGTGGCACCCGCGCGCGCGGCGATGACGGTGTTGGCCACGCCCAGACCGAGGTTCTCGTGGCCGTGGAAGCCCACGTCGGCGACGTCGCCGATCTCGGCCACGAGCGCCGAGACGCGGTCGGCGGTCTGCTCCATCACCAGCGCACCCGCGGAGTCGACGACGTAGACGCACTGGCAGCCGGCGTCGACCATGATCCGGGCCTGCCGGGCCAGCACCTCGGGCGGCTGGGTGTGGCTCATCATCAGGAAGCCGACGGTCTCGAGACCGAGCTCGCGGGCCAGCCCGAAGTGCTGGTTCGAGGTGTCCGCCTCGGTGCAGTGGGTGGCGATGCGACAGATCTGGCCGCCGTTGTCCTGCGCCGCCCGGATGTCGTCCTTGGTGCCGACGCCCGGGAGCATCAGGAACGCGATGCGCGCCCGCGTGGCCGTCTCGGCCGCGGTGCGGATCAGGTCCTGCTCCGGCGTGCGCGAGAAGCCGTAGTTGAACGACGAGCCGCCCAGCCCGTCGCCGTGCGCCACCTCGATCACCGGCACGCCGGAGGCGTCGAGGGCGGCGACGACGTCGCGCACCTCGGCGGTGGTGAACTGGTGCCGCTTGTGGTGCGAGCCGTCGCGCAGGCAGGTGTCGGTCAGGCGCAGGTCGAGGTCGCCGCCGTGCGCTCCACTCCAGGTGCGGGTCAGGTGGTCGAGGTCGGTCGTGCTCATCGGAGGTCCCCCTGGATCGATCGGGCGATGGTGTCGCCGACACGGGCGGCTGCGGCGGTCATGATGTCGAGGTTGCCGGCGTACGGCGGCAGGAAGTCCCCGGCGCCCTCGACCTCGACGAAGACCGAGACCTTGAGCTGGCCCTGCGTGGCGGCCGAGGGCTCGTCGAGCTGGGGCTCCTGGAGGAGCCGGTAGCCGGGCACGTACTCCTGCACGGACCGCTCCATCGCCAGCACCGAGGCCACGATCGCGTCGCGGTCGGCATCGGGGGCGACGGCGCAGTAGATCGTGTCGCGCATGATCATCGGCGGCTCGGCCGGGTTCAGGATGATGATGGCCTTGCCGCGGGCGGCGCCGCCGATGGTCTCGACGCCGGCAGCGGTGGTGCGGGTGAACTCGTCGATGTTGGCGCGGGTGCCGGGGCCCGCCGACATCGACGAGACCGAGGCGACGATCTCGGCGTAGGAGACCCGGGCGGCGCGGGAGACCGCGGCCACCATCGGGATGGTGGCCTGGCCGCCGCAGGTGATCATGTTGACGTTGGGCGCGCCCACGTGCTCCTCGCCGTTGACCGGCGGGATGACGGCGGGACCCACCGCGGCCGGCGTGAGGTCGACGGCACGGATGCCGGCCTCCTCGTAGCGCGGCGCGTACGCGCGGTGCACGGAGGCCGAGGTCGCCTCGAAGACCAGGTCGGGCAGCTCGTCCTGCCCCAGCAGCCAGTCGACCCCCTCGGGCGAGGCCTCGAGGCCCTGCTCGGCGGCCAGGCGCAGGCCCTCGGAGGCGGGATCCACCCCGATCATCCAGCGGGGCTCCACGTGCCGGCTGCGCAGCAGCTTGTACATGAGGTCGGTGCCGATGTTCCCGGGTCCGACGATGGCGGCGGTCAGCTTCTCGATGCTCACGGGGTCAGAGTAGAACCTGTTACAGTTTTGTGCCATGACCGGTACGTCGCGAGCCCCCCGAGCCGCCTCCAGCGCCCCCTCGAGCGTCACTGCCCTGCCGACCGAGGTCGACGTCGTCGTCGTGGGCGCCGGCGGCGCCGGGATGACCGCCGCCCTGGCCGCGGGCGCGGCCGGCCTGGACACCCTCCTGGTCGAGAAGAGCGCCTACTTCGGCGGCTCCACCGCCCGCTCCGGCGGCGGCGTGTGGATCCCCGGCAACTACGCGCTGCGCGAGGCCGGCCAGGTCGACCCCGACGACGACGCGCGGTCCCGCGAGTACCTCCAGGCCATCGTGGGCGACGCGGTCCCGGCCGTGCGCCGCGAGACCTACCTGCGCCGCGGGCCCGAGGTCATGGACTTCCTGCGCGAGCGCACCCCGCTGCGCTTCACCTGGGTGCCGCAGTACGCCGACTACCTGCCCGAGCAGCCCGGCGGCCGGCCCGCGGGCCGCAGCTGCGAGCCGGTGCCGCTGGACGCGTCCTTCCTCGGCGACGAGCTCGAGCGCCTGCACCCGCCGTACACCAAGGCCCCGGCGAACCTGATCGTCACGCAGGCCGACTTCCGCAAGATCAGCCTCGGGCTGCGCACCTGGCGCGGGCCGGTCACGATGGCCAAGGTGCTCGTCAAGCGCCTCATCGCCGGGCTGCGCCGACGCCGGATGTACGCGATGGGCGGCGCGATCGCGGTCGGCCTGCGCCAGGGGCTCATCGACGCCGGCGTGCCGGTGGCCTACGAGACCGCCCTCGACGAGCTGCTGCTCGAGCGGGGCCGGGTCGTCGGGGTGCGGGTCACCCGCGACGGGCGGTCCCACGAGATCCGGGCGCGGCGCGGCGTCGTGCTCGGCAGCGGCGGCTTCGAGCGCAACCTGGAGCTGCGCGAGAAGTACCAGCCGCAGCCCACCTCGGTCGAGTGGACCACCGGATCGGAGTTCAACACCGGCGGCGGGCTGCTGGCCGGCATCGCGGCCGGCGCCGGCACCGACCTGCTCGACGACTCCTGGTGGGGTCCCACGATCCCGCTCCCGGGCCGTCCGTGGTTCTGCCTGGCCGAGCGCAACCTGCCCGGCTCGATGATCGTCAACGGCGCGGGCCGCCGGTTCATGAACGAGGCGCTGCCCTACGTCGAGGCGGTCCACGAGATCTACGCGGGCGAGGCCAGCGGCGTCCAGCACGTCCCGGCCTGGATGATCATCGACCAGCGCTACCGCAACCGCTACCTCTTCGCAGGCCTCAGCCCGCGCCAGCCCTTCCCGGGGCGTTGGTACAAGGAGGGCGTGGTGCGCAAGGCCGCGACCCTCGAGGAGCTCGCCGCCGAGATCGGCGTCCCGGCCACGGCGCTGAGCGCCACGGTGGAGCGCTTCAACGGCTTCGCCGAGACCGGGGTCGACGAGGACTTCCACCGCGGTGAGTCGGCGTACGACAAGTACTACTCCGACCCGACCGTGAAGCCGAACCCGTCGCTGCACCGCATCGACCAGGGCCCGTTCTACGCGGTCAAGATCGTCCCGGGCGACCTGGGCACCAAGGGCGGCCTGGTCACCGACGAGCACGCCCGCGTGCTGCGCACCGACGGTGAGCCGATCCCCGGCCTGTACGCCGCCGGCAACGTCTCGTCGGCCGTGATGGGACGCACCTACGCGGGACCGGGAGCGACCATCGGCCCGGCGCTGACTTTCGGCTACCTTGCGGTCGAGCACCTGGCTGCGGACCACACCGACGCAGCCGTCCCCACCGGAGAGGCCTCCTGATGCCCATCGATCCCGACATCGCGATCGGCGCCGACCTCGGCGTCCGCACGTTCACCTGGGACGCCAGCGACGTGCTGCTCTACCACCTCGGCGTCGGCGCCGGCTCCCACCCGGGCGACCAGGTCGACCCCGCAGCACTGCGCTGGACCCTCGACGGGCCGGGCCTGCAGGTGCTGCCGTCGTTCGGCGTCGTCGCGCCCACCTTCCACGCGACCGACCCGCCGCCGCTGGACCTGCCGGGCTGCGACATCGACCTCGCCCAGGTGGTCCACGGCTCGCAGTCGATCACCGTGCACGCCCCGCTGCCGACCTCCGGCTCGGCGAGCGTCTCCACCCGGATCAGCGACGTCTGGGACAAGACCAAGGCCGCCGTGATCTGGCAGGAGGCGACCGCCACCTCCGCCGACGGCGAGGCGCTGTGGACCACCCGCTCCTCGATCTTCGTGCGCGGCGAGGGCGGCTGGGGCGGCGACCGTGGCTCCTCGCAGGCCGTCGAGCTGCCCGAGCGGGCCCCCGACACCGAGACGGCGTACGACGTCACCCCGCAGCAGGCGCTGCTCTACCGGCTCTGCGGCGACCGCAACCCGCTGCACGCGGACCCCGACTTCGCGAAGGCCGCCGGCTTCCCGGCCCCGATCCTGCACGGGCTCTGCTCCTACGGCATCGTCCTGCGCGAGCTGACCGAGACGCTGCTCGCCGGCGACGCCACCCGGGTCGGCGGCTTCTCCGCACGCTTCGCCGGGGTGGTCTTCCCGGGCGAGACGATCGGGGCCAAGGGATGGCTCGAGGACGGCCGGATCGTGGCCTCGGCGACCATCATGGGCGGCGAGCGCGACGGCTCCCCCGTGCTGGCCGACTGCGTCCTCGACCTGGCCTGACGCCCGGCCCCGTCAGCGGGCGGCCCGTTGCTCGCGCACCCACGCGAGCGACGGGTTCGCCTTGACGCTGCCGCGCGAGAAGACGGTCGGCACGGTCTCGTTGCCCCCGTTGACGCTGCGCACCCGGGCGGAGGCGTCGGGGTCCTTCGAGATGTCGACCCAGATCACCCGCTGCCGCAGGAGCAGCAGGCCCAGGCGCAGCTTGAGGCAGTAGTGGCAGCCCGGTCGCCAGTAGACCACCGGGACGCCCTCCTCGCGACCGCGCCGGCGCCCGGCGAGGTCGCCGGGCGAGCTCGGGAACAGCAGCGGCGAGAGCAGGAACGCGAACACCGCGAGCAGCACCGCCGCGAGGATCGAGCCGACGCCGGGCTCGTTGCCCAGCATCACCCCGGCCGCGACGAGCAGCGCGGCCGAGCCGCCCCACCGGCCCATCAGGCCCGCCGACCCAGGACGTAGAGCCGCGAGGAGCTCTCGCCCAGCCGGGTGTGGGCGCCGCGCACGTACCACTCGACGTCGACGAGCCCGGCCGCCTCGACCGCCGCCACCACGTCCGTCGGGTCGTGGCCCACGACGTCGAGACCGCCGTGGCCCGAGACGTCGACGTCGCACCAGGTGTCGACGTGGCGCACCTCCTGGCCGGCGTGCAGGCCGAGCACGAGCAGCCCGCCCGGTGCCAGCGGCCGCGCGAGCGCGGCGAGCGCGTCGGGCAGCTCGGAGCCGGCGAGGTGGATGAGGGAGTACCAGCCGAGGACGGCCCCCCACCCGACCGCGGACTCGGGTCGGATCAGCCGCCGCAGGTCCCCGACGTCGTAGCGCACGCCCGGGTGCCGCTCGCGGGCCTCGGCGACCATCTCGGGGGTCAGGTCGAGACCCCGCGCGTCTGCCCCGAGCCCCACCAGGTGGGCGGCCAGGTGACCCGGGCCGCAGCCGGCGTCGACGACCGGCAGCCCGTCCGCGGCCTGGACCGCGCGCTCCAGCAGCCAGCGCTCGAAGGGGAGGTCGGCCAGCTCGTCGCTGAACCGGTCCGCGTAGGCCGTGGCCACGGCGGCGTACGTCGCGCGCACCCGGTCGTCGCGGCGCTCCGGGCCGTCGACCAACGGGGCCTCGCGGTCCACCGTGCCGCCGGGGGCCGTCGCGCCCGCCGGGGGCGCCTGGGCCGCGGCCGGGCCCAGCAGGTGCACCCACCGGTGGTCCTGCTCGCGGGGTCGGCGCTCGAGCCGCTCGACCAACGGCTGCTCGCGCCCGGCGAGTCGGGCCAGCACCTCGGCCACCTCGTCGCGGTCGCCGAAGCCGTGCAGCCGCTCGGTGCGGGTGCGCAGCTCGGCCGGGGTCTGGGGGCCGCGCAGCAGCAGCACTGTCAGCAGCGCCCGCTCGTCGGCCCCGAGGCCCAGCGCCTCGTCGAGGGTCTGGTGGTACTTCAAGGTGCGTCGACCGGTGTCTGACCAGACGATGCGGAGCAGGCCGCGCTCCTTCAGGGTCCGCGCGGTCTGCTCGAGGCTCGGCTCGTCGAGCTCGGTGACCGGGTCGCGGCTGCTGGTCTGGTTGCAGGCGGTGCGCAGGCTGCTCAGCGTCAGCGGGTAGGACGCCGGCACCGTCACCTGCTTCTCGAGCAGGGCGCCGAGCACGCGCTGCTGGGTCACGTCGAGCGGCTGGTCGAGCATGGGGCCAACCTACGACGCCGGCTCAGAGCTCGTGCACCTGACCGGCGTCCGGGTCCCAGCGCCGCAGCCCGGTCAGCCGCAGCTCCAGGCCCCGGTGCCGGCCCGCGTCCAGCTCGTCGAGGACCTCGAGGGCCCGGGGCACGTCGGCCCGCTCCAGGCGCCGGGCCAGGGTCACGTGCGGCACCCAGCCCAGGTGCCGGCGCTCCGGGACCTGCACCCGCACCGCGAGCACGCGGCGTACGACGTCGTCGGCGAGCTGGACCGGCCGGGCCAGGGTGACCCGGCCGTTGCCGAGCAGCAGCACCCCGTCGACCAGCGCGGTGACCGGCAGCAGCGAGCCCAGCCGCGCGTGGGCGACGTCGAGAGCCGCCTCGGGCAGCGCGGGTGCCTCCACGACGCTCACGTGCGGGACGTTGGTGCTCCCCCGGTGGTCCAGCTGCGAGGGCAGGCCGGCCTCGCTCAGCGCTCGCCACTGGGCGCGCACCGCCTCCTGCCCGGCGTCGTCGGGGACCAGCTCGAGGGAGTGCAGGCGCGGCATCACCCCATCCTGCCCCTGGATCGGTGTCGTGCCAGGATCTGGGCAGGGCCCGGTCACCGGGCTCCCGGACGATGGGTGCCGTACCCGGTCAGCGACAAGACGGCCCAGGAGAAGATCCGATGGCATGGTTCATCCTCGTCCTGTCCGGCGTCCTCGAGGCGGTCTGGGCGACCGCCCTGGGCCGCTCGGAGGGCTTCAGCCGCCTGTGGCCCTCGGTCGTCTTCGGCGTCGCGGTGGTGCTGAGCATGATCGGGCTGGCGATGGCGATGCGCACCCTCCCGACCGGGACGGCGTACGCCGTGTGGGTCGGCATCGGCGCCTCGCTCACGGTCGCCTACGCGATGGTCACCGGCGACGAGCCGGCCGACCTGGCGCGGGTCGCGCTGCTGGTCGGCCTGGTGGGCTGCATCGTCGGCCTCAAGCTGGTGGGCTGAGCCACGACGCCGCCCGCCGCGTGTGGGTCGCCCTCGTGGCCGGCTCCATCCGGTCGTGGAGGTTCGCGATCATTCGCGAGCGCGGATTGGCGGCGAACACGTCGTGGTGGTCGCGCACGAAGGTCCAGTAGAGGGCGTCCCAGTCGGCCTCCCAGTCCCCGCGCGGCAGGTCGCTCATCTTGCGCAGGTAGTTGGACCCCGAGACGTAGGGCTTGGTGGTGACCGCCTCCCCGGAGGCGAACTGGCTCATGGCGTAGACGTTGGGCACCATCACCCAGTCGTAGGCGTCGACGAACATCTCCATGAACCACTCGTAGACGCTGTCGGGGTCGGTGCGCAGCAGGCACATCGCGTTGCCCAGCACCATCAGCCGCTCGATGTGGTGGGCGTAGCCGGTGTCCAGCACCCGGCGCAGCACCAGGTCGACGGGCTCGAGCCCGGTCTCCGCGGTCCACCACCCGTCGTCGAGCGGACGGGAGTGCTCGAGGTGGTTGCGGCTGCGCAGCTGCCGCCCCCACAGCGCGTAGCAGGCGCGCATGTACTCCCGCCAGCCGATGACCTGCCGCACGAACCCCTCCAGGCTCGGCAGCGGCACGTCGTGGGCCTCGGCGTGCTCGAGCGCGCGCTCGAGCACGTGGCCCGGGTCGAGGAGGCCGATGTTGAGCCCCGGCGTCATCAGCGCGTGGAAGACGTAGGGGTGCGCGGCCGAGATGGCGTCCTCGAACGGGCCGAACTGCTCGAAGCGCTCGGTGAGGAACTCCTCGTACGACGCCTCCGCCTCGGCGTGGTCGGTCGGCCAGCCGAACCCCTGCGGGTCACCGGGGTTGTCCGGGAAGGCACGACGCACCCAGGCGATCGCGTCCTCGACGTGCGGGTGCCGCTGCTCCCGGCCGGGCCACGGGACCCGGGGCACCGGGTGCGACCTCGGCAGCTTCCTGCGGTTGTCCTCGTCGAAGGACCAGCGTCCGCCCACCGGGTCGCCGGTGTCGGTGACCAGCACGTCGAGGCGCTTGCGCTGCCAGGAGTAGAAGTGCTGCATCCGTGCGCTGCGTCCGCGCGGGCCGGAGGCACCGTCGAAGTGCTCGGCCAGCTGGGCCCGGGTGGTGAGGAAGCACGGGCTGTCGAGGACGTCCTCGGCCCGCAGCTCGTAGCCCCCGTCGGCCAGCGCTGCGGTCAGGTCGCGGCTGAGCCAGTCGTCGACGACGTCGTACGCCGTCACCTGCTGCGGCGCGAGCCGCTCGACGACCACGGCGAGCGCCCGGCGGCTGGTGGTGCGCCCGTCGGTGTCGACCTGCTCGACGGTGAAGCCGGCCTCGCGCAGGCGGTCGGCGAAGCGGCGCATGCTCGCGCGGTGCAGGACCAGCTTGTGGGTGTGGAAGCGGTACTGCCGGAAGAGCAGGTCGTGCTCGACCAGCACGAAGACGGTTCCGGCCGGCGCCTCGAGGTGCTCGACGAAGAGCTGGTGCGGCAGCACCAGGCGCACGTGCGGGGTGGCCGGCATGTCGCGACCCTAGGCACGGTCGGCCCGGGCGCCCCTCACCCGCCGGGAGCCGGGACCGCGCGCCCCGGCAGGTCGAGCACCCGCACCGTGCGCCGGTCGAGGCTCAGGGCTGCTCGAGGGTCGTCCCGGTCGATCCGCAGCTCGCTGGTCACCGAGACGGAGACGGGCGCGAGCCGCAACAGCTCTGCCAGCCGCTCCCCCACCTCCCGCTGCTGCGCGAGGAGCTGCTCGGTCGGGGTCTCCCCCACCACCTGGCGCAGGAAGGCGACCGCCAGCGCGTCCAGGACGTCCAGGTCCGCGTCGGCCACACCCCGCCCGAGCAGCACGTCCTCCTCGCGCTGGTCCGGCGCGACCACGAGCCGGACCCGCGCCGCGACCATGATGTTGTCCGCGGTGATCAGGGGCTCGCCGCTGCGCACCAGCTCGCGTGGGCGCAGGTCCACCGTGTGCACGGCCTGACTCCCGAACCACCGCCACGACAGCCCGGGCTCCAGGACCGTCCCGGGGCGACCGATCAGCTCACCCCGGTGACCTGCCGGGACCCGCACCAGCGAGAGCTGGACGACGACCGCGGCCGCGACGAGGACAGCGAGCACGACGAGGACGGTCCCGAGAAGATCCATGCCGGAAGCCTAGAGTCGCGCCATGACTCTCCCCGACTCCTGGGTCCCCGGTGCGCACACCGCCAGCGGGGTCACCCACCCCACGTTCCGGAAGGGCACCGGCCCGGGCGTGGTCGTCGTCCACGAGATCCCGGGCCTGACCGCCGAGGTCGTCGGCTTCGCCGACGAGCTCGTCGAGGCCGGCTACACCGTGGTGCTGCCCCACCTGTTCGGCGAGGCGGGGCGTTCGATGAGCACGGGCCAGGTGGCGAAGGTCTTCCCCCGCGTCTGCATCAGCCGCGAGTTCACGGTGCTCGCAGCGGGCGAGACCTCGCCCGTCGTCGGGTGGCTCCGCGACCTCGCCAGCACGCTGCACGACGAGCTCGGCGGCCCCGGCGTCGGTGCCCTGGGCATGTGCTTCACCGGAGGGTTCGCCCTGGCGATGGCCGTCGACACCTCGGTAGCCGCGCCGGTGCTGTGCCAGCCCTCGCTGCCGCTCCCGATCGGACGCCGGCGCGCGGGTGACCTGGGCCTCTCCCCCGCCGATCTCGACTCCGTCAGGCAGCGCGGCTGCAGCGTGCTGGGCCTGCAGTTCGACAAGGACCCGACCACCGGCACCCGCTTCGACACCCTCGACAGGGAGCTCGGGAACGCCTTCATCCGCGTCGACCTCCCCGGCCGAGGCCACTCCACCGTCACCGTGCACCGCCGCCAGGAGGCCGTCGACGCGGTGCTGTCCTTCTTCGACGCCCAGCTCCGCTGACCTCGAGCCGGCCCGGAGAAACCAGCCGGCTCGCGGTCATACGGCGCGGTCCAGGACCCGCCGCAGGTGCTGCTCCACACGTTGGCGCTCGGCGTACGCCGTCACGAATCCAGGCTTCCCCGGCGGAGGGAGGAACCCAGAGCTCTTCGACGCCGGTGACCTCGAACGACTGCGCTGCGACCCAGCGCAGGGCCGAGGCGACGTCGACGTCTTCCTGGAGCACGTCGGCATTCCACCACGCTCACGCAGTGGTCACCCACGACAAGCAGGAGTGCCTCAGACGTGTCGGCAGTGACCACTCCGGCGCGCGACCCCCGGCTCGTCGTCAGGCGGAGAGGATCAGGCCGCTGGTGGGGACGCCGGTGCCGGCGGTGACCAGCACGTGCGAGGACGAGGCGGCCTCGACCTGGTTGACCGACGTGCCGCGGACCTGGCGCACGCCCTCGGCGATGCCGTTCATCCCGTGGATGTAGGCCTCGCCGAGCTGACCGCCGTGGGTGTTGAGCGGCAGCCGGCCACCGATCTCGATGGCGCCGTCGGCGATGAAGGCCGGCGCCTCGCCACGCCCGCAGAAACCGAGCTCCTCGAGCTGCATCAGCACGTACGGCGTGAAGTGGTCGTAGAGGATCGCCATCGGCATGTCGTCGGGGCGCAGCCCCGACTGGCGCCACAGCTCGCGGCCCACCACGCCCATCTCGGGGATGCCGATGTCGTCGCGGTAGTAGGACGTCATCACGAACTGGTCGCGGCCGCTGCCCTGCGCCGCCGCAGTGACGTACGCCGGCTTCTGGGGCAGGTCGCGGGCCCGCTCGGCCGAGACCACGACGATGGCCTGGGCGCCGTCGGACTCCTGGCAGCAGTCGAGCAGGTGCAACGGGTCCACGATCATCCGCGAGGCCTGGTGGTCCTCGAGGGTGATCGGACGGCCGTGGAAGAAGGCGTTCGGGTTGGTGGCCGCGTGGCGGCGGTCGGCCACCGCGACGCGACCGAAGTCCTCCGAGGTGGCGCCGTACTCGTGCATGTAGCGACGCGCCTGCATCGCGACCGTGGCCGCCGGCGTGCCCAGGCCCATGGGGTAGGACCACGCGTTGTCCAGGCCGTTGGTGTTGACCTGCGCGTTGGCGGCCACCGACACCTGGCCGAACCTGTCGCCGGAGCGCTCGTTGAAGGCGCGGTAGCAGACCACCACGTCGGCGACGCCGGTCGCGACGGCCATCGCGGCCTGCTGGACGGTGGCGCACGCGGCACCGCCGCCGTAGTTGATGCGGCTGAAGAAGCGCAGCTCGCCGATGCCGAGCTCGCGGGCGACCGCGATCTCGCTGTTGGCGTCCATCGTGAACGTGGTCAGGCCGTCGACGTCGGCCATCGTCAGACCGGCGTCCTCGACGGCGCTGCGCACGGCCTCGACCGCGAGCTGCAGCTCGGAGCGTCCCGACGCCTTGGAGAACTCGGTGGCGCCGATGCCCGCGATGGCCGCCTTGCCGGCCAGTGAGCGACTCATGCGTGGTCCTCCGGGATAGCGTCGGGCAGGGCGACCTTGACGGTGCCGATGACGTGGTCGCCCAGCGACACCGCGCCGGTGACCTCGAGCTCCGCGACGCCGTCCTCGACGGCGACCACCTCACCGGTGAAGCGGAGCGTGTCGTAGGGGTACGCGGGCGCGCCGAGGCGGATCGAGATGCCGCGGACGTCGACCCCTGCGCCGGCGTGGTCGGTGACGTAGCGCTCGACCAGCGCGGTGGAGGTGAGGATGTTCATGAAGATGTCCTTCGACCCGGCCGCCTGGGCGATGTCGCGGTCGTGGTGGACGTCCTGGAAGTCGCGGGTCGCGATCGCGGTGCTCACGATCAGCGTCGGGGTCAGCGGCAGGCTCCACTCGGGCAGGACGGCGCCCGGGGTCAGTGCCACGGGCGTGCTCTCGGTGCTCATGCGCGCCTCCAGATCGGCAGGGTCAGGTCGTCGTCGACACGGTGGAAGTCCACCTGCACGGCCATCCCGATCTCGACCTCGTCGTCGGCGACGCCGACGAGCTCACCGAGCATCCGGGGGCCCTCCTCGAGGTCGACGAGCGCGATCAGGATCGGCAGCTCCTTGCCGGGCACGGGCGGGTAGCGGTGCACGACGTAGGAGAAGACGGTGCCGCGACCCGAGACCACGCGGTGCCCCCGGTCCAGGGCCAGGCACTCGGGGCACGAGGGACCCGGCGGGAAGCGCAGCGCGCCGCAGGCGTTGCAGGTCTGCACCCGGAGCTCGCCGGCGCGGGTGCCCTCCCAGAAGAACTGCGTGTCGCGGTTCACCTGGGGCCGCAGCACGGCGCTCACGAGGCGCTCCGCGGGACGAACTTGAGCACCCGGAAGAGCATGGAGGCCACCGGCTCGGCTTCTCCGCTGTCGTGGTCGACGTACCAGGTCGAGCGGGACGTCACGAAGTAGCCGACGCCCATGCCGGTGCGCTTGGGCCCCACCACGGAGTCGAGCGCGGTGGTGACCCGGACCTGCTCGCCGACCAGCAGCGTGCGGTGGTAGGTCTGGTCGGAGTTGGTCCCGAGCACGGCGGTGAAGCCGGCGTCGGTGAGCACGCCCATCATCGCGTGCAGCGGGTCGTCCTCGGAGGCACGACCGCCCTGGCCGTACATCGTCCACACCTGCGCCATCGACGGCGGGGCCTCGCCCTCGTGCCAGCGCGGGTTGTCGTTGCCCATCGCCTCGACCCAGTTGTTGATCGTGGTCTGGTTGACCGGGTCGCGGGCCCAGCGCTGGGCGGCCTCGCCCCAGCCCTGGATGCGCTCGGCCTCGGCGCGCACGTGCTCGTGCACCTCGGGGTCGACGCCGTGCAGCTCCGCGCTCATCGGGGCACCCGCGGCAGGCCGAGACCGAACATCGCGATCAGCTCGCGCTGCACCTCCTGGACGCCACCACCGAAGGTGAGGACGAGGTTGCGCTTGGCCTGGGCGTCCAGGTACTCGAGCAGCGACCGGGTCGCGGGCTCGGCCGGGTCGCCGTGGCGGTGCACGACCGCGACCAGGTCGGCGGCCAGGTGCTGCACCTGGTCGGCGGCGAAGACCTTCGACGACGACGCGTCACCGACCGAGACCTCCCCGCTGGCGCCCGCCCGGGCGACCTCCCAGTTGAGCAGCTCGTTGACGCGGAACGCCGCGGTCACCCGCCCCATCACGTCCACGACGTCGGGGCGGTCCAGCACGTCGTGCTCGCGCGCCCAGCGGGCGACCCGGTCGCGCAGGCCCTCGATGCGGCCGGCGGGCCCGAGCATGACGCGCTCGTGGTTGAGCTGGGTGGTGATCAGCTTCCAGCCCTGGTTCTCCTCGCCGACCAGCATGTCGACGGGCACCCGCACGTCGTTGAAGTACGTCGCGTTGACGTGGTGCGAGCCGTCGGCGGTGATGATCGGGGTCCAGGAGTAGCCCGGGTCGGAGGTGTCGACGATCAGGATCGAGATGCCCTTGTGCTTGGGCGCGTCCGGGTCGGTGCGCACCGCGAGCCACAGGTAGTCGGCCTGGTGCCCGCCGGTGGTCCACATCTTCTGGCCGTTGACGATGAAGTGGTCGCCGTCGCGGCGCGCGGTGGTGCGCAGCGCGGCGAGGTCGGTGCCGGCGTCGGCCTCGGAGTAACCGATGGCGAAGTGGACGTCACCGCGCAGGATGCGCTCGAGGAACATCTCCTTCTGCTTGTCGGTGCCGTAGCGGATCAGCGTGGGGCCGACCGTCTGCAGCGTCACGGCCGGCAGGTGCACGTCGGCCCACTGGGCCTCGTTGGCGAAGATGGTCTGCTCGACCTCGCCGAGGCCGTGGCCGCCGTACTCCTTGGGCCAGCCGACGCCCATCCAGCCGTCCTCCCCCATCCGGCGCACCGTGCGCTGGTAGACCTCGCCGTGGCGGTCGGTGCCCATCTCGCGGTGGTCCTCGTCGCCGGCCAGGGAGGAGAAGTAGGCGCGCAGCTCGGCCTTGAGCTCGCGCTGGGCCGCGGTGAGCTCGAGGTTCTTCGCGTCCGCGCTCTCCAGCGGGACGTCCTGGCCCAGGGCCCCCAGGTCGTGCGCGATGTCGGTGATCTGCGAGAAGTAGTGGTGCAGCGGGTAGGTCTCGTCGACGCCCATCCCGCCGTGCAGGTGGTGGCAGGTGCGCAGGGCCGCGGGCCCCTGCGAGCACACCCAGTAGGCCGCGACCGCGAGGTCGTCGGCGGCCTCGAGGCCGGCGCCCACGCGCCACGCGGCGTTGCGGGCCGCGAGGTCGGTGGTGCGGGAGGCGATGTAGACGTCGGCGACCTGCATCGCCACGGCCTGGAACTGCGCCAGGGTGCGGCCGAACTGCTCGCGACCCTTGACGTAGTCGGCGGTCAGGTCGCGCGCACCGGCGAGCACGCCCGCGGCGCTGAGGCAGAGCCCGGCGACCGCGTGCGCGTCGAGCGTCGCCGCGGCGCCCTCGCCGAGCAGCTCGGCGGGAGCCCCGTCGAGGACGACGGTGTGGCGGACGACGCGGCTGGAGGTGGGCGACTCCTCGAGGGTCACGCCGGGGCCCTGGGGGTCGACCAGCGCGACGACGGTGCGCTCACCCTCGCGCGCCGTGACGAGCAGGCGGGCCGCCGAGTCGGCATGGGTGACCGAGATCTTGCGGCCGCTCACCGTCCCGTCGGCGTACGTCGTGGCGGGCGCGGAGCCGAGGCGGGCGCCGACCTCGCGCAGCGCGGGGGTCAGCATCGTCTCGCCGGTCGCGACCCCGGGCAGCCACGCCTTCCGCTGGGCGTCGGTGCCGTGCGCGGCCAGGGTCGGCACGGCGCAGGCCAGCGTCTCCCACACGGGCAGGCGGACGGTCCGGGCGCCGGTCTCGTGCAGCAGCACACCGACCTCGGCGAGACCGAGCCCCTCGCCGCCGTGCTCCTCGGGGACGGGCAGTCCCAGCAGGCCCGCAGAGGCGAGATCGGCCCAGGTGGCGTCGCGGTCGAGCGCCTCCCGCACCACGGAGCGCACCGCCTCCACCGACTCCTGGTGCTCTTCGACGTCGTATCCGTCCAGCGACACGGTCCCGGCCTCCAACTCTCGGCATGACACACACTTCAGACCCCACGAACTGTAACGTGTTCTACCCCACCCGTCTGTGGTGGTCCCGCTGACTCGGACTGAACTGGACAGGAACTCATCGTGAGCGTCCCGCACCCCCGCAACCTGCTCGCCAACAAGGTCTACATGCCGGTGGTGCCGATCCCCGACGGCCGCATCGTCGACCTCCCGGGCCGCGGCAGCACCTACGTCACGGACACTCCCGGTCCCACCCCGGACGCACCGGCGGTCGTGCTGCTGCACGCCCTGGGCTGCACCGGGCTGCTCACGTGGTTCCCGGCGATCCCCCGTCTCGCCGAGCGCTACCGGGTGATCACCCTCGACCAGCGCTGGCACGGGCAGGGCATCCGCGGCGAGTCGTTCTCGCTCCACGACTGCGCCGACGACGTGGCGGCGCTGCTCGACGTGCTCGGCCTGGAGAAGGCCGTGGTCGCGGGCTACTCGATGGGCGGGGTCGTCGCCCAGCGGACCTGGCGCCAGCACCCGGACCGGGTGGCCGGGCTGGTGCTGGCAGCCACGTCGGACCGCTTCCAGCTCACGGTCGCGGAGCGGTTCTTCTTCACCGGCATGGGCGTCTCGATGCTCGGTGCGCGCGGCATCGCGCGCTCCAAGGTCGCGACCCAGGCGGCGCGCACGACCGCCCGGGCCTTCGACGTCGATCCGGGCGACATCCAGGCCTGGGCGATCCGCGAGTTCCGCAGCACCAGCCCCTGGGCGGTGGCCGAGGCGGTGACGGTCCTGGGCCGCCACCACTCCCGTCCGTGGCTGGGTCGCATCGACGTGCCGACCGCCGTGGTGGTGACCAACCGCGACCACATCATCCCACCGCAGCGCCAGCTCGCCCTGGCCCGAGCCATCAGGGGCGCGACCGTGCACGACATCGAGGCCGGGCACGCCGGCTGCGTGCTGGAGTCCGAGGTCTTCGTGCCGGCGTTGCTGGAGGCGACCGCCACGGTCGCCGCCCGGGCGTCCTAGCCGGTCCGGGCCCCTGCCCTAGCCGATCGAGGTCAGTCCCTCGGCGGCGACCGCGGCCCTGAGCTCGGCCAGCGCCGCCGGGAACCGGTTCACCAGGTCGTCGACGTCGGGCATCGAGTCGCGGCAGGCGATGACCCCGACGTGCAGGTCGCCCGCGTTGGACAGCACCGTGATGTTCAGCCCGGCGCCGTGGAAGACCGGACCCAGGGGATAGAGCGACTCGATCTTGGCGCCCACGAAGTACAGCGGCACCGGCGGTCCCGGCACGTTGGAGATGACCAGGTTGTGCACGACCGGGTGCCGCTCGGCCAGCCGCATGCCCGCGTAGGCCCGCACGGCCAGGCCGAACGTCCGCGGCGCGGCGAACTCCGCCCAGTCCTGCAGCGCGTCCGCGCTCACCGCGTTGTGGTGGTCCTTGGCGTGCTGGTTGCGCACCGCCATGTCCCGCAGGCGCTCGAGGGGCTCCTCGATGTCGGTGCCGAGCTTGGTGAAGAGCGCGGAGACCTTGTTCGCGCCCTCGGAGCGCTTCGAGGAGCTGCGCACCGAGACGGGGACCGTGGCCAGCAGCGAGTCGTCGGGCAGCTCGCCCCGGTCCTCGAGGTAGGAGCGCAGCGCGCCACCGGCGACGGTGAGCACGACGTCGTTCACGGTGGTGCCGGTCGCCTTCTTGATCTCACGCACGTCGTCGAGGGACATGTCGGCCAGGCCGATGGAGCGGCGGCCGGTGATGGTGCCGTTGAACGACGTGCGGGGCGCGGTCAACGGGGCGGCCATGGCCGTGCCGGCCCGAGCGCGCCCCACGGTCTTGGTGACCAGCTTGGCCGAGGGGCTCAGCAGCCGGGCGACCTGCAGCGGCTTGGTCGCGGTGCTGACCACGCCACGCCCCAGCAGCTCACCAGGGCCGGGCTCGCGCGGCTGCGTCTGCGGGGTGGCGGGCACGAGGGGGTCGTCGGTGGCCGAGAGGGCGCACAGGTGCGAGATGAGGTTCGCCCCCGAGACGCCGTCGACGGTCGCGTGGTGCATCTTGCTCATCACCGCGACCTTGTCGCCCTGGTAGCCCTCGATCACCCACATCTCCCACAGGGGACGCGAGCGGTCGAGCGGCAGCCCGGCGAGGTGGGCGGCGAGATCGGTCAGCTCGTCGTAGCCCCCGGGGGTGGGCAGCGCGAGCCGGTGCACGTGCCGCTCGATGTCGAAGTTCTTGTCCTGGACCCACACCGGGTGGTCGAGGCCCAGCGGCACCCGACGCAGCCGCCGGGTGAACGCGGGCACGTCACGGACGCGCTTCTCGATCCCGGACTGCAGGTTGGCGAAGGAGTAGCCACCGGGCATCGTCGTGGCGTCCAGCACCAGCACCCCGCACACGTGCATGAGCTGTGCGGGCGTCTCGAGGTAGAGGAAGCTGGCGTCGAGGCCGGAGAGGCGGTCCATGGGGGCCTTTCATAGGAAATAGAACGTGTTCTAGTTTCACATGTGGACGGCCCCTCCCGACAGCCCTGCATGTGATCCTGTGAGGAGGATCTCACCACAGAGTTCACCGGACCCGTCGCGGAACGGGCCCCTAGAGTGCCCCGCATGTCCTTCCTCCGCCGCCAGGTCGTGACCGCTGCGCTGACGGCCAACGCGCTGCGCCCGCTGCCCGGCTACGGCGCGAGCGCCGTGGCCTTCTTCCCCGCCTGGCTCGTCGGCGAGCTGGCACCGCACGTCCTGGCCGTCACCGCCGCGGACGCGGCCGCCCACGCCAGCGGGAGGCGGCGCGACCCCCGGGGGCTGGCACTGGCCGCGGTGAGCGCCGCCGGCCTGGCCCACCTGGTCGCGCAGAGCCGCCAGGTCCGCGAGGTCGCGGAGGACGCCCTCGTCGATGCGCTGGGAGCCGACTACCTCGACCAGCTCGAGACCCGTCCCACGCCGGCCGACCTGGCGGTGCCGTGGCGTCGGTTGGTCTACCCGTTCCGGATGCGCGAGGCACGGGTGCGCGTCGACCGCGACATCGTGTTCGACGACACCGCCGGGCGGCGCGGCATGCTCGACATCTACCGGCCCGCCGACGGCCAGCTCGCCGACGCGCCGGTCCTGCTGCAGGTCCACGGCGGCGGCTGGACGATCGGGCGCAAGGACCAGCAGGCCATCCCGCTGATGCAGCACCTGGCCGCCAAGGGCTGGGTCTGCGTCGCGATCAACTACCGCCTGGCACCGAGGCACCTGTGGCCCGCGCAGATCGTGGACGTGAAGAAGGCGATCGCCTGGGTCCGCGAGCACATCGCCGCCTACGGCGGCGACCCCGACTACATCGCGATCACCGGCGGCTCCGCCGGCGGGCACCTCGCCGCCCTGGCCGCCCTGACGCCCGGACGGCGGGAGTGGCAGCCGGGCTTCGAGGACGCCGACACCTCCGTCCAGGTGGCGGTGCCTCTCTACGGCGTCTATGACATCGCGGGGTCGACCGGCCTGCGCCGGACGCTGCTCATGCGCGACGGCTTCGTGGGCCCGCGGGTGCTGGGGACCCGGTGGGAGCAGGATCCCGAGGTCTTCGAGGACGCCTCCCCGATCCTCCAGGTGAGCGAGGACGCTCCCGACATGTTCGTGCTGCACGGTCACCACGACTCCCTGGCCCCCGTCGAGGCGGCCCGGGCGTTCGTCGAGCGGCTGCGCAGCGTATCCAAGCGCTCGGTGGTGTACGCCGAGCTGCCGGGCGCCCAGCACGCCTTCGACGTCTTCCCCTCGATCCGCAGCTCCCACGTGGTGCGCGCGGTCGACCGCTACCTGCACTGGCACTGGAACCAGTACCGCCGCGAACGCGCCGCGGCGGCCGGCGCACGCTGAGCTGCCCCCAGGAGCTCCTCAGCGGGGCAGGCCCAGGATCCGCTCCCCCGCGACGTTGCGCAGCACCTGGGTGGTGCCGCCGGCGATGGACAGGCAGCGGGTGTTGAGCATGTCGC
Organism: Nocardioides dokdonensis FR1436; assembly: GCF_001653335.1. Classification (NCBI taxonomy): domain Bacteria; kingdom Bacillati; phylum Actinomycetota; class Actinomycetes; order Propionibacteriales; family Nocardioidaceae; genus Nocardioides; species Nocardioides dokdonensis. The sequence goes on from NZ_CP015079.1 coordinate 3,656,364, forward strand.
GCACGTCCTCCGCGAGCTGCTCGACCGAGGCGTCGGGGCAGTAGGAGGCCACCGCCTCCTCCTGCAGCGCGACCACGAGCTCGGCGGCGTCCTGGCGGTTGCGGACCCCCAGCAGCTTGGCGACGCTCGACTCCGCACCGGGGCCCTGGCCGGCCAGCGACCGCAGCGTGGACCGGACCCCGAGCAGGGTGCAGACCGTCGACAGCGCGACGCTGCGACCCACGGCGACCCGGCGAGCCGCGCCCAGGTCGCGCTGCGCGGCCAGCTCGACGGCACGCTCGGTGGCGGTGGCCAGCCGGCTGCCTGCCATCGCCACCCGCTCGTTGGCCAGCGTGGTGCGCGCCAGGCGCCAGCCGTCCCCCGGCTCGGCGACGACGCAGTCGTCCGGGACGAACACGTCGTCGAGGAACACCTCGTTGAACAGCGCCTCGCCGGTGATCTCGCGCAGCGGGCGGACGTCGATGCCCTCCGAGCCGCGCATGTCGACCAGGAAGTAGGTGATGCCGCGGTGCTGCGGGACGTCGGGGTCGGTGCGGGCCAGGCAGATCGCCCAGTCCGCGCGCTCGGCCAGCGAGGTCCAGACCTTCTGCCCGCTCAGGCGCCACCCGCCCTCGACCTTGACCGCGCGGGTGCGCAACGAGGCCAGGTCGGAGCCGGCGCCGGGCTCGGAGAACAGCTGGCACCACACCAGCTCACCGCGCAGCGAGGGCAGCACCAGCCGCTCGCGCTGCGCGTCGGTGCCGTGCTGCACGATCGTGGGCAGCGCCCACCCGGCGATGACGATGTCAGGGCGCTCGACCCCGGCCTCGGCGAGCTCCTCGTCGATGACGACCTGCTCCACCGCGTCAGCGCCGCGACCGTACGGCGCGGGCCAGTGTGGGGTGAGCAGACCGGCCTCGACCAGGGCGCTGCGGCGCTGGTCCGCGGGCAGTGCCGCCACGCGGGCGACGTCCTCGCGCACGGCGGCGCGCACGTGCTCGTCGCGACCCTCGAGGTCGAGGCGGACCTTGCGGCGACGCCCCTCGACCGCGGTCGCGACCAGCCGCTCGGCGGCGTCCTCGCCGCGACCCAGCAGCCCGCGCAGGACCAGCGCGCGACGCAGGTAGAGGTGGGCGTCGTGCTCGAAGGTGAAGCCGATCCCGCCCAGCACCTGGATGCAGGTCTTCGCGACCTCCACCGCCCCGTCGAAGCAGACGACCTCGGCCACGTCGGCCGCGAAGGCCCACTGGTCCTCGTCACCGTCCGCAGCAGCGGAGGCGACGTCCCACGCGGCCGCGGTCACCGCCTCGGCGGTCTCCAGCATCTCGGCACAGAGGTGCTTGACCGCCTGGAAGCTGCCGATGGGGCGACCGAACTGCTCGCGCACCTTGGCGTACTCGACGGCGGTCGCCAGGCACCAGCGCGCCAGGCCCGCCGCCTCGGCGGCGGCGTAGGTGACGGCAGCACGCCGCAGGGTCGCGGCCGTGGCGCCCTCGACGGGGGAGCCGTCGGAGGTGTCGACGGCGCTCACCCGGGCGAAGCGACGGGTCAGGTCGAGGCCGGGCGAGGCCTCCAGCTCCAGCGCGTCGCGGGCGACGACCACGAGACGGTCGCCGTCCACGACCACGGCCCGGGTCGCGCTCGGTGCGTCCCACAGCACCGCGTCGAGCACGACGGAGACGATCTCGTCGACGGCGCCCGAGGGCAGCAGGTGCGCGGCCACGACCGGGCCGAGCAGGGCGCCGGGCACCAGCTCGTGGGCACAGGCCTCGAGCGCCACGGCCAGGTCCAGGGCGGAGCCGCCACCGCCGCCGAGGTCCTCGGCCACGGCGATCGAGGGCACCCCCATCGCGACCAGGGCCTGCCAGGTGTCGGCGAAGCGCGCGTCCTGGTCGCCCTCGGCGGCCCTGGCCACCGACGGCCCCTCCAGGCCGGCCGCCCACGACCGCAGGCTGGCCGCCAGCTCGGCGTGCTCCTCGGAGATCCCGATCGACATGCAGTGCCCTCCAAAACTAGAACGTGTTCTCACTCTATAGGCTGCGCTCGTGAGCAACGACTGGCTGCCCCATGCCCTGGCCGCGAAGGGCTTCATGCCCCCCGACGAGGGCATGCTGCTGCACCGTAGAGCGCTGGAGCGTCTGCCGCACGGCCCTGCCCTGGAGGTCGGGACCTACTGCGGCAAGTCCGCCATCTACCTCGGCGCGGCCGCCCGCGAGGTCGGCGGCGAGCAGGCCGTGGTCTTCACCGTCGACCACCACCGAGGCTCCGAGGAGAACCAGGCCGGCTGGGAGCACCACGACCCGGGCGTGGTGGACCCCCAGGTCGGGATGATGGAGACGCTGCCCTTCGCGCGCCGCGCCCTGCACGACGCCGGCCTCGAGGACCAGGTGGTGCTCGTGGTCGGACGCTCGACCACGGCGAGCACCCACTGGCGCACGCCCCTGTCGCTGCTGTTCATCGACGGCGGGCACGCCGAGGAGCACGCGCAGAACGACTACAGCGGCTGGGCGCACCACCTGGTGCGCGACGGCCTGCTGGTCATCCACGACGTCTTCTCCGACCCCGCCGACGGCGGGCAGGCGCCGTACCACGTCCACCTGCGCGCCCTGGACTCCGGCGCGTTCGAGGAGGTCGAGGCGCTCGGCTCGATGCGGGTGCTGCGCCGGGTCTCAGGCGCGGCGGGCGACCCCGTCGGCTGACTCCTCGACACAGCCGCACTCCAGGCCGATCTCGGCGAAGTGCGGCGCCAGCGACGTGCCGCGCATGATCCCGGAGCCGGGGGTCGCGTGACCGTGGGTCTCCCCCAGCGCGTCGACGGCCAGCACCACGGCGGCGGCGGTGTACGTCGTCCACTCCGGCGGCCAGTTGACGTTGACGGGCTCGGTCGAGGTGGCCTCGTCGCCGTAGACCCAGCCGGTCCAGTACTTGCCGTCGTCGGTGCGCAGGTGCTGCATGTCGCTGAGCAGCGCCAGCGCGCGACGCCGCTCGCCGATGGCGTCGAGCGCCATCACCAGCTCGCAGGTCTCGGCCCCGGTGACCCAGGGGTTGGTGTCGACGCAGAGGATGCCGAGACCGGGACGCACGAAGTCGTCCCAGCGGCTGTCGATGAGCTCAAGGGCGTGGTCGCCGCGCACGGCGCCGCCCAGGACCGGGTAGTACCAGTCCATGGAGTACGTCGCCTTGTCCAGGAACAGGTCGCGGTGGCGGCGCACCGCGTGGCCCAGGCGCCCGCCGGCGAGCTCCCACTCGGGCTGCGGCTCCTCGAGCAGGTCGGCGAGCGCGACGCCGGCCCGCAGCGACTGGTAGATGCTGGAGGAGCCGGCCAGCAGCGCACCGTCCTCGTCGGGGGTCCAGTTGATGCCACCGAAGGCGACCTGCTGGCTGACGACCCAGTCGAGCCCGGCGCGGACCGAGGGCCAGAAGCGCCGGACGAAGGCCAGGTCGCGGCGCACCAGCCAGTGGTGCCAGACGCCCACCGCGAGGTAGGCCGACATGTTGACCTCGCCACGCGGGTCCTCGACCTCGCCGCCGACGATCTTCATCGGCCACGAGCCGTCGGCCCGCTGCATGGTCGGCACCCAGTCGTAGGCCGCCTCGGCGGCCTCGACCTCGCCCCCCACGAGCAGCGCCATGGCGGCCTCGACGTGGTTCCAGATGTCGGTGTGCTCGCCGGTGGTCCACGGGATCGAGCCGCAGGGCTCCTGCATCTCCGCGATCGATCGGGCCGTCTGCGCGACCTGCCGGGCGCTGAGCACCCCGTCGACGTACGGCAACCGGGCCAGCTGGGCGTCGGCGACGCGGTCCTCAGGCCGCATGCGGGTCGCTCACGGGCTTGGTGACGTAGAGGACCAGGCTCTTGCCGATGAGCGGGTCGAGCACGCGGCCGGCCAGGCGCAGGGCGCGCGGCTGCTTCATGATCTCCCAGACCAGGAGCCGGTGGTAGGCCTTCACGGCCGGGTGGTCGTCGTTGGTGACGCCCACCGCGCACTTGATCCACCAGTACGGCGCGTGCAGGCCGTGGGCGTAGTCCTTGCCCTCGTAGGTCAGCCCGGCGTTCTCCAGCTTGCCGATCAGCTCCTTGTCGGAGTAGATCCGGATGTGGCCGTAGGGCACGTTGTGGTAGTCGTCGCTGAGCTTCCAGTTGACGATCTCGGGGAACCAGCGCGGCACCGAGACCGCCATCGTGCCGCCGGGGCGCAGCACCCGGGCGAGCTCCTCGATGGCCTGGATGTCCGCGGGGATGTGCTCGAGCACCTCGGCCGCGATGATGCGGTCGAACTCGCCGTCGGCGAAGGGCAGCGCGAGCGCGTCGCCCTGCTTGACGTCGGCCTCGGCACCCTCGGGGACCTCGCCGGCCTCGCGCATCGCGACGAACAGGTCGCGCACGCCGGACAGCTCGTCGGCGTCCATGTCGAACGCCAGCACGTCACCGCCGCGGCGGTAGGCCTCGAAGGCGTGCCGGCCGCCGCCGGCACCCATGTCCAGGACGCGGTCGCCCGGGCGCAGCCCGAGGCGGTCGAAGTCAACGGTGAGCACTGGTGCCCTTCTTTCTGGTCCGCCGGCCCTTGCGGCCGGTGCCGGTCATGGGTCCTGTGCTGTGCCAGGACTCGATCACGTCCTCGTAGGACTGGGCGACGGTCGCCGCCACCGCCCGCCAGCTGAACATCTCCTCGACGCGCCGACGGCCCGCGAGGCCCATCCGCTCGCGCCGCTCGGGGTCGTCGAGCAACGCGGCCAGCGAGGCCGTCAGCTCCCCGACGTCACCGGGGGTGACCAGGTCGGCGCACAGCCCGTCGGGGCCGACCACCTCGGGGATGGCACCGGCACGGGAGACGATCAGCGGGGTCGCGCAGGCCATCAGCTCGGCCGTGGGCAGCGAGAAGCCCTCGTAGAGCGACGGCACGCAGGCGACCTCCGCGGAGCCCATCAGCTCGACGAGCTCGGCCTCGCTGACGCCGTGCACGAAGCGGACGGCGTCGCCGATCGAGAGCTTGTCGATCAGCTTCTCCGTACGCCCGCCCGGCTGGGGCTTGGTGACCAGGAGCAGCTCGAGGTCGCGCTCGGTGCGCAGCTTGGCGAAGGCCTCGAGGAGCGTCGAGATGCCCTTCATGGGAGCGTCCGCGCTGGCCATGGCCAGGATGCGACCGGGCACCCGGGGCGCGGTGGGGGGCACGAAGCCGTCGTCGACGCCGAGCAGGATGACCTGCATCCGCTCCGGGTCGACCCCGAAGTCCCGGGCGATGTCGCGCTTGGAGGTCTGCGACGGCGTCATCAGCGCCCGCGCGGAGCGCGCGACCCGGCCCTGCATGCGCAGGAAGCCGTACCAGCGGCGCAGCGTGAGCTTGCGCCACGGGTTGCGGACCTGGGCGAGGTCGATGCGGCGGTCGAACGTGATCGGGTGGTGCAGCGTCGTGATCAACGGCATCGTCCGCTCGATGTCGAGCATGCCGTAGCCGAGCACCTGGTTGTCGTGGGCGATGTCGAACTCCTCGGCCCGCTCCGCGAGCAGCCGCGCGACCCGGGTGCTGAACGTCTTGGGCTCGGGGAACCCGGCCGCGCACATGGTGGCGAACTCCTCGACGTCGACGCGGTCCCGGAACTCGCGCAGCCTCGGCACCCGGAAGGGGTCGGGCTCGCGGTAGAGGTCGAGGCTGGGCACCTTGGTCAGGCGCACGCCGGCGTCGAGCTCGGGGTAGGGCTGGCCCGAGAAGACCTCGACCTCGTGACCGAGGGCGGTCAGCTCACGGCTGAGGTGGCGGATGTAGATGCCCTGGCCGCCACAGTGCGGCTTGGAGCGGTAGGACAGCATCGCGATCCGCATGTGCCGGGCTCCTCTGGTCAGTGCGGCCGTCGGGGCCGATCGGGGGGACTCGCCGCACTCCGGGAACTCACCCGCCTGGGCAGGGTCACGGAAGTGGAACGTGTTCTATCATGACACGACTCGCGGGTAGCCTAGTCGTTCGCCCGTCTGCGCACTCCAGCACCCGAACCCCGGGCTGTCCGCTCCCGCCACCCTCCCGACCAGTCAGAAGGCCCCGTTGTGACCGCCACCAACTCCCTCACCAGCGACGACCTCGGTTCGTCCGCGCAGCGTGAGCGTCGCAAGCGCATCCTCGACGCGACCATCTCCCTCGCCTCCGAGGGAGGCTTCGACGCGGTGCAGATGCGGGCGGTCGCCGACCAGGCCGAGGTGGCGCTGGGGACGCTCTACCGCTACTTCCCCTCCAAGATCCACCTGCTCGTCTCGGCCCTGGGCCGCGAGTTCGAGCGGGGCGACGCGCTGGTGCGCCAGCGCGAGGTCCCCGGGGACACCGCCGCCGAGCGGGTCATCAACGTGTTGCGCACCACCACCCGCGGCATGCGCGCCGACCCGCACCTGACCGAGGCGCTGACCCGGGCCTTCATGTTCGCGGACGCCTCGGTGCGCACCGAGATCGACCACGTCGGCATGCTGCTGACGCGGATGCTCACCTGGGCGATGGACCCGAGCAAGGACGACGTCAGCGACGACGACATCGCCGTGGCGAAGGTCATCGGCGACGTGTGGCTCTCCGCCCTCGTCGGCTGGGTCACCGGCCGCGCCAGCGTGGCCGAGACGGGCACCAAGATCGAGGTGGCGGTCGGCCTCCTGCTGCGCGAGTAGCAGCCCCGCCCTCAGGCCGGGGGCAGCACCGAGGCGCTGGTCGAGCCGCCGATCGGCATCTCGGGCAGCCCCAGCTTGCGGTGGTCCCAGCTGCGCACGCGCTCTGCGTCGAGGCGCACCACCACCCGGTTCCTGGCCATCACCTCGACGAAGGGGCGCATCTCCTCGGTGAAGGGCGCGTTGTAGCGCTCGAACACGTCGACGCACACGTCCCACACGAGCTGCTCGTCGTCGAGCACGACACCGGTCCCCTCGAGGGAGACCCCGCGCAGCTGGTCGTAGGTGTGGCCGGCCTCCACGAGGAAGCTCATCCGCGGGTCGCGACGCAGGTTGACGACCTTCTGCGACTTGGCCTTGGTCTCGAGGTAGACGTGGCCGTCGAGCCACGCGTACCACATCGCGACCAGGTGGACCCCGCCGTCCTTGCCGATCGTGGCGACCGTCGAGCTGCGCTGCTCGGCGATGAACGCGTCGACCTCGACCTCGCTCATCTGGACCTGGGTTCGCTGCTTGGCCATCTCAGCCTCCGAAGGCGTGGGTTGCGCTGACGCCGCCGTCGATCGCGATCTCGGCGCCGTTGACGTAGGTGGACTCGTTGCTGGCGAGGTAGACGTAGAGCGGGGCGACGTCCTCGGGGTGCCCGACCCGGCGCAGCGGCACCTTGGCGGCACCGAACTCCATCGCCGCGTCGCCGCCGTGCTCGCGGGTCATCGGGGTGTCGATCATCCCGGGGTGCACGGAGTTCACGCGGATGCCGTGCGGGCCCAGCTCGTGCGAGGCGCCCTTGGTCATGCCGCGGATGGCGAACTTCGTGGCGCCGTAGGCGACGACGCCGGACATGCCGCCCAGTCCCTCGGTGGAGGAGGCGTTGATGATCGAGCCGCCGCCGTTCTTGCGCATCGTGCGCGCGACGGCCTTCATGCCCAGGAAGCAGCCGAGCTGGTTGACCCGGAACATCAGCTCCAGGTCGGTGATGTCCTGGCGCTCGATCTGGCCGAAGCGCAGCACGCCGGCGTTGTTGGCCAGCACCGAGACGGGGCCCCACTGCTCGACCGTCTCGTCGACCAGCGTGGTCCAGGAGGACTCGTCGCTGACGTCGTGGTGGGCGAAGCGGGCCATGCCCGGGTGCGACTGCTCGAGCTCGGCCGCCAGCGCGGCACCCTGCTCGTCGGCGACGTCGGCGATCACCGTGCGGGCGCCCTCGGCCACGAAGGCGCGGCAGATGCCGGCCCCCTGGCCCATCGCGCCGCCGGTCACGATGGCGACCTTGCCCGCGAGCCTCACAGGGTCAGCCGCATGATGGAGTCTGCGGCGAAGCCGACGGCCGGGTCGCGGTCGGCGAAGAACCCGCCCAGCTGCTGGTCCAGCTCGTCGGGGGTGAAGGTCTGGCCCGTGGTGTCGAAGCGCTGCTCGACGACGGGTGCCGCGACGAGCGCGACCATGCCGCCGTACACCACGAACACCTGGCCGGTGATCCGCTCGGCGGCCGGGGAGGCGAGGTAGGCGACCAGCGGGGCCACGTGCTCGGGCGAGTAGGGGTCGATGCCCTCGCCGGAGGTGTCCTCGCCGAAGACCTGCGCGGTCATCGCGGTGCGGGCGCGCGGGCAGATCGCGTTGGCGCGGACGCCCGAGGAGCCCAGGGCCCGGGCCGTGGCCACGGTCAGGTTCGCGATGCCGGCCTTGGCGGCGCCGTAGTTGGCCTGGCCGGGAGGGCCGGACAGGAACGCCTCGGAGGCGGTGTTGACGACGCTGCCGTAGACGGGCGCGCCCTGCTCCTTGGCCTGTCCGCGCCAGTACGCCGCAGCGTTGCGCGAGAGCAGGAAGTGTCCGCGCAGGTGCACGCGCACGACCGTGTCGAACTCCTCGTCGCTCATGTTGAAGAGCATCCGGTCGCGGGTCATGCCCGCGTTGTTGACCACCACGTCCAGGCGACCGAGGCCGTCCACGGCCGCGGCCATCATCGCGTCGGCGGTGGCCCGCTCGGCCACGTCGCCTTCGACGACCTGCACACGGCGCCCCAGGGCCTTGATCTCGTCGGCGGTCCCGTCGGCCGCTCCGGGCAGGTCGTTGAGGACCAGGTCGGCGCCCCCGGAGGCGAGGGCCAGCGCCTCGGCGCGCCCCAGACCGGCGCCGGCGCCGGTGACGACGGCGACGCGGCCGTCGAGGGAGGTGCTCGCCATCTCAGCCCTCCAGCGAGATCGCGGCGCGCGGGCACGCAGCGACCGCGCGGTCGACGTCGCCACGGTTCTCGTCCGTGGTCGTGGTCGTCTTCAGCTGCAGGTTGTCGTCGTCGTCGAGCTCGAAGACCTGCGGGGCCATCGCCTCGCACAGTCCGTTCGCCTCGCACAGGTCGTAGTCGACCTTGATCTCGCTCATGGCTGGCTTCCTTCGCTGGAGTGGCCCGGGAACACCTTGGCCCCGGGATCGATCGTGACGGTGGCGTTGTTCACGGCCGTGGCAGCCTCACCGAACCCGACGGCGATCAGGCGGACCTTGCCGGGGTGCTCGGTGATGTCGCCCGCGGCGAAGACCCGGCGCAGGTTGGTCTGCATCGAGGGGGCGACCACGATGTGCCGCTTCTCGACCTCGATCCCCCACTGCTGGATGGGTCCGAGGTCGGCGATGAACCCGAGGGCCGCCACGACCGCCTGGCAGGGCAGCACCAGGGTCTCCTCCCCCACCTGGATCTCGACCTCGGCCACGGGGCCGTCGAGGCCGTCGGGCCCGTCCGGGTCGGCCCGCAGCGCGCTGACCTGGGCATCGGTGATCAGGCGGACCGAGGAGGCGCGCACCTGCTCGACCGTGCGCTCGTGGGCGCGGAAGGCGGCGCGGCGGTGCACGACCGTCACCGACCGGGCGATCGGCTCGAGGTGGACGGCCCAGTCGAAGGCGGAGTCGCCGCCGCCGACGATCACCACGTCGCGGTCGGCGTACGGCTCGAAGCGAGGCACGAAGAACTCCAGGCCACGGCCCTGCCAGCCCTCGCCGGCCGGCAGGGCGCGGGGGCTGAACTTGCCGATCCCGGCGGTGACCAGCACCGCCCCGGCATGCACACGGGTGCCGTCGTCGAGGCCGACGACGACTCCGTCGTCGTTGTGCTCGAGGCTCGCCGCGGTGCGTCCCAGCAGGTACGTCGGGTCGGCGCTGGCCGCCTGCTCGACCAGCCCGGCCACCAGGTCGCGGCCCTTGACAGCGGGGAACCCGGCCACGTCGAGGATCATCTTCTCGGGGTACATCGCGGTGATCTGGCCGCCGAGCTCGGGCAGCGAGTCGACGACCGCGACCCGGTGGCCGCGGAACCCAGCGTAGTAGGCGGCGAACAGGCCGGTCGGACCCGCGCCGACGACCAGGATGTCGCACTCGACGGTCGGGCCTGTGGTCACGGTCACGCAAGAACCATAACGTGTTCTAGTTTCGCCGTCACTGGGTCTCGATGTCGGAGACGAGCCAGCCGTCGGCGGTGTCGACGACCGTGACCAGCGCGCGGTACTCGCTGAACGAGGTCTGCTCGCCCTTCTTGGTGACGTACTGGTTGAAGAACAGCAGCGCCTGCACCTGCGAGGGCGACGCGCGCACGACGCCCTGGGCCAGCATCCGGACCTCGACCGTGGTGCGGGCGTCGATGAACTCCTCGCGCACGTCCTCCTTGGTCTCGACGTACTGCTCGGCGAAGTCCGCGGTCATCAGCGCTGTGGCGTCCTCGATGCCCTCGTCGTAGGACTCGTGGCTCGAGCCGAGGATCACCTCGGCGCTCTGCGCGGCCGCCTCCACGCCGGGGCGGAACTCCGACTGCGGCACGCTCACGGGCTGCGCGTCGCTCGGCGCGTCGGAGGAGGCCGACGAGTCGGAGAAGTACTGCCAGTAGACGAACTCGGCCGGGACCGCGACCAGCAGCACCACGAAGGCCACCACCAGCCACCGGGTCGCTCGCGAGGACGCGAACAGCGAGGCCGAGGCCGGTTCGGCGCCGGGAACCGATGCGGACTCGGGCGCGCGCTCGGGTGCGGGCTCGGGCGCCGCCTCGTCGACGGGCCCGTGCGGGCCGCTGCCGGCCAGGCGGCGCGGCCGGGGGGCGCCGGTGCGTGAGCTGCCGGGACGCGGGGACCGGGGGGCCCGGGGCTGCCGGGGTCGCTGGGCCATGCCTCAGGCCACGAACTGGAGGTCGTGGGTCAACCAGCGCCCGTCCTCGAGCACCAGCTCGAGACGCAGGCGGAAGGCCCGGGCGACGGGCTCGTTCTCGGTCTGGACGTTGGAGACGGTGCCCGTGGTGGCCGCGATCACCGTCGCGGAGTCGTCGTCGGCGGCCACGACGCCGGCCCACAGCACCTCGCCGGCCATGATCGACCTGTTCTGCCGCAGCACCTTGCGGACCCCCTTGGTCGACTCGTCGTACTGCTTGCGGAACTCGCCCGTGGCACCGGAGGCGACCTTCTCGATGCTCGCCTCCGCGTCGTCGTAGCGGATGTTGATGAACGCCTCCGCCTCCTCGCGGGCGGCGCTGAGCACGGCGGCGTACTGCTCCGGGGCTCCCTCGGCACCCGAGGCTCCGCTGCGCCCGGCGTCCTGGGCGATCTGCACGCCCAGCACCACGGCGGTCGCCGCGAGCAGCATCACGCTGAGGTAGAGCACCACGTTGACGGTGCGGTTGACGGGGCGCCCGTCGGTCATGTCCATCAATCTCACCGACCCCTCACCGGCCCCACCAGGAGCCACTTCCAGGCGTCCCCGCCGAGGACCGACAGGTCACCCTGGTCCTCGAACCGCACCGGGTTCCCGTCCCGGTCCACGGCACCGGCGATCTCGCCGGTGACCGGATCGTAGCTGCTGCGCAGCGCCCGCCCGGAGCTGCCTGCGCCCTCCCGGGCGTCCGGGGAGTACTTCGGACCACGCATGCCGTACGGCGGTCCCGCCTCGCACCGCGCCGGGAAGATCGGACCGTCGCTGAGCTGGTCCCCGCGCCGCCACGTGCTGGGCGGGCGGAACCCCTCGGTGCACGGCGGCACGGAGTAGTCCAGCTGCAGGTTGACATGCCCGTAGCCGTCGGGCGGGGTGCCGGTGAAGCCCGACGAGATCACGCGCGGGTAGGTGACGAGCAGCTGCTCGACGCCCGCGAGGTGCGAGACCACGACCTGGTTGAGCGAGATGGCGTTGCCCAGCAGCACCGGCAGCGTCGGCTCGAGGTCCTCGAGCAGCGCCTGCACCTCGCGGGCGGTGCCGGGGGTGCCCTGCAGGACCTCGCGCAGCGGCTCGTCGCTGCGCCGCAGGGTCCGGGTGAGCAGCGAGAGGTCGCGGGAGAAGGAGCGGATGTTCTCCTGCTGGCCCTGCTGGGTGCGCAGCACGACCAGGCCGGTGTCGAGCAGGCGGATGGTCTCGTCGGTGTGCTCTGCCGCCTCGGAGATGAAGCGCTGACCGTTGTCGAGCAGCCGCTGGAGCGGCACCCCGGTGTCGGCGAAGAGGTCGCCCAGCTCGGAGACGAAGGTGCGCAGGTGGTCGCCGTCGACGCTGGAGACGAACTGGTCCAGCTCGACGAGGAGGTCGGCCTCGTCGACCGGCATCGACTCGGCCGAGCCCTCGAGGACGTCGCCGGCCGCCGCGTAGGGTCCCCGGTCGTCGGCCGGCTCGAAGTCGAGGTACTGCTCCCCCACCGCCGACAGGTTGTGCACGAACATCGGCGAGTCCAGCGGGAGCTCGGTGCCGTCCACGAGCGCCAGGTCGAGCGTGACCCCCTCGCGGGTGGGTCGCATCTTCGCGACCTTGCCGATCTTGACCCCGCGGTAGGTCACCTCGCTGCCCTCGAAGAGACCGCCGGAGGACGGCAGGGTGGCCTGCACCGTGATGCCCCGGCCGAGCACCCGGTCGACGAGACCGAGGTAGTTGGCGGAGATGTACACGATGCCGACGGCGCTGAGGACGACGAAGGCCAGCAGCCGGATCTTCACGCCCCGGGTCATGCTCGCCCGCCCAGCAGGTCGGCGAGGTCGTGGGACCGGTCGGCGTCGGCACGACCCCCGCCCAGGATGCCGGGCAGACCGGGCAGCAGGTCGTCGAGGATGCCGGGGAGGTCGGGCAGCCCGGGCACGTCGGGGAGCTGGTTGAGGATCCGGCAGACCGGCTTCTCCTCGTGCGCGGGCCGCGTGCACTTCTTCTTGAGCTGCTGGAGCAGGTCGGCGTCCTTGAGCACCTTCAGGCAGGCCTTCGAGGTCAGGGCGCCCGACTGCAGGCAGGTCAGCACCGCACCGACGGTCTCGAGCGGGTCGGGCAGGTCGACGGGCGGGAGCAGCCCACCACCGGGGACGAGGTTCTCGAGGCTGATGTCGAGACGGATGGAGGTGTTGGCGTAGTCGCCCTTGACGATCTCGGACGCCTCCTTGGGGAACGGGAAGCTGACCAGGAGGTTGAGGCCCGGGGCCAGCGCGTCGCCGGCCTCGGTGAGCTTGTCGAGGACCGGGCGCAGCGAGCGCAGCGAGGCGAGGATGTCGTCCTTGCTGGCCCCGATCACCTCGGTGCCGACCTCGCCGAGCTCGTCGAGGGAGCGCAGCATGCCCACCAGCTCGTCGTGCTGGTCGGCGAGCACCTCGACAGCCGGGCCGGCCACGTCGAGGGCGCCGGTGATGGTCCGCTTCTCCTTGTTGAGCGTGGCGGTGAGGTTGGCCAGCGACTCCATGGCGCCGATGATCTCGGCCTTCTGGTCGTCCAGGGTCCCCACCACGTCCTCCAGGTCGCCGAGGAGCGTCCTGAGGTCTCCGGTGCGGCCGGACATGACGTTGTTGAGCTCGTGAGTGATCGTGCCGAGCTGGGCGACGCCGCCGCCGCTGAGCAGGTACGACAGGGCCCCGAGCACCTCCTCGACCTCCGGGTTGCGCCCGGTGTCGGCCAGCACGATGTCGTCGCCGTCGCCCAGGCGCCCGGTGGGCTGCGTGTCGGTGGGCTCGAGGAGCGCGACGTACTTCTCGCCCAGGAGGCTGACCTGGCGGATGTCGGCCAGGGCGTTGTCGGGCAGCACCACGTCGTCGCGCACCCGCAGCGTGACCAGGGCCGTCCAGCCGTCGCGCTCGATGTCGACGACCTCGCCGACGGTCACGTCGTCGACCTTGACCGGCGAGCGCGGCACCACGCTGAGCACGTCGTCGAACTGGGCGCGCACCTCGAACGAGGAGTCGGCGTCGACCGGGGAGCCCGGCAGCGGGAGGTCGTAGGCGCCGTCGAAGTCGCACGCCGTGAGCAGCAGCGCGCCTGCGAGGGCGCCGGCCAGCAGTCGTACCGCCCTCATCGTCGGCCTCCCAGGAGGTCGGCCAGCGAGGCGCCGGGGTCGGACACGTAGCGCGCCTGGTCGGGGCGGGACCTGTCCGGTCCGCCCTGCCGGCGGGCAGCCGGGTCCTGTGCCCGCTGCTCCGGCGGCAGCGTGGGCACCGGGCTGGTGATCGGCTCGAGGATCGCCTCGAAGAGGGTGCAGGCCAGGTTCTTGCTCACCCGGGGCAGGGCGGACTGCTGCACCACCGAGCACAGGAAGCCGTCGGCGTCCCACACGTTGCCGGAGACGCCGATGCGCGAGCCGATCGAGCCCGTCTCGTTGTTGAAGGCCAGCGCCAGGTTGCCGATGGAGACCGGGGCGGAGGTGAGCGCCTGGTCGATGGACTCACGCTCGGAGGCGATCGTCTTGACGGTGCGGGTCAGCTTCTCGACGTCGCCCACGAGGGCGGTCCGGTTCTCCCGGACGAACTTCTCGACCGTCCCGACCGCGCTCGACACCGAGGTCAGTGCGGCGCCCAGCTCCTCGCGCTCCTCCTCGAGGTCGGCGGAGACCCCGGCGAGGTCGCGGACGAACGCGCGGACCAGCCGGTCGTTCCTGGCGAGGGTGTCGGTGAAGACCGCGAGGGCGCTGACGGTCTCGAAGAGGTCGCCGCTGCCTTCCCCGAAGGTCTCGGCGGCTCGCGAGAGCTCGTTGATCATGTCGTTGCCGGCCTCACCCTGGCCCTCGAGCGCCTCGGAGCTGGCCCGGAGCAGGTTGTCCAGGGTGCCGTCGGCGTTGGCGCCGTCGGGACCCAGCGCCGTGGAGAGGTCGCGCAGGCTCGCGTAGATGCGGTCCAGCTCGACCGGCACGCCGGTGTCGGGCAGCTCGATCTCGGCGCCGTCGGCCATCACCTCCCCCTCGGTGTAGGCCGGGGTCAGCTGCACGAAGCGGTCGGCCACCAGGGTGGGCGTGACGACCACGGCCTGGGCGTCGTCGGGGACGTCGACGTCGCCGTCGTACTCCATCTCGACGCGCACGGCCTCGCCGTCGGGGACCACGGCGGTCACCTCGCCGACGTTGACGCCGAGGATCCGCACGTCGGTGCCGACGTAGACGCTCACCGCCCGGGGGAAGTGCGCCGTGACCTGCTTGGTCTCGTCGCCGCCGCGCAACGCGAGGAACGAGCCCGCGAGCAGCAGCAGGACCACGACGACAGCCGGTCCGCGCGCGAGGAGGCGGTCCATGTCAGTCCTCCAACCTGGTCGGGACGAACTCACCGGTGGGGATCGCGGCCAGGTTGACGACGTAGGCGTCGAACCAGGGGCCGGTGCCGATGATGTTGCCGAGGATCGAGACGTAGGGCCCCAGCGCCGCGAGCGTGTCCTTGAGCCCCTTCTCCTTCTCGATCAGCAGGTCGAGCAGCTCCTCGACCTCGGCGAGCGCGGGCCCGATCTGGCGCTGGTTGTCCCGCGCGACCCCCTCGAGCTGGACGGCGAGCCGGCGCGCGTTGACGAGCAGCCGGTGGATGGCCTGCTTGCGGGCCCGGACCTCCTGGAAGACCAGGTCGCTGCTGCCCATCAGGTCGACGAGGTCGTCGCTGCGGTCGGCGAGCAGGCCGCTGACCTCCTTCGACGACGCGAGCAGGGCGCGGATCTCCTCGTCGCGCGAGGCGACGGAGCGGCTGAGCCGGGCGATGCCGTCGAAGCTCTCCCCGATCTCAGGGGCGGCGGAGTCGACGGTGTCGGCCACGACGTCGAGGGCCTTGGTCAGCCGCTCGGTGTCGATGTCCTCGGTGGTGGTCGTCAGGTCCCCGAACACGCCGACGATGTCGTAGGCCGACTGGGTGCGCTCGAGCGGGATGACGTCGTCCTGGGCGAGCTGACCGGAACCGGCCGGGACGAGCTCGAGGTACTTCTCCCCCAGCAGGTTGAGCACCTCGACCGAGGCACGGCTGTCCTCGCCGAAGTCGACCCCGTTCTCGACCTCGAAGGTGACCAGCACCTGGTCGCCCTGCAGCTCGACGGCCTGGACGCGGCCGGAGCGGATGCCGGCGACCTGGACCATGTTGCCTCGGTGCAGGCCGCTGGCGTCGGAGAACAGCGCCTGGTAGGAGCTGCCGCCGAAGCCGGGGAACTTGGACAGGTTGAAGGCCGCGGCCATCACGACCATCATCAGCACGACGGTCATCGCCCCGAGTCGCAGGATCTGCGCGTCGCTGTAGCGCCTCATCAGCTGCACCTCGGCGCCGTGGAGCGGAAGTCCAGGTTGTTCAGCTGCGCGAGCAGCTGCTTGAGACCGGGCACGTTCTCCAGCTCGGGCAGGCTGATCCGCCCGTTGAAGCCGCAGAGGTAGTAGTTGTACCAGCTGCCGTAGGTGCCGGTCCGGGTCTGGTCGGTCATCGACTCGGGCAGCCGGTCGACGAGCTCCACGAGCACCTCGCGGTTCTCCTGCTTGTTCAGCAGCGCGGCCAGGGCCCGCAGCTCGGCGATGTCGGCCTTGACCACCGGTCGGGCCTCGGTGAGCAGGTCGGCGACCACCTCGGTGAGCTCGGAGATGTTGGCGAACGAGGAGCCGATCAGCTTGCGGTCCTTGGCCAGGTCGCTCATCCACCCCTTCAGCTCCAGCACCAGGCGGGTCAGCTGGGTCGAGCGCGAGCTCACCGTCGTCATCGTCTCGTCGAGGTTCGACACGACCCGCCCGATGAGCTCGTCACGGTCGGCCAGGGTGCTGGTCAGCGACGCGGTCCGGCTCAGCAGTCCGGCGACCGTGCCCCCCTCGCCCTGGAGCACCTGCACGAGGTTGAGGCTCAGCTCGTTGACCTGGTCGGGCTGCAGGGCCTGGAAGAGCGGCTTGAACCCGTTGAAGAGGGTGGTGAGGTCCAGGGCCGGGCTGGTGCGCGACGTCGGGATCGGCTCGTCGGGATCCAGCGCCGCGGCGTCCTCGGCCCCGCGCCCCTCCTCGAGGGCGAGGTACCGGTCCCCGACGAGGTTGAGGAAGCGGATCTCCGCGCGCGAGACGGTCGTCAGCTCGACGTCCGACTTGATCCGGAAGGTCACCAGCGCGTGGTCGCGGTCCTGGTGCTCGACCTTCTTGACCTCCCCGACGTTGACGCCGGCGATCCGCACGTCGTCACCCTTGTCGAGCATCGAGGCGGTGGTGAAGACGGCCTGGTACTCCGTCCCCGACCCGAAGCCGATGTTGCCCATGATCGCGGCGAGCAGGCCCGTGACCAGCACCGAGATGACGGTGAAGATGCCGAGCTTGACCGCGGCGGCGATCGTGGAGGCGTTGCGCGACCGGCTCATCGAGCACCTCCCCCCTCGGTGGCGGAACCGCGCACGACGGGGCCGTAGAACAGCGAGCCCAGCGAGCCGTACCTGTCGGCGCTGCGTCCGCTGCGCCCGGCGAGCAGCGCGTTGACGACAGCGCGGTCGCCCGCGGTGCCGGCGTACCCGCTGCTGACCCCGCTCGCGGAGCCGGGCAGCTTGCTGGAGGGCGGTCGGGAGTCCTGGTCGCTGCCGTCGCGCAGCGGCTGCGGCGGGATCGGGACCGGTGGGTCGGGCAGGCCCAGGCACCACGGTCCGCGGCCGACCTCGCCGTACTCCGGCAGGTCCCGCTCGTCGTAGGCGCGGTACTGGGCCGCACCCAGCTCGACGTACTGCTTGACCTCGTTGCCCTCGAAGGAGCGCGAGAGCAGCGGGTCGTACCTCGTGGCGCCGCGCAGCAGGCACGGCAGCTGCGGTGAGTAGACCGCGAGCAGCTTGAGCACCGGGGCGGTGACCTGGCCGACGGCGATCAGGTCGTTGCGGTTGTCCTCGAGCACCCGGGTGGAGACGTCGGCCAGGCCCTGGACGTCGGAGAAGAAGGTCTCGAGGTCCTGCTGCTTCTCGATGACGGTCTTGCTGGTCACCGTGAGGTTGCCGAGCACGTCGATGAGGTCGGGTGCCGCGTCGTCGTAGACGTCGGCGACGTCGGCGAGCAGGGCGAGGTTCCGGCGCAGCGTCGGCAGCGAGCCCGAGATCTCGTCGAGGTAGCCGCCGAGCTCGTCCAGGGTCTCGCCGGCCTGGTCGCCGCGGCCCTCGAGAGCGGTGGACAACGCGTTGAGCGTGGCGTTGAGGTCGGCCGGGCGCACCGACCTCAGCAGTGGGAAGAGGTCGCCCAGGATGCGGTCGAGCTCGACGTTCGTCCTCACCCGGTCCGCGGGCACCACGTCGCCGTCCTGGATCGCGGTGTCCGAGGCGTCCCGCGGGATCACGAGGGCGACGTACTTCTGGCCGAACAGGGTGGTGGGCAGGATCTCGGCCCGCACGTCCTCGGGGATCTCCTCAGCGGCCTCCGGTCGCAGCCCCAGGGTGATGAGCGCCTTCTCGCCGTCCTGGTCGATGCCACGCACCTGGCCGACGAGCGCGCCGTTGACCCGGACGTCGCCGAACTTCGTGAGCTGCAGCCCCGCCCGCTCGGCCTCGAGGACCACCGTGGTGGTGGGCTCGAAGACCTTGAGGTAGACCGCGATGCAGAGCCAGACGAGGAGCGCGATCGAGGTCAGGAAGACCACGCCGGCCACCAGCAGCCGTCGGTGCTCGGCCGGGGAGTCGTGGTGGATGTTGATCAGCACGTCGTCACCCCGTGATCCGCACGGTCGTGGTCGATCCCCAGATGGCGAAGGAGAGGAAGAAGTCGGCGACGACCACCGTGACGATGCTGGTGCGGATCGCCCGGCCCACGGCCATGCCCACACCCGCCGGTCCGCCGGATGCGGTGTAGCCGTAGTAGCAGTGGATGAGGATGATCGCGGTCGCCAGGACCAGCAGCTTGAAGAACGACCACAGCATGTCGATGGGCGGCAGGAACTGCAGGAAGTAGTGGTCGTAGGTGCCCGCGGACTGCCCGTAGATCATCGTCGTGATCAGCCGGGGCGCGAGGTAGGAAGCGCTCAGCGCCACCACGTAGAGCGGGATGACGGCGATGAACGCCGCGATCATGCGGGTGGTGACCAGGAACGGCAGCGACGGGACCGCCATCACCTCGAGCGCGTCGATCTCCTCCGAGATCCGCATGGCGCCCAGGCGGGCGGTGTAGCCGCAGCCCACCGTCGCGGCCAGGGCGATCGCGGAGATCAGCGGCGCGACCTCGCGGGTGTTGAAGTAGGCGGAGATGAAGGCGCTGAACTTGGCCACGCCGAGCTGGCTCAACGAGGCGTAGCCCTGGATGCCGACCTCGGTGCCGGCGAAGAACGCGAGGAAGGCGATCACCCCGACGGTCCCGGCGATGAACGTCAGCCCGCCCGCACCGAAGGTGATCTCGGCCAGGGTGTTGGTGATCTCGCGCGGGTAGCGCCGGATGGCGCGCGGGGTCCAGGCGAGTGCCTTGACGTAGAACAGCAGCTGGTCGCCGTACTGCTCGAGCGCCTTGCGACGTCCGCTGACCACTGCTCCTGCGATCGAACCGATGCTGGCCATCACAGCCCCGGGGGTGGAACGACTTGGAAGTAGATGGCCGTGATCACCGCGTTGACGAAGAACAGCAGCATGAACGCGACGATCACCGACTCGTTCACCGCGCGCCCGACCCCGCTCGGCCCGCCGCCCGCGTTGAGCCCCTTGTAGGCGCCGACGATCGCCGCCATGCCGCCGAAGACGACGGCCTTGACGATGGCGATGTACAGGTCGTTGAGGGTGGCCAGCGCGGTGAAGGACGACAGGAACGCCCCGGCCGAGCCGCCCTGCACGATCACGGTGAAGAAGTAGCCGCCGCTGATGCCGGCCCCGATGACCAGGCCGATGATCATCAGCGCGACGAACATCGTCGCCAGCACCCGCGGCACGACCAGGCGCGCGATCGGGTCGACGCCGAGGACCTCCATCGCGTCGATCTCCTCGCGGATCTTGCGGGCACCGAGGTCGGAGCAGATGGCCGAGCCCGCGGCTCCGGCGATGATCAGCGCCGCGGCGATGGGCGCGGCCTCACGCACCACCGCCAGCACCGCGGTGGCGCCGGCGAAGGACTGGGCGCCGAGCTGACCGGTGAGGTTGCCGACCTGCAGCGAGATCACCGCACCGAACGGGATCGAGACCAGGATCGTCGGCATCAGCGTGACGCTGGTGATGAACCACGCCTGCTCGATGAACTCCCGCGTCTGGAACGGGGTGGTGAAGATGCGCTTGACGACCTCGACGGTCATCGCGGCCAGCTCCCCGGGTCCACGGATGACGGACACGACTGAGAACGCCACCCTGCACCTCCCCGAGTATGACGGCGACGTCACACTAGAACGTGTTCCTGTTTCTGGCAACGACGGTGCTCGGTGCCTGGACAGGAGGCTAGGGCGCGGGGTCGTCCTACGTGCGGCCTTCCACGACATCGGCGGACCCGGCCGGCGGCTCCAGCAGGTAGGCCACCCCGTCCACGGCGCGGACCCACTCACGACCCCCGGCGGTGCGCAGCTTGCGGCGCAGGCCGGCGACCTGGACGTCGACCAGGAAGTCGGACTCGATGAAGTCCTCGCCCCAGACCGCGCTCGCCAGCTCGGCCCGCGGCCAGGCCCTCCCGGGCCGGGACGCCAACGTGGAGAGCAGCTGGACCTCGGTGGGGGTCAGCGGGACGAGCTCGTCGTCGAGGTGCACCAGGCCGGTGGGCCCGTCCACGACGAGCCCGCCGGGGATCTCGAGCGTCGGGGCCGTGGCGCCCAGCCGGGGGCGCCGCAGCATCGCCACGGCGCGGGCCCGCAGCTCCCGCGGCGAGAACGGCTTGGCGAGGTACTCGTCGGCGCCCACCTCCAGGCCGACCAGGCGGTCGATCTCGGAGTCGCGGCCCGTGATCATCACGATGTAGGCGTCGGTGAACTCCCGCAGCTCGCGGCACACGTCGGTGCCGTCGGCATCCGGGAGCGTGAGGTCGAGGGTGATGAGGTCGGGGGCGACCGCGCGGGCCGCAGCGACCGCCTCGGCACCGGTCGCGGCTGTGTCGACCGTGAGCCCGATCCCCTCGAGGACCATCACCACGAGGTCGCGGATGTCGGGGTCGTCGTCGACGACGAGGGCTCGGTGCGCGGTCACTCGGTGCCTCCTGCAAGGCTGCTGGTGCCGGTCCCCCGGCAGGTGCGGAGCCGTCCCCCCACGACGCGCGCCAGGTTATCCCGACTCCAGAACGTCGGGCACCTCGGCCGTGTTTGCCGGGTGGAGCCGCCCCACAGCACCTATCGTGACGCCAGGGGGGCTACCGCCCGGCGGTACGACAGACGGACGAGACGAGCCAGGAACCCCCCGATGCCAGAGCACGACACGTCCGCCACCGAGGCGCAGCGCCAGCGCGCCGTCGACAGCCTCGGCCTGGTGCCGGGGCTGCAGCACCCGCGCCTGGACCGCATCACCCGCCTCGCCCGGCTCGGGCTCGGGGTCCCGATGGCCGCGGTCACCGTCCTCGACCACGACCAGGCCTGGTTCCCCTCGACCCAGGGACTGTCGGCCGCACCGGTGGCGCGCACCGAGACCTTCTGCGCCGTGACGATCGACCGGGACGACACGATGGTGGTGCGCGACACCGCGGCCGTGCCGCGCTTCGCCGACCTCGACGTCGTCCGCCACGGGGGCGTCCGGTTCTACCTCGGGCGGACCCTGAGAGACCCGGCCGGGACCCCGGTCGCCACGTTCTGCGTCTTCGACACCGCCCCGCGCGACGTCGACGACGACGAGATGGAGATGTTCGAGGACCTGGCCGCGTGGGCGGAGCGGGAGCTCGTCGCCTCCACCGAGATGTCCCAGGCCCGGCGGGTGCAGGCCTCGCTCCTGCCCTCGGCCCCGGTGCGCGTCGGCGGCTGGGAGGCGGCCGGCGTGTGCATGCCGGCGCTCGCCGTCGGCGGCGACTTCTACGACTACACGGTCACCGACGACGTGCTGCACCTGAGCCTCGGGGACGTGATGGGCAAGGGCACCGGCGCGGCCCTGATCGGCGCCGGGGCGCGCACGGCCCTGCGCGGGACCGACGCCGCCGTCGCCGCCGGGGTCGACCTGGGGATCACCGTCACCCAGGTCGCCCGCAACCTCCTGCCCGACCTCGAGGCGGCCGAGTCGTTCCTGACCCTCTTCGAGCTCGCTCTCGACGCGCGGACCGGGATGGTGCGCTACGTCGACGCCGGCTCCGGACTCGCGCTGCTGGTGCGCGCCGGCGGGGCGGTCGAGCGCCTCGACGGCGAGGACCGACCCCTGGGCGTGCTGCCCGACGACCACTGGAGCGAGCACGAGCGGTCCCTGGAGGCCGGGGACCGCCTGCTGGTGTTCAGCGACGGTCTCCTCGACCTGGTCCCGGACCCACAGCGCTGGTGGGAGCCGATCGCGGCGATCGTGGCCGGGGCCGACGACCTGGCCGGCTGCCTGGCCGCCATCACCCGGCTCGCCACGGAGGAGACGCCGCTCGACGACATCACCGCCGTGGCGGTCTTCGGCTCCGCCCTGGACGCGGCCGGGTGACCCGGCGTCTGGCACTGATCCGTGTCGTCGTCGTGGCCACCGCCCTGCTCGGTGTCAACTACGTCGCCTGGCGGTGGTTGTTCTCGGTCAGCTGGTCGGCCTGGTGGATCGCGGTCCCGCTCGTCCTCGCCGAGACCTACAGCCTCATCGACTCCCTGCTCTTCGGGATGGGGATGTGGCGCCTCCGCGAGCGTGGCGAGGCTCCGCCGCCCGTCCCGGACCGCACCGTGGACGTCTTCATCGCCACCTACAACGAGCCGATCGAGCTCGTCATGGAGACCGCCCGTGCGGCGAAGGCCATCACCTATCCGCACCGGACCTGGATCCTCGACGACGGCAACCGGCCCGAGATGCGCGAGGCCGCGGAGTCCCTGGGGATCGGCTGGCTGACGCGGTCCTCGGACTGGGACGGGATGCCCCGGCACGCCAAGGCCGGCAACCTCAACAACGCCCTGCTCGCGACCGACGGCGAGTTCCTGCTCATCCTCGACGCCGACCAGGTCCCGCTCCCCGAGATCCTGGACCACACCCTGGGCTACTTCGAGGACGAGAAGGTGGCGCTGGTCCAGACGCCCCAGTGGTTCGTCAACGTGCCCGAGCACGATCCGCTGGGCAGCCAGGCGCCGCTCTTCTACGGGCCCATCCAGCAGGGCAAGGACGGCTGGAACTCCGCGTTCTTCTGCGGGTCCAACGCCATCATCCGGCGCGAGGCGCTGATGCAGCTGGGCATCTCGCGCTACGTGGGTGAGGTCGAGGTCGGCGTCAAGCGGGCCCTGCGCACCTCGCGCTCCGTCGTACGGGCGGCACGACGCCAGCTGGGGGCCGACGAGCACGAGGTGCGTGGGGCCCTCGACGAGATCGAGGCCGACATCGGCCGGGCCCGCCGCGAGCTGGCCCGGGGCGTCCCGCTCTTCGACGTCACCTACCGCTTCCAGCGCCGGGTGGAGGGGGTGCGGACCCGCCTGGTCGCCGCCGACCTCGAGACGCTGCAGGCCGACCTGGCCGTGATCGCCGAGCTCGACGGCATCGCCCACGACCCCGACCTCAGCCTCGCCACCGTCGACGAGGCGACGCTGACGCGCCTCGCCGGCCGCGAGATGTCACCGCTCGGAGCGGTCGAGACCGTGGAGGCCCTGGTGCGGGCGCTGGACGTCGACCGCACCGGCGAGGCCCAGCCGATCATGCCGCTGGCGACCATCTCGGTGACCGAGGACATGGCCACGTGCATGCGCCTGCACACGATGGGCTGGCGCAGCGTCTACCACGACGAGGTGCTGGCCAAGGGCCTCGCGCCCGAGGACCTGCAGACCATGCTGGTCCAGCGGCTGCGGTGGGCGCAGGGCACGGTGCAGGTCATGTTCCGGGAGAACCCCCTGGTGCAGAAGGGCCTGAGCATCCCCCAGCGCCTCATGTACTTCTCCACGATGTGGAGCTACCTCTCGGGGTTCGCGGCCCTGGTCTACATCGCGGCTCCGGTCATCTACCTCACGATCGGGGTGCTCCCCGTGCAGGCGCTCTCGACCGACTTCTTCGTGCGCCTGGTGCCGTTCCTGGTCGTCAACCAGCTGCTGTTCCTCATCGTGGCCGACGGTCGACCCACGTGGCGCGGCCAGCAGTACTCGCTGGCGCTCTTCCCGGTGTGGATCAAGTCCTTCACCTCGGCCTTCGGCAACGTCTTCCTGCACCGCGACCTCGACTTCGCCGTGACCCCCAAGACGAAGCAGGCCGACACCGGACCCGCCTGGCACCTGGTGCGACCACAGCTGTGGGCCATCGGCCTGCTGGTCGTCGCGATCGTCGTCGGCGCCGTGCGCATCGCCGTCGGGCAGGCCGATCCCCTGGGCAGCCTCTTCAACATGGTCTGGGTCGTGTTCGACCTGGCCATCTTCTCCATCATCATCCGCGCCGCCCGCTACCGCGGGTTCGTGCCGACGACCACTCTCGAAGGAGCAGCATGATCGAGTTCGCAGTCCACACCCGGGCCGACGGTGTGGGGGTGGTCGTCCCCCAGGGACGCCTCAACATGGTCGCCGCCCGGCGCCTCAAGGACGTCCTGTCCGAGCTGGTGGCGGCGGGCACGGCGCGCATCGTGGTCGACCTGGCGGAGACCACGTTCCTCGACTCCTCGGGGCTCGGTGCTCTCATCGGGGGGCTCAAGGCCGCCAGGCAGGCCGGGGGCGACCTCCGCATCGCCCGCCCCACGCCGGCCGTGAGCAGCGTCTTCGAGCTCACCAACCTCGACCGGGTGCTGCGTGCCCGGGACAGCGTCGAGGACGCCTTCGATGACTGAGCCCGACCCGCGGACCACTGACGAGCTGCCGCTCGAGCAGCTCGACGAGCGCCTCGAGCTCTCCGCCCCGGCCACCCCCGAGATCCTCGAGCTGGTGCACGCGATGTTCGAGCACCTCTTCGCCGCGCGTCCCGACATCGAGGACGTGCCCCGGATGCGGTTCGAGATGTCGGTGATCGAGATCCTGTCCAACATCGTCGAGCACGCCTACCGCGCGGACTCCGCGAGCACGCACGGGCCCGGCGAGTCCCGACGCTTCGCCATCACCGTGGCGCTCACCCCGACCCGGATGCTGGCCTCGCTGAGCGACAACGGGATGCCGATGTCGCTCGACCTCGAAGGTGCCGCCATGCCCGACGAGCTGGCCGAGTCCGGTCGCGGTCTGGCCATGGCGGCGGCGGCCCTCGACGCCCTCGACTACTCCCGCGACGGCGGTATCAACCACTGGCACCTGCTGTCCCGCTACGGCGTCCGGGAGTGAGTCCCCGCCGGTGGCGGAGCCTGGCGCTGGTCGTCCTGGCCGGGGTCCTCCTGTCGCTGCTCCCCGCAGCGGCGCACGCGGACGACGACGGCGTCCTCGAGCTGCCGGCAGCCGGTCCCCCGCTGTTCGGCCCCGGGCTCGACTGGAGCGACGACAGCGCTGCGGCGTACCGCGACCGGCTGGGGCTGACCCCCTCGCTGTACGAGCAGCGCGTCGAGTACCCGGTGACCGAGCGCTCGGGCGCCTTCCTGGAGGGCTTCGTCCGGCAGCTGGCGCCGCAGGGGGCGGTCGCGGTCCTCAGCCTCGAACCGTCGGTGCCGCTCCGCGACCTCGACCCGAGCCACGCGGAGGCGCTGGCCGAGCGCCTGGGCGCTCTCCACGACGAGCTCGGCACCACCTTCCTGGTCCGCTTCGCCCCGGAGATGAACGGCACCTGGTACGCCTGGGGCCAGCAGCCGGGTGCCTTCGTCGACGCCTTCCGCACCGTGGCCGACGTGCTGCACACCTCCACGCCCGAGGCCCAGACCGTCTGGTCCCCCGTCTACGGCGCCGGCTACCCCTACGGGGCCGCCTACGGCGACGTGGACCCCGACCGCGCCTCGGCCTCGGACGCGCTGGACACCGACGGCAACGGTCGGCTCGACGGCCGGGACGACCCCTACGGGCCCTACTGGCCCGGACCGGACGCCGTGGACTGGGTGGGGCTCACCCTCTACCACTTCGGCATCGACCGCGGCCGCCAGGACAACGACCTCGACCCCGTCCAGGGCGGCGCCCGGGGCGAGGAGGAGCGCAGCATCGGCTTCGACAGCGACGTCGAGCCCGAGGCCGGAGCGTTCCGGGCCCGTCTGGAGGAGGAGTTCGGCTACGGCCGCGGCCGGGGCCGCTCCCCCTTCTACGAGCGGTTCGCCGAGCGCCACGACCTCCCGCTCCTCGTCGAGACCGGCGCGGTCTGGCTCCCCGACCCGGCCGGCGACCCCGAGCTCGACATCAAGCGCACGTGGTGGAGACAGGTGCTCGAGTCGCTCGACGACTACCCGCTGCTGCGCGGGATCGCCTGGCTGGAGCAGCGCCGACCGGAGGCCGAGGTCGACGGACGCACGGTGGACTGGCGCGCGACCCGCTCGACCGACCTGGCCCGTGCCCTCGCGGCCGACCTCGAGGGCACGGTCGTCCTCGGCCCGATCACCGACGTCCCGGAGCAGACGACCGACCCGACCCCGGCGGACGAGACCTCCGACCCGGACCGGGCGGCCGCCGTGGAACCCCTGCCGACCGCCCGCGGGCTGGTGATCGCGTCCTGGTGCCTGCTGGCGCTGCTGCTCGTCGCGCTCGCGACCCGACGACTGCGACCGGGCTGGTCGTGGTCGGCGGCGCGCGGCTCGGCCGACGACCCGGGCGGTCGGGACGAGCGCCTCGACGCCCTGCGCGGCGGGCTGCTCGTGGTCCTCGTCCTGGCGCACCTCGAGGTGCTCTCGGGCGGTCGCGGCCCGGTCGCCCACCTGATGGGTGTCACCACCGGCCCCGAGGCCTTCGTGCTGCTCTCCGGTGCCGCGATCGCCGTGGGCCACGCCCCGCTCGTCGCCCGCGTCGGTGAGGTCGCCGCCGGCGCCCGGCTCTGGAGGCGTGCGGCCGTGCTGTGGTTCGCCGCCGTGGCCACCACGCTGCTCGTGCTCGGGCTCTCCTACGTCCCCGGGCTCCGCACCGCGGCGGTCACCACCTGGACGACCCCCGCCGGCGAGCGGATCGACCTCTTCGCCGACGCCGCCCCGCTGCTGGACTACCCGCCCCCGTGGCCGTCGGTCCAGCGACTCTTCGCGCTGGAGACCGGCGTGTGGTCGCTGAACATCCTCGGCCTGCTGGCGCTGCTCAGCCTGGTCGCCCCGGTGGTGCTCTGGCTGCTGCGCCGCCGGCTGTGGTGGCTGGTGCTGGGCGCCTCCTGGGCCGCCTACGCCTGGGGTGTGCTCGGGTCGCCGGACTGGACCGACGCGCAGTTCGACGCGGCGTACCCGCCCCTGGTCTGGCAGGTCGTCTTCGTGCACGGGCTCGTGCTGGGCCACCACCGCGCCGCGCTCGCGCGGTGCTGGGGGTCCCGCTGGGCCCGGGCCGCCCTGGCGCTCGGCGTGCTCGCGCTGGCCGTGGCCGCCACCGCCGCCGCGACCCACGGCACCGCGGCCAGTCCCTGGGTCGACTGGTGGCCGGGACGCGACCTGCCCGCGGGACGTCTCGTCTCGGTGCTGGTGGTGGGCCTGGTGGCGCTGGCGGTGCTCACGGCCTGGTGGGTGCCCTTCCGGGCCACGGTGGGACGGGCGCTCGTGCCACTGGGGCGCGCCGGCCTCGCCGTCCTGGTGGCTCACGTCCTGGTCCTGGTCGCGTGGTCAACCCTCGTCTGAGCGTCCGTCGGAGGGCGCGCTGACCGGCGCCTGCCAGCGCGCCCGTCGCTCCTCGAGCGTCTGGTCCCACCAGGGCGGCTGGCCGCGCTCCCCGAGGGCGAGCTTGGCGGCCTGCACCCCGGCCCGGGACGTGGCCTCCTCGTCGGTCCCCTTGGTCCGCCGCACGTCGCGGCGCCACGCCATCAGGATCCGTTGGAGCTCGTCGCGACGGTCCTCGGGGATCTCGGGGTCCGTGGCCCGCCAGCGGCGTCCGTCGACGACGATGTAGCGCCCGTCCGGCGTGTGCTCCACCTCGCGGCGGGTCACCCTCGACCCTCTGCTTCCAGAGCCGCCCGGTCGAAGACCCGGCGGGCCCGCAACCGGTAGCGGACCACCTGGGACAGCCCGATCACCCAGATGACGTACTGCGTGCTCATCGCCCAGCGGAAGGCCTCGGGGGTGTAGTCGGTGCCGCCGCCAGGGGTGCGCCAGTCGAGCACCAGCCCGATGGCCACGACGAGGACCAGGCTGGCCGAGAACCCTCCGACGTTGATGATCCCGGTGGAGCTCGCCATCCGCTCGGGCGGGTTGGCGGTGCGGGCGACGTCGAAGCCGATCATCGAGGCCGGGCCGCCGACGCCGCACACGAGGGCCAGCACCACCAGCAGCGCCAGCGGCGCGGGGCCGGGCCAGGCGAGCACGAGCGTCCAGGTCGTCACGATCGCGGCGACGATGCCGAGCACCATCGAGGAGCGGTGCCAGGGGTGCAGCCCGATCAGCCAACCGAGCACCGGGCCGCTGATGATCACGGCCACCACGATGAGGGTCAGCAGGACGCCGGCCTCGGCAGGGCTGCGGCCCTCCCCGCGCACGAAGAAGGGGTAGCCCCACAGGAGGGTCAGCGTGGTGGCGCTGAACTGGGTGCTGAAGTGCATCCAGAACCCGAGCCGGGTGCCCGGGTGCGCCCAGGAGGCGCGCAGGCTGGCCGCGGCCCGCGCCGGCGACATGAGCTCGCCGCGGAGGTTGCGGCGTCCCGGGGCGTCGGCCACCACGAGCAGGGCCAGCACCGTGAGCGCGGCCCCCACGCCGGCGGTGAAGAGGTAGGCCGGCGTCCAGCCCCACCGGCCCAGCGCCCACGTCATCGGCACGGCGGCGGCGATCGCGCCGGTCTGGCCGATGGTGCCGGTCAGCTGGCTGAAGAACGGCACCCGCCGCACCGGGAACCAGGTGACCAGCAGGCGCAGCACGCAGATGAAGGTCAGCGCGTCGCCCATGCCGACGAAGAACCGGGCCACCAGGGCCACGGAGTAGGAGTCGGCGAACGCAAAGGCGGTCTGGGCGCCGGCCAGGATGACGGCGCCGCTGAGCAGCACGCTGCGCGGGCCGTAGCGGTCGACGAGCAGACCCACCGGCACCTGCATGGCGGCGTACACGAGCAGCTGGAGCATGGTGAAGACCGCCAGCTGCGAGGCGGAGATCCCGAACCGCTCGGTCGCCACGAGGCCCGCGACCGCCAGGGAGGAGCGGTGGAAGACCGCGAGCAGGTACAGCGACAGCGCCACCGCCCAGACCAGCACGGCCCGGCGGCTCGGCGACGCGCGCACGGTGCTCACCACTGCATCCTCTCCCCTCGCTCTAGCATGCGCTCATGAGACACCGGACGAGCGGCGACCCGCGACCCGACGGTCTGCTCGGACGTCGCCCCTCGGCGGTGCTGCTGGCCACCCAGACCCTGGCGGTGCTGGCCTACCCGTTCCTCGACGACAGCACCGTGGGCCGCGCCGCGCTCGGGGTGGTGCAGATCGTGGTGGTCGCCGCCGCGCTCACCGCCGTGCGCCGGACCCCGGCGCTGACCTGGGTCGCCCTGCTGCTTGGGGTCCCGGCTGCTGGGTTCACGGTGGTGGAGGCCTTCACGCCGGGCAGCTCCTGGGTGGTGCTGGTCTCCGCGCTGCTGCACGCGCCCTTCTACTTCTACGTGTCGTACTCGATGGTGCGCTACCTCTTCCACGACGACCGGGTGACCAGCGACGAGCTGTACGCCACCGGCGGGGCGTTCACGGTGGTGGCCTGGGGCTTCGCCTACGTCTACTCGGCGGTGGGGGTGCTCTCGCCGGGGTCGTTCGCGGGCGGGTCCTCCACCGACGGGCAGACCTGGTTCGAGCTGCTGTACCTGTCCTTCTCGGTGCTCACCAGCGTGGGGCTCTCCGATGTGGTGCCGATGGGGCCGCACGCCCGCTCCTTCGTCGCCGTCGAGATGGTCGTCGGGGTCCTCTACGTCGCCCTCGTCATCTCGCGCCTGGTGGGCCTGACCGTGAGCCGGCAGGCGATGAAGGCCGCCGACCGCGACTGAGCCTGCGGCTACTTGGTGGCCTCCATCATCTGGCGCAGCTCCTTCTTCAGCTCCTCGATCTCGTCGCGCAGCCGGGCCGCGAGCTCGAACTGCAGCTCCGTGGCGGCGGTGCGCATCTGGTCGGTGAGGTCCTGGATGAGCTGCGCGAGGTCGGCGCTGGGCATCCCGGCCAGCTCCTTGGCGTGCATCCCGGCGTCCTTGCTGGTCAGCGCGGGCACCGGCTGCTTGGCCTTGACCCCGCCCGCACGGCCCTTCGCCGCCGTGCCGGCCCAGGTCTCGAGCAGCGCCTGGGTGCTCTCGTCCTCGCGGGCCAGCATCTCGGTGATGTCGGCGATCTTCTTGCGCAGCGGCATCGGGTCGACGCCGTGGGCGGTGTTGTAGGCGACCTGCTTCTCGCGACGACGGTTGGTCTCGTCGATCGCGGCCTCCATCGACCGGGTGATCTTGTCGGCGTACATGTGCACCTGGCCGGACACGTTGCGCGCCGCGCGGCCGATCGTCTGGATCAGCGACTTGTCCGAGCGCAGGAAGCCCTCCTTGTCGGCGTCGAGGATCGAGACCAGCGACACCTCCGGGAGGTCGAGGCCCTCGCGCAGGAGGTTGATGCCGACGAGCACGTCGTACTGGCCCAGCCGCAGGTCGCGCAGCAGCTCGATGCGCTTGAGCGTGTCGACCTCGCTGTGCAGGTAGCGGGTCCGGATGCCGGCGTCGAGCAGGTAGTCGGTGAGGTCCTCGGACATCTTCTTGGTCAGCGTGGTGACCAGGACCCGCTCGTTCTTCTCGGCGCGGGTGCGGATCTCGTGGATCAGGTCGTCGATCTGGCCCTTGGTCGGCTTGACGACGACCTCGGGGTCGATGAGGCCGGTCGGTCGGATGATCTGCTCGACGACGTGCGGCGGCGTCGAGCCGCCCGCCTTGTCCAGCTCGTAGTCGCCGGGGGTCGCGGAGAGGTAGATCGTCTGCCCGATCCGCTCGACGAACTCCTCCCACTTCAGGGGCCGGTTGTCCATGGCGCTGGGCAGCCGGAAGCCGTGGTCGACCAGGTTGCGCTTGCGCGACATGTCGCCCTCGTACATGCCGCCGATCTGGGGCACCGCGACGTGCGACTCGTCGACGACGAGGAGGTAGTCCTCGGGGAAGTAGTCGAGCAGGCAGTTGGGCGCGGAGCCGCGGCTGCGCCCGTCCATGTGCATCGAGTAGTTCTCGATGCCTGAGCAGGACCCGACCTGCCGCATCATCTCGACGTCGTACGTCGTGCGCATCCGCAGCCGCTGGGCCTCGAGCAGCTTGCCCTGCTTCTCGAAGGTCGCCAGCTGCTCCTCGAGCTCGAGCTCGATCCCGCGGATCGCGCGCTCCATCCGCTCGGGGCCGGCGACGTAGTGGGTCGCGGGGAAGACGTAGAGCTCGTTGTCCTCGGTGATCACCTCGCCGGTGACCGCGTGCAGCGACATCAGCCGCTCGATCTCGTCACCGAAGAACTCGATGCGCACCGCGTGCTCCTCGTAGACCGGGAAGATCTCGAGGGTGTCGCCGCGGACCCGGAAGGTGCCCCGGGTGAAGGACATGTCGTTGCGCGTGTACTGGATCTCGACGAGCTGGCGCAGGATCGAGTCGCGGTCGCGCTCCTCCCCCACCCGCAGCCGCAGCATCCGGTCGACGTACTCCTGCGGGGTGCCCAGGCCGTAGATGCAGGACACGGTGCTGACCACGATCACGTCGCGCCGGGTCAGCAGCGAGTTGGTCGCGGAGTGCCGCAGCCGCTCCACCTCCTCGTTGATGGAGGAGTCCTTCTCGATGTAGGTGTCGGTCTGAGGCACGTAGGCCTCGGGCTGGTAGTAGTCGTAGTAGGAGACGAAGTACTCGACGGCGTTGTCGGGGAAGAGCATCCGCAGCTCGTTGGCGAACTGGGCGGCCAGCGTCTTGTTCGGCTGCAGCACCAGCAGCGGGCGCTGGACCTGCTCGGCGACCCAGGCGACGGTGGCCGTCTTGCCGGTGCCGGTGGCGCCGAGGAGCACGACGTCCTGCTCGCCGCCGTTGATCCTCTTGGTGATCTCCTTGATGGCGGCCGGCTGGTCACCAGCAGGCTCGTAGTCGGAGACGACCTTGAAGGGCGCCACCCGGCGCTCGAGATCTGTGACGGGGCGCATGGGTCGAGCCTACGACCCGGCACCGACACCGCCCGCCGACCGACGGGGTGAGGCACTAGGTTGACCCCGTGAGCCTGATCGGACCGTCGAACGTCGAACGCATGGTGCGCGCGGTCCGACGCACCTTCCTGGCGATCGTGGGCGTCCAGCTGGCCCTGGCCGTCTCCATGTCGCTGGTCGACTCCTACCGTCGCCGGGGCAAGAAGCCCAAGCCGTTCCCGACGATGCCCCCGCACACCGTCGACGTCGGTGAGGGCACGCTGACCACCTACACCTACGGCCACGACCTCTACGCCGACATGCTGGCCGCGATCGAGGGCGCCCGGCGCCAGGTCTTCTTCGAGACCTACATCTGGAAGGGCGACGCGACCGGCGAGCGGTTCAAGAGGGCCCTCGCCGACGCCGCCGAGCGCGGCGTCGAGGTCTACTGCATCTACGACGGCTTCGCGAACCTCGTGGTCTCCCCCGTGTTCAAGCGCTTCCCCAGGTCGATGAAGGTGCTGCGCTACCCCGTGTACGCCGCCGGGCTGCGCTTCTTCGACCTGCGCCGCTACGGCCGCGACCACCGCAAGATCCTCGTCGTCGACGGCGAGGTCGGCTTCGTGGGCGGCTACAACATCGGTGACGCCTACGAGAAGGAGTGGCGCGACACCCACGTGCGGATCACCGGTCCGGGCGTGTGGGACCTGCAGCGCGCCTTCGCCGACTTCTGGAACCTCAACCGGCGGCGCCGGCTGCGGCACAGCGAGCGCCCGCTGCTGCTCGAGACCGCGTCGACCTGGGAGTCGCGCATCCGCTTCCAGCGCAACGTGCCGCGGCTGTGGATGTTCCCGATCCGCTCGATGTACCTCGAGGCGATCAACCGCGCCAGCCGGAACGTCTGGCTGACCACCGCCTACTTCCTGCCCGACCCCGACTTCGTCGACGCCCTGAAGGACGCCGCGCGCCGCGGCGTCGACGTACGCCTGCTGGTGCCGCTGAAGTCGAACCACATCGTGGCCGACTGGATCTCGCGCGGCTACTTCTCCCAGCTGCTGGAGGCGGGGGTGCGGATCTTCCGCTTCCGCGACGCGATGGTGCACGCCAAGACCGCCACGGTCGACGGCACCTGGACCACCGTGGGCACCGCCAACATCGACCGGCTCAGCCTCAGCGGCAACTACGAGATCAACCTCGAGGCCATCGACCCCGGGTTCGCCGGCCTGATGGAGGAGATCTTCGCCCTCGACGAGTCGAACTGCCTCGAGCTCACGATCGGCGAGTGGGAGGCGCGCGACCTGCACCGCAAGTTCACCGAGTTCGTGCTCGCCCCCCTGCGTCCCCTGCTGTAGCTCAGGTGCGGGTGACTCGGGCCGGCAGGTGGGTGCGCGGCGACATCCGGGCGCCGTGCCGGGGCCGGTGCAGGCCGGCGAGACCGAGCAGCGTGGGCACCCGGCCGCGCTGCGGGCGCCACGGCTCGAGGTACGCCGCCATCTCGTCGTCGGTGAACGGGGTGCCGGTCAGCGCCCACCCGACGTCCTTGGCGACGTGGTAGTCGCCGAACGACACCGCGTCGGGGTCGCCGAAGGCCCGCTGGCGCACCTCCGCGCAGGTCCACACGCCCAGGCCCGGGAGCGTGCGCAGCCGTCGCTCGGCCTCCTCGGGGGGCAGGCTCGCGGTGCGCTCGAGCGAGGCCGCGACTCGAGCAGCGGTCACGATCGTGCGCGAGCGGGCGGGGTCGATGTGCATCTTGAGCCACTCCCACGAGGGGACCGTGCGCAGCTGGTCGGGCGTGGGCTGCACCCACAGGCGCAGGTCCGCGCCCGGGCCGGGCGCGCGCTCGCCGTAGCGGTGCACCAGCATCCGGAACCCGGCGAAGGCCTCCTGCCCGGTGACCTTCTGCTCGATGATCGAGGGCACCAGCGACTCCATCACGAGCCCGGTGCGTCCCAGCCGCGCGTGCGGGTGCCGCCGGCGGGCCTCGACGAGCACCGGGTGTCGGGGCTCGAAGGCGCTCCAGTCGTCGTCGGCACCGAGCAGCGACGGGACCGCCTCGAGCATCCACTCCGCGCCGCTCCCCCAGGCCTCGGCGTGCACCTCGCCGTCGCGCGGACGCGACGCCAGCGCCAACGTCGCGGGCCCCTCGGGGGTGCGCACCCCGCGCCAGATCCGCCCGGCCTCGTCGACGCGGTACGTCGGGTCGCCCCGGCCGCGACGCTGCTGCCCGGCCACCGACGCGACCTGGCAGGGCCAGTCGGGTCGCCAGGTGCGGCTGCGGGGTTCCTGGCTCACCGGCCCGACGCTACGTGATGAAACACGTTCTAGTTCTGGGTAGTCTCCGGTCATGGCCCTGCAGATCCACGACGAGAACCGCGTCCGCACCCTCACCCTCGACCGGCCCGACGCGCTCAACGCCTTCGACGAGGCGCTGTACGACGCCACCGCCGACGCGCTGCTGGCCGCCGCCGAGGACCCCGACGTGGCCGTGGTGCTGCTCACCGGCGCCGGACGCGCCTTCAGCGCGGGCACCGACCTGCTGGAGATGCACCGGATGTCCACCGATCCCGACTTCCAGCGCGGGCGACACGGCTTCCCGGGGCTCCTCGACGCCCTCGTCGCCTTCCCCAAGCCGCTGGTGGTCGCGGTCAACGGGATCGCCCTGGGCATCGGGGCGACCGTGCTCGGCTTCGCCGACCTGGCGTTCATGTCGAGCACGGCCCGGCTCAAGTGCCCCTTCACCTCGCTCGGCGTGGCCCCGGAGGCCGCGTCGTCCTTCCTCTTCCCGCGCCTCGCGGGTCACCAGTCCGCCGCCTGGATCCTGTTGTCGTCGGAGTGGTTGAGCGCCGACGACGCGCTCGCTGCCGGCCTGGTGTGGCGGGTCACCGAGCCCGACGACCTGATGGCCGAGGCCCGGAAGCACGCCGAGCTGCTGGCCCGTCGACCCGTCTCGTCGCTGGTGGCCGTCAAGCACGCGATGACCGCTCCCCTGCGCGCCGGCATCGACGCCGCCCGCGAGCTGGAGAACGCCGCCTTCGCCGAGCTGATGGGCGGCCCGGCCAACCTCGAGGCGCTCGCCGCGTTCGCCGAGGGCCGCGAGCCGGACTTCACGGGCCTGCCTGGGTGAGGGCCGCTGTCGGCGGGCCGGTGTTCAATGACCGACGTGCTGCTCGCCGACGTCGTCGCCACCTCGCAGGTCGTCGCCGCCACCCGCTCGCGCACCGCGAAGGTGGCCGCGCTGGCCGACCTCCTGGGGCACACCGGCCCCGAGGAGGCCGAGACGGTCGCGGCCTACCTGGGCGGCACCCTGCGCCAGCGGCGTACGGGGCTGGGCTGGCGGTCGCTGACCGACCTGCCGCCCCCGGCGGACACCTCGAGCCTGGAGGTGCTGGAGGTCCACGAGCGGTTCGAGGCCGTGGCCGCCCTGGCCGGGCCGGGGTCTGCCGGGCGTCGGACGAGCGC
This sequence comes from Nocardioides dokdonensis FR1436, assembly GCF_001653335.1. NCBI lineage: Bacteria > Bacillati > Actinomycetota > Actinomycetes > Propionibacteriales > Nocardioidaceae > Nocardioides > Nocardioides dokdonensis. The sequence continues at coordinate 3,691,760 of NZ_CP015079.1, forward strand.
CGTCGACGAGCTGTTCTCCCGCGCCACCAGCGAGGAGCAGCAGTGGCTGCGCGGGGTGGTGACCGGTGAGCTGAGGCAGGGCGCGCTCGACGCGCTCGTGCAGGAGGCGCTGGCCAAGGCGGCTGACGTCCCGCTGGCGCTGGTGCGGCGGGCGGCGATGCTTTCGGGCTCCACCGTGGCGGTGGTCGTGGCCGCGCTCACCGATGGTGAGGAGGCGCTGCACGCGATCGGGCTGGAGGTGATGCGCCCGGTGCTGCCGATGCTCGCCGGCACGGCGCCCGACGTCGCCGCCGCGCTGGAGAAGGCGCTGGGCAAGGACCTGGGTGAGGACCTGGGCGGGGACGGCCGCGAGGTAGTGGTCGACACCAAGCTCGACGGCATCCGCATCCAGGTGCACCGCGACGGCGACCAGGTGCGGGTGGCCACCCGGAGCCTGGAGGACATCACCGCCCGGCTGCCCGAGGTCGTGGCGGTGGCGCTGTCGCTGCCGGCCGAGCGGTTCGTCCTCGACGGCGAGGCGCTGGCGCTCGACGACGACGGCCGGCCGCGGCCGTTCCAGGAGACGTCGTCGCGCACCGCGCAGGACGCAGGTGTGCAGGTCACCCCGTTCTTCTTCGACGTGCTGCACGTCGACGGCACGGACCTCCTCGACCGCCCGGGTCACGAGCGCCTGGCCGCGCTGCACGCGCTGGTGCCCGAGCAGCACCGGGTGACGGGACTGCGCACCGGCAGCGTCGAGGACGCCGAGGCCTTCCTCGCCCGCGCCCTCGCCGACGGCCACGAGGGCGTCGTGGTCAAGAGCCTGGAGACGCCGTACGCCGCCGGCCGCCGCGGGTCGGGCTGGGTCAAGGTCAAGCCGGTCCACACCTTCGACCTGGTGGTGCTCGCCGTCGAGTGGGGCTCGGGCCGGCGCCGCGGCATGCTCTCCAACCTGCACCTGGGCGCCCGCGCCGACGACGGCTCCTTCGTGATGCTCGGCAAGACGTTCAAGGGCATGACCGACGAGATGCTCGCCTGGCAGACCGAGCGGTTCCTCGCGCTCGAGACGCACCGCGAGGGCCACGTCGTGCACGTCCGGCCCGAGCAGGTGGTCGAGATCGCCATCGACGGCATCCAGCGCTCCACGCGCTACCCCGGTGGTGTGGCGCTGCGCTTCGCGCGGGTCGTCAGGTACCGCGAGGACAAGTCGGCAGCGGACGCCGACACGCTCGAGAGCGTCCGCACGCTCGGCTAGGAGGAGCGCAGGCTGTCCGGGTCGTAGCCGTCGCTCACAGCGAGCCCGAGGGCCTCCAGCTCAGCCGTCGTGGGCAGGACGTCGTCGAACAGCCCGAAGAGCCGGGTCTGCGCCTCGTCCCTCCACAGGCCCCCACGGATGCGCTCGGACCGCATCAACCCCGCGACGACCGCCTGGTCCAGGCCCGTGTGACGGCAGAAGTCCTTGATCAGCAGCACGCCACGGGACGGAACCAGTCCTGCGTGTTCGTCGTCCGCAGCCATGGCGCGAGCCTAGTCCGCGGCCACGGTCAGGCGCCGTCCTCCGTCAGGGTCGTGGGAGGCAGCCAGTCGGCCCCGAGGAGCTCGGCGAGGGCGGTGAGGCCGGTGGTGTCGCTGCCGACCGTGTCGGAGGCGGCGGCGATGCGCTCCACCATCACCTTGCCGACCTGCTCCTCGACGGTGCCCTCGGCGTAGGCGATGTGCCACGGCGAGACCTGGTGGTCGCGGTGGGTGCGGCCGGTCACCTGCCGTCCGGCGATGCCCGAGAAGCGGGCCTGGTGGAAGACGCCGACCCGGGGTTCGGTGCTCGCCTGTCGGCCGCCGGTGAGGGTCTCGCCGGCGTGCAGGCTGATCGAGGCGACGGTGGTGAAGACGCAGACCTTCGCCTGACCGGTCTGGAACCGGAGCCGCTCGGCCTCGGGGTCGAACCGGCCGCGGCCGTAGATCGTGGCGACCTCGATGCCGGAGTCCCGCAGCCGGTCGATGATGGGGTCGGCGGCGGTGGCGACGAACTCGACCGAGCACGCCACCTGTCGCTCCGCCTGCACCTGCTGGGCGATCCAATCGACGGTGGAGTCGACGCGGATCAGGCCGGCCTTCTGCCGGAAGCGCAGCAGCGCGGCACGACCCTTCGCGGTGTTGCGCCCACGTCGGGCGATGTCCATCTCCCGGCAGAACTCCCCCCACTCGGCCTCGTACGCCGTGCGCTCCGCCGGCGTGAGCGCCACCGGCATGCCGGAGATCGGCACCGGTCCCCAGGGCGCGGCGCGGTGCAGCATCGCCGGGGGCCGCTCCTCGTCGAGCCAGCCGCGGACCAGCTTGAGGTCCGCGGCACGCCGAGCCGGGTCGGTGGTCCACGAGGCGCCGGAGCGTCCCTGCTCCACCCCCACGCCGTGGCGCTCGAGGGCGGTGGCGAAGGCGGCCCCGGGCTGCGTCGCGGAGGTCCAGTCCTTCATGGGTTCGCCGAGCACCTGCGCGTACGCCGGAGCGAGGTAGGGCAGCTCGAGCGGTGTGTGGCCGGGTGTCGCGGTGGTCGCGATGACGAACGGCGCCTTGTCATGGGGCTTTCCGTGGCCGGAGATCCGGGCCCAGAGCTTCCACCGCTTCGTCGTCGTACGCCGCAGCGCGTGGGCCTCGTCGGCGATGATCACGCCCCACGCGTGGTCCTTGACCTTCTCCAGCCGGTCCCAGGTGATCACCACCCACTCGAGACCGCCGTCGCCCAGCGCCGTGATGGTGCGGCACCAGTGGCCGATCGTGATCGCGGCGGGCCGGTCGGCGACGACCAGCACCCGTTGCGCGCCGAGGAGGTCGCCCACCGCCGTGGCTCCGAGGACCGCGGAGATCGTCTTGCCCACGCCTGGCTCGTCAGCCAGCAGGAACTGCCGCCCGCCCGCCGCGGCGCGCTCCGCGATCGCATCGGCCGCCTCGAACTGGATCCGCCGCGGCTCGAGCTCTTCGCTCGCTTCGGGGTTGGGCGTCGGGTCGTCGGGGTTGAGGCCGTTCTCGATGAACCGCCCGAGGGTGTGCGGACCCGGGGCGTACGGCGCAAGATGCGCGGGCAGCGCGCGCCCGGCGTACAGGTGGGTCTTGACGGCCGAGTGCCAGGTGGCCCCCTCGACCTGCGTCCCGTAGGGCACATCGAGCACCCACAGCCGCTCCCCCGGCCCCGCGACCGGCAGGGGCCGCGGTGGCTGCCGTGCCCCGCCCCGACGCGGGGATCCGCTGCGTCGACGCGCACCGGACTTGCGAGGACTGGCCACCCCCCGACGCTATCGGGGTCGCAGCCACGAACGGTGCCGCCTCGCCCACGTCCGTCTCGCGGTCGGAGTGCCCGAAGCGCTCCGAGCGACGTGCTGGAGCGGGTCGCCCGAGGGAGCAGCACTGTCATGCGACGGCTAGTTGGTCCCAGTGTTGTGAGCGGTGACATCACGTCGCGGAACCCACTAGCCGGAGCACCCCTGAGTGGGCTGAACGTGCGAGTCGCGGGTCCGGCCACCGTTGCAGCAACGCGCCGCTCAACGCGCGGAGTCGCGGCCTCCGTGAAGTCGCCGACGCGCACGTCCAACTGGCGTCCCTCGTATGCATGCCCGCAGAAGCCGGCGGCGGTTCAGCGCCCGGACCCATCGAGGGTGGCGACGCTGCGGGAGCGGGAGCGGGAGCGGGAGCGGGGGCAGGTTGGCAGTAGGGCCAGCGCACCTACTTCGACTCCGAGTCCGATGAGGGTGCCGTGCGGGAAGTACCCGAACGCGGCTGTGGACGCGACGGTGACCAGGAGCGTGCTGGCCATCAGCGCCCACCACCAGGTCGGGAAGTGCCTGGATCTGGCGGAGATCGCCGCTGCGATGGCGGCGAACGGGATCGCGAGCAGCACGAAGATCTCAGCGCCCCACAGGCTGCCCCACGGAGCTGGGGCGCTCTCTGCCAGGTAGCTGGCGACAGACACCGGAGCGCCCAGGAGGAACAAGACACCCACCACGCCGGGCAGCTTGCCGTAGGCGAACAGCGGCCAACCGATCAGGAGCCATGCAGGAACCAGCAGCACTCCTCCCCAGGCGTACAGCTCGAGGCCGCCGGCGCCGTTGAGGTCCCGGACCAGCACGTAGACGGGCAGGCTGTCGGCCGAACGTGCCCACGACGGTGCTTCCTGTCCGTCCCAGGCGACCAGCTGCTGGGGAAGCAGGAACAGCGCCCAGGCTGCTCCGGTCACCGCCGAGATCGTCGCCCAGGGGCGGCGTCGTCCCGCTGGCAGGGACTGTCCCTGCCAGCGCTTCGAGGCCGAGCGTCCCTCAGCTGAGGTCGACAAGATCGTTGCGCAGGTCGATGAGAGCTGCCACGAACAGGACCGCCAGGCCGGCCCGCAGCATCCAGGCGGGCCAGGGGCTGACGAGCAGCGCGCGACCGGTGTTGGAGCGGCGCAGCGAGCGGAACGCTGTGAAACCTGCCGCCAGCGCAAGGGTCACCGGGAACAGGAGGACCCACGGGGCGAGCCCGATCACTACGAGCGCGTTGGGTGGGCGCCAGTGTTCGAGGGCGCGTTCTCCGAGGACGTGCAGCAGTGCGACGTAAGCGGCTGGGAGAGCGATGAAGAGACCCGCTGCGAGCCACGACGGTTTCAGGAGTTGGAAGTCCACTCCGTCCGTGTGGACCACGATGGCCCCGATCACGACGGCGGGACCGAGCGAGATCGATAGGAGACGGAACCAGGTGGGACCGATGATCAGGCCGCGAACGATGACGTAGAACCCGGCACCGATCACCCCGAACTGCAACCCGGCCAGCGCCAGTTGGACGGAGCCTGACGGGGTCACCTGGCCCATCACGAAACCGTCGTCGCTGGTCACCCCGGTGGCGTCTGGGTTGAGGGCGGCGAGCAGGCGCATCGCGAGCCGTCCCAAGACCCCGACGACGAACGCACCGCAGGCTCCACCCACCAACGTGAGTACAGACAGGGTTTTGGCGGTGCCAACCATGTCGTCCCGCCAAGACGCTTGTGGTTTCGCGGGTAGCACTGCACTCGTCATTCGGGCCCTCCTGCGTCGCAATGGTGGAGGACGATCACCTGTACAGCCATGCCCTAAACGGGTCATTGCACCCCCGCCCGCCGCCGTGGTCTCAGGCACCCTCACAGCTGCAGCTCACCCTCCTGAACGACCATCGACATGGAGTCGCGTCCACGCGAACCCGGACAGCCCGACCAGCACCGGCCACAGGGCCAGGCGCTCGAGGGCACCCGATGCGAGCCCGTCGCTGGAGAGCACGAACAACACCGCTGCCGTGCCGGTCACGACTCCCGCGGCCAAGAGCGTCCTGGCCAGACGCGGCCAGTCACTCCGCAACCGCGCGCCGAGCACGATCAGGGCGACCGGTTGCGCCACGAACAAGGGTGTCGCGGCGATCGCATGCAGGCTGGCGCCCTGGTCCAGAGGTGTCATGCCCGTGGCGACGGAGCTCAGCCCCGAGATCACGAGCAACCCCGTGACCCATGGACCCAGCGACCGCGAGAGCAGCAACGCACCGCCGACCAGCAACGCACCGAAGCCGATGAACGAGCCGTTCAAGATCTCGTGACGCGGCGAGCAGTACGCCGCCGAGCAACCGATCTCTCCGAGGCGGCTGACCGAGTCGGAGAGGAAGCTGTAACCGCCCGTCGTGGCCGCCGCAACGACGAACTCGGTCGCGATGTAGACCGGTCGCACGAGCAGTGCCAGCGCTCCCCAGCGCGCAGCCCGGCTCCCAGAGCCTGGAAGCCCTCCGAGTCGTCGTCTTCGGGCTATAGGCATCTCGGCACCGTAGACCGTGCTGGAGACACCTCACGGTTGCATCGGTCGAGTTGCCACGTCACCCCCGGACATAGGCGGCGGTACGACCGTGACAACGGCGTCCACCCATCGCGCCGTGTCTCTGCAGGTCAGCGGCTCGTGGGCCCACACCAAGGCTGAATGTCGGTGGTCAGTGCTTGAGTAAGTCCATGACGCTGATCGAGACGGACGCACACGGCGGGCCGGTGTGGGGCGAGGACCTGGACCGCGACGCCGTGTTGAGGTTCGCCGAGGAGGCGAAGGCCCTGGAACGGGCCGCGGCGCGGCGGGTGCTGCGGGTGGCGGTGCGGTGGTGCGAGACCAACGCGGTCGACGACGCCCGGGACGCGGCCGGGTACGGCGAGGTCGGTGGCGACCTGGACGCGCCGGAGCGGATCGGTGGGGACGGGCGGCCGATGGTGGCGGCGTTCTCGGCCGAGCCGCTCGCGGGCGCGCTGGGGATCAGCACCACCGCGGCATTGACGCTGATGGCCGATGCACTTGAGCTGGAGCACCGCCTGCCCCGGGTCCGGGCCCGGGTGGAGTCTCTCGAGGTGCCGGTGTGGCGGGCCCGCAAGATCGCCGCCGCCACCTCCGCACTCAGCCCCGAGGCCGCCGCCTACGTCGACGCCCAGGTCGCGCCGCGGGCCCACGTGGTCGGCGCGGTCGCGCTTGAACGGATGGTCGAGACCGCCCGGGCCCGCTTCGACGTCGAGGCCCACGAAGTAGCCGAGGAGACCGCCCAGGACACCTGGGACGTCACCCTCAGCCACGGTGGCGGACTCGACGACCGCTGGCTGGGCACCTCGTGGATGAGCATCGCCGGCGACACCGCCACCCTCAAGGACCTCGAGTCCCTGGTCGCCAAGATCGCCTACGACCTGCTCGCCGAGCACCCCGACCTGTCCCTGGCCCGGCGTCGCATCCTGGCCCTGCAGGTCATCGTCGACCGCGCCCGCGCCCACGGCGACACCCCGGCCGCCAGCAGCGCCTACAAGCTCTACCTCCACCTCACCGCCACCACCGGCAGCGACGGCACCCTCGAGGTCGCCGACCTGGGCCGTGCCGAGGGCCTGGGCCCGGTCACGACCGCCCGGATCCGCGAGTGGCTGGCCGGCGCCAAGGTCAGCGTCACCCCGGTCCTCGACCCCGACCGCGGCGACCCCGTCGACGCCCACGACCCGCCGGCCTGGATGCGCGAACAGGTCATCCTGCGCGACCAGCACTGCGTCTTCCCCGACTGCCAACGCCCCGCCAGAGCCTGCGACCTCGACCACATCGACCCTTACGACACTCACGGCCCACCCGGGCAGACACATCCGGGCAACCTCGCCTGCCTCTGCAGACGACATCACCGGGCCAAGACCACCACCGACCCCACCCGGCAATGGACCTACCGCCGACAACCCGACGGCAGCTACGCCTGGACCGGACCCCAAGGCCAACGACTCATCGTCGTCCCCGGCCACGGCACCTACACGCCCTCCTGACGTCCACTCGCGTCACACCTGTGCAACTCCGAGTTGCACGAGTCGTACGATGCTGACCATGGCCACCCGTGCACCCCAGACCGACGGCCGGAGATCGGCTGCCGCCGCGCGGCGTCGCGCCCGTGAGGCCGAGATCCTCGCCGCCACCCGTGCGCTCTTCGACGAGCGTGGTTTGCGCGACGCGCAGATCGAGGACATCGCCCGGGCGGTCGGCATCAACCGGGCGATCGTCTACCGGCACTTCACCGGCAAGGAGGAGCTCTTCGCGCTCACCCTCGTCGGTTACCTCGACGAGATGCGCCTCGATCTGGAGGCGGCCGCGGCGGCGAGCACCGAGCCGAAGGAGCGTCTGGCAGCCGTCGTCGGCGCGTTCGTCGACTACTCGCTGGAGCACCCGGCGTTCGTCGACTGTGCCCAGGCGCTGATGCGTCGCTCGGGGCCCGAGCTGCTCGACGAGATCTCCGAGAGCGCGCTCTACCGCCTGGGGCGGGCGATCTCCACCGCGCTCGCCACCCTGTCCGGGGCGCTCGAGGACGGGGTCGCGTCGGGAGACTTCACGGTCACCGACCCGACCCTGCTGGCCAACACGCTCTACGCCAGCGGCCTGGGCGCACTGCAGCTCGCCCGGGTCGGCATCTTGGTCAAGGAGGCCGCCCCGGGCGTGCCCACGGTCGGTGAGATCTCGCCGCAGCAGGTGCGCGAGTACCTCGTCGCCTCAGCTCTCGCCCTGGCGACGCTCGAGATCAGCTGAAGGCTCAGGGAGCCTCGAGGATCGCGGTGACGCCCTGGCCGCCGGCGGCGCAGATGCTGATCAGGCCGCGACCCGAGCCCTTCTCCGAGAGCAGCTTGGCCAGGTTGGCGACGATCCGCCCACCCGTCGCCGCGAACGGGTGACCAGCGGCCAGCGACGAGCCGTTGACGTTGAGCTTGTCGCGGTCGATCGAGCCCAGCGGGGCGTCCAGGCCCAGGCGCTCCTTGCAGAACACCGGGTCCTCCCACGCCTTGAGGGTCGAGAGCACCTGCGAGGCGAAGGCCTCGTGGATCTCGTAGAAGTCGAAGTCCTGCAGGCTCAGGTCGTTGCGCTCGAGCATCCGCGGCACGGCGTACGCCGGCGCCATCAGCAGCCCCTCGCCACCGTGCACGTAGTCGACCGCAGCCGTCTCGGAGTCGACGAAGAAGGCACGCACCGTCAGCCCGTGTGCCTTCGCCCACTCCTCCGTCGCGAGCAGCACCACCGAGGCGCCGTCGGTCAGCGGCGTGGAGTTGCCGGCGGTCATCGTGGCCGCCTCGCCCTTGCCGAAGACCGGCTTGAGCTTGGCGAGCTTCTCGGCCGAGGAGTCGGCGCGCAGGTTGTTGTCGCGCTCCAGCCCGCGGAACGGCGTCACCAGGTCGTCCTGGAAACCGCTGTCGTACGACGCCGCCAGGTGCTGGTGCGACGCGGCCGCGAGCTCGTCCTGCGCCTCGCGGGTGATCTGCCACTCCAGCGCGGTCAGCGCGGCGTGGTCGCCCATCGACAGGCCGGTGCGGGGCTCGCCGTTCTTCGGCAGGTCCAGGCCGATGTCACCGGGACGGATCGCGCCCAGCGCGGTGATGCGGGACTTGGTGTCGCGCGCGGCGTTGACCTTCATCAGCTTCTTGCGCAGCTTGTCGCTGATCGCGACCGGAGCATCCGAGGTGGTGTCGGTGCCGCCGGCGATGCCGACCTCGATCTGGCCGAGCGCGATCTTGTTCGCGACCTGGATCGCCGCCTGCAGCCCGGTGCCGCAGGCCTCCTGGATGTCGGTGGCCGGGGTCTCGGGCGCCAGCGTCGAGCCCAGCACCGCCTCGCGGGCGAGGTTGAAGTCGCGCGAGTGCTTCAGCACGGCTCCGGCGACGACCTCACCGAGGCGCTCGCCCTGGAGCCCGTAGCGAGCGACGAGGCCGTCGATCGCTGCGGTCAGGAGGTCCTGGTTGGACGCGTCCGTGTAGGCGGAGTTGGACCGGGCGAAGGGGGTGCGGTTGCCGCCGATGACGGCGACCCGACGAGGTGAGGTCTGCATGGGTCCCATCCTTGCGCGCGGCAGCGGCGCAGTGAAGGCTGTGAGGGGCATGTCACGAAAAGTGGACTCCGAGTTACACATCTAGTTACATGGTAATCGGCCGCACCCGGACTCACTGGAGGAACAGACCCGCATGAGCGACATGTACCAGAGCTTCAGCCAGTCCCCGATCGGCAAGCTGCTGGTCAAGAACCTCGGCCTGCCCGCCCCGATGCCGCTGGAGCGCTACGAGGCCGGCAGCCCGCTCGTCGACGGCACCGTCGTGACCGGCGGCACCGGCCGCCTGGCCGAGTCGCTGCCGGGCCTGCTCGACACGCTCGGCATCGACAGCACCGTCGCACCCGAGGACGGCGCCCGCTACAAGGGCCTGGTCTTCGACGCCACCGGCCTCACCTCCGCCGACCAGCTCGTCGCCCTGCGCGACTTCTTCACCCCGCTGATGCGCAGCCTGACCACCTGCCCGCGCGTGGTCGTCCTGGGCACCCCGCCGGAGCAGGTCTCCGGCTCCGAGCGCGTCGCCCAGCGCGCGCTCGAGGGCTTCACCCGCAGCCTCGGCAAGGAGATCGGCAAGGGCGGCACCGTCCAGCTCGCCTACGTCGCCGAGGGCGCCGAGGCGGCCACCACCAGCACGCTCGGCTTCCTGCTCTCCCCCAAGTCCGCCTACGTCTCCGGCCAGGTCGTGCGCATCGGCGCCACCGGCACCACGGAGGCCGGCACGGTCACCGACCAGCTGCGCCCGCTCGAGGGAAAGATCGCCCTCGTCACCGGCGCCAGCCGCGGCATCGGCGAGCAGATCGCCCGCGTCCTGCACCGCGACGGCGCGACCGTCGTCGGTGTCGACGTCCCCCAGGCCGCCAGCGAGCTGCAGAGCCTGATGAAGGAGCTCGACGGTGACTGGCTGACCCTCGACATCACCGGCAAGGACGCCCCGCAGCGCATCGCCCACCACCTCAGCGAGAAGCACGGCGGCGTCGACGTCGTCGTGCACAACGCCGGCATCACCCGCGACAAGAAGCTCGCCAACATGGGCGAGGACCGCTGGGACTCCGTGATCGCGGTCAACCTCACCGCTCCCGAGCGGATCAGTCGCGAGCTGCTCGACCAGGGCGTCATCAACGCCGGCGGCTCGATCGTCGGGGTGGCCAGCATCGCCGGCATCGCCGGCAACGTCGGCCAGACCAACTACGCCGCCTCCAAGGCCGGCGTCATCGGCCTGGTCGACTCGCTCAAGGACGAGCTGGAGGACGGCATCACCATCAACGCCGTCGCGCCCGGTTTCATCATCACGCAGATGACCGCGGCCGTCCCGTTCGCCACCCGCGAGGTCGGCCAGCGGCTCAACGCGATGTCGCAGGGCGGCCTGCCCGTCGACGTCGCCGAGGCCATCGCCTGGTACGCCTCCCCCGGCTCGACCGCCGTCAACGGCAACGTCGTCCGGGTCTGCGGCCAGATGATGCTGGGGGCCTGACATGGGCGCCGACACCACTCCCCGCACGCACGACGGCAGCGCCGGCGTCGGCATGCTGCTGCGTGCCGCGCTGCCGAGCATCCCGGTCGTCGGCGCCCTGCCCGGGGTGCGCAAGGCGAGCGCCGGCGGGTTCGAGGGCCTGGCCCTGACCCGTCCCCCGGTCACCGTGGAGCGCGCGCACGTCGACACCTACGCCGACCTGTGCGGGTTCCCCCGCAAGGACGTCGTGCCGCTCACCTACCCGCACCTGCTGGCCTTCGGCCTGCACATGGCGATGATGACCGACCCCGCCTTCCCGGCCCCGGCCATCGGGACGGTCCACATCGCGAACTCCGTGACCCGGCACCGCCACGTGTCCATCGGCGAGGAGGTGCGCGTCGACGCCCGCGTCGGCGCCGCACGCCCGCATGCCAAGGGCACGGTCTTCGACTTCGTCACCGAGGTCCACGCCGCCGACGGTGCGCTTATCTGGGAGAGCTCCTCGGCCTACCTGCGCCGCGGGCGCGGGGACGACGCCGCCCCCGAGGGGCGCTCGTTCCCCGAGGCGCCGCCCAGCGGCACGACCTGGTCGCTGCCCGGCGACCTGGGCCGGCGCTACGCCGCCGTCTCGGGCGACCGCAACCCGATCCACCTCTACCCGCTGACCGCCAAGGCGTTGGGCTTCCCGCGCCAGATCGCGCACGGCATGTGGAGCCTGGCCCGCTGCGTGGGCGCGCTCGAGAGCCGCCTGCCGGAGTCCGTGACCGTGGAGGTCGCCTTCAAGAAGCCGATCCTCCTGCCCGGTCGCGTGGCGTTCGGATCCCGCCCGGTCGACGACGGCTACGCCTTCTCGCTGAGCGACCCGCGCTCGGGTGCCCCGCACCTGGCCGGCGTGAGCGGCCCGGCCCGGTCGCTGTAGCCCCCTGGGCATACTGGCCGGGATGACCGAGAAGACGCACCGCCTCGAGATCGACTGGCTGAAGACGGTCGCGGGCGCCCTCGCGGCGATCTCGTCGGCCGTGCTCCTCTCCACGCTCGGGGCGGCCGGCACGATCGCCGGCGCGGCCATCGGCAGCGTGGTCCTCTCGACCGGCAGCGCGATCTACAGCCAGGGCCTGGCGCGGAGCCGGGAACGCCTGGCCCGGGCCCAGTCGACCGCGCTGCGTCGGGTGGGCGTCTCCCGCGCCGACGTGGAGGCGCTCGTCGACGAGCCGGACCGCCTGCCCTGGCGCGAGCGGCTGGCCCGGCTGCCGTGGAAGCGGATCGGGCTGTACGCCGCCGGGTTCTTCCTCGCCGCCGTGGTCGCCATCTCGGCCTTCGAGGTGATCGCCGGGCGCAGCGTGGCGTCGTACACCGGCGGTGACGACAACACCGGCGACACGACCTTCAGCAAGCTCGTGGGGGGCGGCTCGGACACGCCCGACGACGAGCCCACCGGGCCGGGCGAGCGGCCCGAGGACTCCGATCCCGACGCGCCCGCGCCGACCACGCCCCAACCCGACGACACGTCGTCCGGGACCCCCGAGGAGTCCTCCAGCCCGGCCCCGGAGACCTCGACGTCACCCACCCCCGAACCGGTCGACCCGGTCGTCCCGACCGACCCGGTCCCGTCGGCGCCGACCGTCGCCCCGCAGGAGTGAGCAGGCTCAGCGCGGTCGGCCGAACACGGTGCTCGCCACCGTGGCGCGGGCCGCTGTCGGCCTGGCCGACTGGCGCTCCGAGAAGGTCGCGCTCGAGGGGTCCCAGACCCCGACGTCGGTGATCCGGTTGCCGTCCCAGTCGCCGGCGACCGGCAGGTCCCCCGGCTCGCCGAACTGCACCTGCGCGGTCCACGCCAGGCCGTCCTGGTCGACGCGGCGCAACGTGAACGTGGCGGTGGACTGGTCGAAGACCCCGAGGTCGGTGCGCCCGTCGCCGTCCCAGTCGCCGGTCACCGGCAGGTCCGAGGCGGAGCCGAGCCGCACGCTGCTCGCCGAACCGTCGGCGGCCCGCAGCCAGAAGGCGGCCTCGCCGGGGCGGCGTACGCCGACCTCCCAGCGGCCGTCGCCGTCCCAGTCCCCGGCCACCGGCTGGTCACCCGCCCGGCCGAAGACCACGCTGCTGGTGCTCCGTCCGGTCTTGAGCGCGAAGGTGGAGCTGCCGGGGGTGAAGACGCCGATGTTCGCGACGCCGTTGCCGTCCCAGTCGCCCAGCACCGGCTCGTCGGTGCTGGTGCCCATCCGGCGCACCAGGGGGGTCCGCCCCGGGCGCAGCACCTCGAACCGCGAGCGGTCGGCGCGGCGGTAGACGACCAGCTCGGCCCGGGGCTTGCCGATCATGTTGGCCGCCAGGGGGACGTCCACGCAGTTGGTCGAGCGCTGGGTGGAGCCGTAGACGAACTCGGCGCCGCCGAACCAGGCCGTCTGGACGCTGCTCGAGAGGCGCTGTTCGTAGTGCAGGTGCGGCCCCGAGGAGTTGCCGGTCGAGCCGACGGTCCCGAGCTGGGCCGCCTGGTCGACGCTCTGGCCCGACGCCACCGTCACGCTGTTGAGGTGCGCGTAGAGCGTGCTGGCGCCGCCACCGTGGTCGACCACGACGTAGCGGCCGTACCCGCTCCCGCCGGCGCTGGCCGTGGTCACGGTGCCGGGCGCGGAGGCCACGACCGGGTCGTCGACGTCGTCGACCCGGTTCCAATCGACGGCCTTGGTGCTGGGGCTGTGGTTGCCGCGCGTGGTGCCGGTCCACTCCTGCCCGCAGGGGAAGGGCATCTGGTAGTCGGCGCCCGGCGGGGCGGCGACGGAGGTGGGCACGGGCGCGAGCAGCAGCACGGCACCGAGCGCGGGAGCGAGCAGGACGGAGCGCATGGACAGGTCCCCTGGGGGTCGGGGGGCGGTCCGGTCACACGTCCCTCAGGAGTGCTCAACCGCCACAGTGGTCACAAAGAAACCACGTGTCGGCGTGTCTGTCACGAACTACAACGCTGTAATGCTATACGCGCGGGCGGATCAGACCCTCCTGGGCCACCGTCGCCACCAGCGTGCCGTCGCGCGTGAAGACCCGGCCCAGTGCCAGTCCGCGTCCGCCGCGCGCTGCGGGCGAGACCTGGTCGTAGAGCCACCACTCGTCGGCCCGGAAGGGCTCGTGGAACCAGATCGTGTGGTCCAGCGACGCCATCTGGGTCTCCGACGGCGACACCGGGTGCGCCGCCAGGGTGGCCCCCAGCAGGCTGATGTCGCTGGCGTAGGTGAAGGCGGCCAGGTGGGCGGTGGGGTCGTCCCCGAGGTCCCCCTCCACCCGCAGCCACAGCCGGGCCCGGGAGGGGTGCTCGGCGTCCTCGGGCAGGCCGCTCTTGGAGCTGCCGACCCAGCGCGCCTCCAGCGCGCCCCACTCCTTGGCCAGCGCGTCCGCCTCGGGCGTGCCCCCGGCCCGCATCAGGGCGACGAGGTCCGTGCCGTCCTCGGGCTCACCGGCCTCGGGCATCGCGTCCTGGTGCTCGAGTCCGGACTCGGGCACCTGGAAGTTCGCGGTCAGGTAGTAGATCGGCCGGCCGTGCTGGCGCGCCGAGACCCGCCGGGTCAGGAAGGAGCGCCCGTCGCGGATCCGCTCCACGTCGTAGACGATCGGCACCTGCGGGTCGCCCGGCAGCAGGAAGTAGGAGTGCATCGAGTGCACGACGTACGCCGGGTCGACGGTGCGGATGCCTGCGCACAGCGCCTGCGCCGCGACCTGCCCGCCGAAGACCCGGGGACGGGTGGTGCGGACGACGCGGCCGCGGTAGAGGTCTGCGTCGATGGTCTCGAGGTCGAAGAGCCCCATCAGCTCCTGCAGGGCCGTCGGGTCGCTCACGCCGAGCCCCCGCGGGCCCGCATCGGACGCATCAGCGCCTCCTGGCTGACCGAGGCCACCAGCAGGCCCTCGCGGTCGAAGACCCGCGCGTTCACGAGCCCGCGCCCGCCACTGGCGATCGGCGAGTGCTGGTCGAAGAGCCACCAGTCGTCGGCGCGGAAGGGCCGGTGGAACCACACGGAGTGGTCCAGGGAGGCCACCATCACCTCGGGCCCGCCCAGGGTGATGCCCTGCGGCGACAGCGCCGCTCCCATCAGCGTCGCGTCCGAGGCGTAGGTGAACGCCGCCGCGTGCACCAGCGGGTCGTCGGGCAGCGCCTCGTTGAAGCGCAGCCACATCTGCTGGCGCCCGGGCCGGTCGTCGTCCGGGGGCAGCAGGTCGTGGCCCGAGCCGACGTAGCGGAAGTCGATGACGTCCCACTCGTCGAAGGAGCCGTCCTCGCCCCGGATGACCGCGTTGGCGTCCAGGGCGTCCTCGGGCGACGGCACCCGGGGCATCCGGTCCTGGTGCTCGTAGCCCTCCTCGGGGCGCTGCAGGTCCACCGTCATGGCGAAGATCGGTCGCCCGTGCTGACGGGCCAGCACCCGACGGGTCGAGAACGTGCGCCCGTCGCGCAGCCGCTCCACGTCGTAGATGATCGGCGCGTTCGTGTCGCCGGGCTGCAGGAAGTAGGAGTGCAGCGAGTGCACGACGTACTCGTCGTCGACCGTGCGGTCGGCGGCCACGAGCGCCTGCGCCGCGACCTGGCCGCCGAAGACCCGGGGCAGGATCGAGGGCTGCTGGGCGCCGCGGAACAGGTTGTCGTCGATGTTCTCCAGGTCGAGCAGCTCGAGCAGCTCGGCGTTCGTGCGCGGCATGTCAGGCCTGCCCCTCGTCGTCGCCGTCCCCCGTCGGGTTCTCCAACCCGGCCAGGAACTGCTCGAACTCGTGGCCCAGCTCGTCGCCGGTGGGCAGCGGCTGGTCGCGGGCGAGCAGGTTGTCGCCCGACTCCTCGGCCCGCTCGAACGCGTCGTACTGGCGCTCCAGGGCGGCCACGACGTCGCCGACCTCCTCGTTGGCGGCCAGGTAGCCGGTGATCTCCGCCTCGCGGTCCTCGGCCTCGGCGCGCAGGCCGGAGAGGTCCACGGTGATCCGACCGGCCAGCTCGACCTGCTCCAGCAGCACCGCCGCGGCCTGCGGGTAGTCCAGCTGGGCCAGGTAGTGCGGGATGTGGGCGACGAAGCCCTGGGCGTCGTGGCCCCACTCCCCCAGCCGGACCTCGAGCAGCGCCTGCGCGCTGGTCGGCACCCGCAGCTCACCGCGCCACGGGCTCGCGCCCAGCAGCAGCTCGGAGCGGTTGGCGTGGTGGGTGATGGCGATCGGCCGCGTGTGCGGCACCGCCATCGGCACCGACCCCATGCTGACCACGCGGGTCACGGCGAAGCGCTCGACGACCTCGCGCACGGCGCGTGCGAAGCCCTCCCAGCGGTTGTCGGGCTCGGGACCGTTGAGCAGCAGGTACGGCGTGCCGCCGCTGTCGCGCAGCAGCCGCACCACCAGGCGCGGGGCGTCGTAGGACTCGTAGTGGTCGACCACGAACGAGATGGGTGGGCGGCGGGCGCGGTAGTCGTGCAACCGGTCGACGTCGAAGGTCGCCACGACCCGACCGGCGCCGTCGGCGTCACCGGCGACGTCGACGAGGTGCTGGGCGGCGCGGGCGGCGGCGTTGCCGGCGTCGAGGAATCCGTCCAGCACCACCACCATGGTCAGGGCCGACTCCTCGGAGGCATCGATCTCTGCCACCTCGTCGACGATGTGCACCAAGCGGGTGTCGGTCACGGATCTCCCTTCGTCAGGCCAGCGGCCAGGCGCCGGGGCAACCGGCTGCGTGGCCACGATATTCCCTGGCCGGACGGTGGCCGGACGGTGGCTGGCAGGCCCTGCGAGCCGCATTGGTTACTGGGGGGTAACCTTGGCGGCGCCAGCCACCCACCACCCCAGGAGAACCGGTGCCCCGACAGCTACGAGAGGTCGTCTTCGTCGACGGCGTGCGCACCCCCTTCGGCAAGGCCAAGGGCCAGTACGCCGAGACCCGCGCCGACGACCTCGTCATCAAGTGCATCCGCGACCTCATGCGTCGCAACCCGTCCCTGCCGCCCGAGCGCGTCGACGAGGTGGCGATCGCCGCGACCACGCAGATCGGCGACCAGGGCCTGACCATCGGCCGCACCGCCGCGCTGCTCGCCGGCCTGCCGCAGAGCGTGCCCGGCTTCGCGATCGACCGCATGTGCGCCGGCGCGATGACCGCCGTGACCACCACCGCCTCCGGCATCGCCTTCGGCGCCTACGACGTCGCCATCGCCGGCGGCGTCGAGCACATGGGTCGCCACCCGATGGGCGAGGGCGTCGACCCGAACCCCCGCATCATGTCCGAGCGCGTCGTGGACCCCGACGCACTGGTGATGGGCAAGACCGCCGAGAACCTGCACGACCGCTACCCCTCCATCACCCGCGACCGCGTGGACGCCTACGCCGTGCGCTCGCAGCAGAAGACGGCCGCGGCGTACGACGCCGGGGTGATCCAGCGCGACCTGGTCCCCGTCGCGACCCGCTCCGAGCAGGAGGGCTGGGGCCTGGCGCTCAGCGACGAGCCGATGCGCCCGGGCACCACCCTGGAGTCGCTGGGCAGCCTCAAGACCCCGTTCCGCTCGCACGGCAAGGTGACCGCGGGCAACGCGGCCGGCATCAACGACGGCGCCACCGCCGCGCTGCTGGCCGACGAGGAGACCGCCCGCGAGCTCGGCCTGCCGGTGCGCATGCGCCTGGTGGCCTACTCGTTCATGGGCGTGGAGCCCGAGGTGATGGGCGCCGGCCCGATCCCGGCGACCGAGAAGGCGCTGCGCCAGGCCGGTCTGGGCATCGACGACATCGGCGCGTTCGAGGTCAACGAGGCCTTCGCCGTCCAGGTGCTGGCCTTCCTCGAGCACTTCGGGATCGCCGACGACGACGCCCGCGTCAACCCCTACGGCGGCGCCATCGCGATGGGCCACCCGCTGGCCTCCTCGGGCGTGCGCCTGATGACCCAGCTGGCGCGCCAGTTCGAGGAGCGCCCCGAGGTCCGCTACGGCCTGACCACCATGTGCATCGGCATCGGCATGGGCGGCACCGTGATCTGGGAGAACCCCCACCACACCGGCTCCACCGACGAGAAGGGCGACGCCTGAGATGAGCGACCTGACCACCCTGCTCGCCCGCGCCGAGGAGATCAGCTCCGACGCCGAGCGCGTCACCCAGGCCCTGCTGCGCAAGGTCACCCTGCCCTCGGGTGCCGGCGTCCTGGGTCTGATCACCCTCGACAACGGCGAGGACCACACCAAGCCCAACACGTTCGGCCCGCGCAGCCTGATCGCGCTCAACAGCGCCATCGACGCCGCCCTGGCCGACGACGAGATCACCGCGCTCGGCGTGACCGGCAAGCCGTTCATCCTGGCCGCCGGCGCCGACCTCACGAGCATCGCGGGCAGCGGCGCTCCCGGCGTGCGCGTCGTGGCCGAGCTCGGCCACGCGGTGTTCCGCAAGCTCAAGGACGGGGGCAAGACGTCCTTCGGCTTCATCAACGGCCTCGCCCTCGGCGGCGGCCTCGAGGTCGCGCTGCACTGCGACTACCGCACCGTCATGGACTCCGCGCCGGCGCTCGGCCTGCCCGAGGTCATGCTCGGCCTGGTGCCCGGCTGGGGCGGCGCCTACCTGGTGCCGAACCTCGTCGGCGCCGACACCGCCGTCACGCTGATCCTCGAGAACCCGCTCAACAACGGCAAGACGGTCACCGGCCAGCAGGGCTTCGAGCTCGGCCTCGCCGACGCGGTGTTCTCGGGCGCCGACTACCTGGAGCAGTCCCTGCTCTGGGCGGCCGACGTGCTCAACGGCGACGTGCTCGTCGAGCGGCCCGAGATCGACCGGGGCGAGGCGTGGAGCGCCGCCCTCACCCGCGCCGCGCGCGTCGTACGCGCCCGCACCGGTGGCGCCAGCCCCGCCGCCGAGCGCGCCGTCGACCTGATCGCCGCCGCCCGGACCGCCACGCGCGACGAGGCCTTCGCCGCCGAGGACCAGGCGCTCGAGGACCTGTCGCAGACCCCGGAGCTGCTGGCCAGCCTCTACGCCTTCGACCTGGTCCAGAAGCGGGCCAAGCGTCCCGCCGGCGCCCCCGACCGCTCGCTGGCCCGCCCGGTGACCAAGGTCGGCATCGTCGGCGCCGGCCTGATGGCCAGCCAGATGGCGATGCTCTTCGTGCGCCGCCTCGAGGTGCCGGTCGTGCTGAGCGACCTCGACCAGGAGCGCGTCGACAAGGGTGTGGCCTACGTGCACGCCGAGATCGACAAGCTCCTCGCCAAGGGCCGCATCGGCCAGGACAAGGCCAACCGGCACAAGGCACTGGTCACCGGAGCCGTCGACAAGGCCGCGGTCTTCGCCGACGCCGACTTCGTCATCGAGGCCGTCTTCGAGGAGATGTCGGTGAAGAAGTCCGTCTTCGCCGACGTCGAGAAGGTCGTCTCGCCGACCTGCGTGCTCGCCACCAACACCTCGTCGCTGTCGATCAGCGAGATGGCGGCCGACCTCGAGCACCCCGAGCGGGTCGTGGGCTTCCACTTCTTCAACCCGGTGGCGGTGATGCCGCTGCTCGAGATCGTCCAGGGCCAGGCCACCGACGACGCCACACTCGCGACCGCGTTCGCGACCGGCAAGGCGCTGAAGAAGACGACCATCCTGGTCCAGGACAGCCCCTCCTTCATCGTCAACCGCCTGTTGGGCCGCTTCATGAGCGAGGTCAGCCGGGTCGTCGACGAGGGCACCCCGATCCAGACGGTCGACGGCTCCTTCGCCGGCGTCGCACCGATGCCGCCCTTCACGCTCATCGCGCTGGTGGGCCCGGCGATCGCGCTGCACAACACCGAGACGCTGGCGGCGGCCTTCCCGGACCGCTTCTACGTCTCCCCCGCGCTCGAGCGGGTGGTGCAGGCCCGCAAGGCCGCCTACTTCCTGCCCGACGGCAGCCTCGACCCCGAGGTGGAGGCCCTGCTGGAGCAGCCCGCGGAGCCCGTGGTGCTCTCACCGGCCGAGGTCCGCACCCGGGTGCTGAGCGGGCTGGCGCAGGAGGCCCGGCTGATGCTCGACGAGGGCGTCGTCGCCGCTCCGGAGGACCTCGACCTGGCGATGATCACCGGGGCCGGGTTCTCCTTCTGGAACGGCGGGCTCACGATGCTGCTCGAGCGTGAGGGCCTGGGCCGCTTCCACTAGTCGTACGTCGCGACCATCAGGCGCGCGGCCCGCATCGCGAGCCGGTCCTCGTCCAGGCCCACCAGCCGTTCGAGGGCCGGCTCGTCGCTGGCGCCCTCCACGAGCGTCCACAGCACCTGCTCGCCGAAGCTGTTCGCGAGGTACTCCACCGCCCACCAGGACAACCCGTAGTGGCCCGTCGAGCCGTCGGCGTTGAAGGCCTCGTCGGACGGCATGGCCACCCGGCCGGCGGCCAGCGCGGCGCGGGCGGCGGCCAGCGCGGCCTCGGGCAGAGCGCGGTCCTCGGGGGCCAGCGGGCGTACCGACACCCACTCGGCGAGGCCCTCGGCCAGCCACACGGGGGCGTCGTCGTCGAGCTCGCCGACCGCGACGTGGGCGACCTCGTGGCGCACCAGGCGGTCGCGCTTGCGGCCCTCGGGATCGGTGCGTGGCGCGTCGGCGGTCTCGACGATGCGCGGGTTGAGCACCACCCGGGTGGAGGCCACCCCGGCTCCCGGGTCGCGGGGGTCGGCCGCGACGGGCACGGCGACCGCGTCGAGCGCCGTGGGATCGCCGCCGGGCAGGTCCCCCACGGAGGCGAACCCCCCGGCGCCCGACAGGGCGTAGAGCACCACCTGGTGGCTCCAGTCGAAGGGCACGACCGCGCTGACGTCGCTGATCGCGCGCTGGGCCGAGTCCAGCAGCCCGTAGGCGGCCCCGGCGCTGGCGTCGTCGAAGATGCCGAGGACGCCGGCGGCCTGGCGCACCTGGATCGCACCGCTGTCCCACGGCTGCGACACCACCCGGTTGCGGGCCTCCCAGGCCTCGTCGGTCACCGAGGCCAGGCGCAGCCGCGACTTCGGCCCGCCACCGGGCTCGAAGAGGTAGCGGTCGCGGGCCACCACCGGCACGGAGTCGTAGCCGGCGAGCTGCAGGTGCACCTCGACCACCACCCAGTACGAGTCCTCGACCCGCAGCAGGTCACGCGGATCGAAGTCGTACTCGAAGACCTCCAGCGGCAGCTGCGTCAGGTTGTCGAAGTAGTCCGACTGCTGCACCTGCAGCGCCGGGCGGCCCGGCAGCAGGGACCGCTCGAAGCGGCCCCGGTCCTGGCGGCGTACGCCGCTCTGGCGCAGGGCCAGGGTGCGCCGGATGGACGAGACGACCTCCCGGGGCGCGGCGGTCGCGGAGCTGGTGGGCTTGGCGCCGGACGGGTCGTCGCTCTCCAGCAGGGCGCACGACGACGCGCCGACCAGCACCAGCAGTGCCACCAGCAGTGCCGTCAGGGGGCCCACCCGCCCGTTGAGCGCTTCTCCCTCCCCGGTGCGCTCAGCGGGGCCGTTCAACCGGATGCCCGGTCCCGGGTGGGGCGGCCCGGTCGGCCTGGGCCGACTCGTCCGGCTCGAGCGGGGACCCGGCGGACATCGCCTCCACGATGCCGCGGGCCAGCGACTGCGGGCTCAGCCCGATGCGCTCGAGGATGACCGCGCGCTTGGCGTGGTCGAGGAACTCCTGCGGGATGCCGTGCAGGCGCACCGGGGTGTCGATGCCGGCGGCGTTGAGGGCCTGCAGCAGGCTCGCGCCGCAGCCGCCCTGGACGCCGTTGTCCTCCAGGCTGACCACGAGGCGGTGCTCGCGGGCCAGGTCGAGGAGGGCGGGGTCGACCGGCTTGACCCAGCGGGGGTCGACGACGGTGACACCGATGCCCTGCGCGACCAGGCGGTCGGCCACCTCGACGGCGGTGGTGGCCATCGAGCCCACCGCGACCACGAGGACGTCGCGGACGCCGTTGCGCACCAACACGTCGCACCCGCCGACGCGGTCGATCGCCTCGATGTCGTCCGGCGGCGGCCCCTTGGGGAAGCGCACCACGGTCGGGGCGTCGTCGACGTCGACGGCCTCGTCGAGCAGCTCGCGCAGCCGGGTGGCGTCGCGCGGGGCGGCCAGGCGCAGGCGCGGGACGATCTGCAGCATGGACATGTCCCACATGCCGTTGTGGCTGGCCCCGTCGTCGCCGGTCACCCCGGAGCGGTCCAGCACGAAGGTGACGCCGCAGCGGTGCAGCGCCACGTCCATCAGGATCTGGTCGAAGGCCCGGTTGAGGAAGGTGGCGTAGAGCGCGACCACCGGGTGCAGGCCGCCCATCGCCAGGCCGGCCGCCGACGTCGCGGCGTGCTGCTCGGCGATCCCGACGTCGAAGGTGCGCTCGGGGAAGCGGGCCTGGAACTTGTCGAGGCCCACGGGGTGCATCATCGCCGCGGTGATCGCGACGACGTCCTTGCGCCGGTGCCCGATCTCGACCATGTCGTCGGCGAAGTGGTCGGTCCAGATCCGACCGCGGGCCTTCTCCTCGCCCGACTCGATGTCGAAGGGCTGCGGGGAGTGGAACTGGTCGGCCTCGTGGCGCTCCGCGGCGTCGTACCCGAATCCCTTGCGGGTCAGCGCGTGCACGATCACCGGCCCGCCGAACTTCTTGGCCTGGCTCAGCGCGGTCTCCATCGCGACCCGGTCGTGCCCGTCGACGGGGCCGACGTACTTCAGGCCCAGGTCCTCGAAGAGCCCCTGCGGAGCGAGCGCGTCCTTGAGGCCCTTCTTCATCGCGTGCAGCGCGTCGTACGCCGCTGCGCCGACGCCCGGCACGGCGTGCAGCCGCTTCTTGACCTGGTCGAGCAGGGTCTCGTAGCGCGGGTCGGTGCGCAGCGAGCTGAGCGCGGTGGCCAGGCCACCGATGGTCGGGGTGTAGGAGCGGCCGTTGTCGTTGACGACGATGACCAGGCGGCTGCTGCGCGCGACCGCGATGTTGTTCAGCGCCTCCCAGGCCATGCCGCCGGTCAGCGCACCGTCACCGGTGATGGCCACGACGTGGCGGTCCTCGCCCCGGATGGCGTAGGCCTTGGCCAGGCCGTCGGCGTAGGACAGCGCCGTGGAGGCGTGGGAGTTCTCGACGATGTCGTGCGGGGACTCGGCCTGGCTGGGGTAGCCCGAGAGACCGCCCTCCTGGCGCAGGGTGTCGAAGTCGCCCGCGCGCCCGGTGAGCATCTTGTGCACGTAGCCCTGGTGACCGGTGTCGAGGACGATCCGGTCGCGCGGGGAGTCGAAGACCCGGTGCACGGCCATGGTCAGCTCGACGACCCCGAGGTTCGGGCCGAGGTGGCCCCCGACCTTGGAGGTCGAGCGGACCAGCAGGTCGCGGATCTCGCTGGCGAGGGTCTCGAGCTGGGCGTCGTCGAGCCCGCGGAGGTCACGCGGTCCCGAGATGGTCTCGAGGATCGACATGGGACTCCTTGCGGGTGGGTGCTGGGTGGGCCGGGGCAAGTCTAGAGGCCGGACCTCAGCGATCCAGCACCGCGACCGCGGGTTCCTGGAGACTGCCGATCCACACGCGTCCCTCGTGCTCGCGCACACCGGTGGCCATGTGGAAGTCGTCCGTGGCGATGTCGTGGTCGAGGACCAGCCGCCCGGTGTCGTCGTAGGCCTGCACCCGGCACGTGCGCGCCGGCTTGGGTTGCAGGGCCGCGGGGATGCGCGTCACCTGGCGGCGCAGCCACTGCGGGCCACGCTGGAGACGTTCGACGACGGGGTCGCGCGGGCTGGCGATCGCGACCCAGATCAGGCCGTCGCTGCCCCGGGCGATGTTGTCGGGGTAGCCGGGCAGGTCCTCGACCAGGAAGTCACGGGTGCCGGCGCGCTCCCCGCTCAGCCAGTGGCGCACGACGGTGCGGGCGCCGGTCTCGGCCACGGCGACGAAGGACTCGTCGCCGGCCAGGGCGACGCCGTTGGCGAAGGCCAGGCCCTCGAGGACGACGCTGACCTCCCCGTCGGTGCCCAGCCGCAGCAACCGGCCCGTGCGGGTGTCCTGCACGAAGTCGTCCTTCCACCGCTCGACGGAGAAGCGGGTCGAGGAGTCGCTGAACCACACCGTGCCGTCTGCGGCGACCGCTGCGTTGTTGCAGAAGAGCATCGGGGCCCCGTCGACGGTCCCCACCACCTGCTCGACGTCGCCCGAGCCGGTGTCGACCAGCAGCAGGCCCCGGTGCGCGTCGCAGACCAGGACCCGACCGTCGGGGTGCAGCTCGAGCCCGAGCGGGCGACCACCGGTGTGGGCGACCCGGTCGATGCGACGTCCGTCGTGGGAGACCCGGAAGATCGCGCCGTCGTCGGTCCCGGTGAGCACCGACCCCTCGTGCGGGCCGTCGGGCAGGACGAGGACGTCCTCGGCGCCGTGCCCGGGGACGGGGTGGATCTCGAGTCGGTGCGCGGCGGGGGTCATCGGCACAGCCTCGCGTAGTCGGGCGAGTCGAGGAAGAGGGGCAGCAGGAGTCGACCCGACAGGGTGAGGTCGAGGCCGAGGACCGACTCGGGCGCCACGAACACCATCTGGCGGCCCTCCCCGCACACGATGTCGGCGTCGGCCAGGTCGACCGCGCCGGCGAAGAGGTGCACGGTGTCGTCGCCGCCGCAGACCGGGCTGAAGTAGGTCCACTCCCCTGCCGGGCTCAGGCCGGCGTCGAGGTGCACGCCGGTCTCCTCGGCCAGCTCGCGGTAGGCCGCCTGCTCGGCGGTCTCCCCCGGCTCGATCGAGCCGCCCGGCAGGCCCCACTTCTCGGGGTCCATCAGCGGGTGCTCGTCGCGCTCCTGCATCAGCAGCCAGCCGCGACGGTCGACGAGGGCGATGCTCGAGAACGCGTGCATGCGGGCCAAGCGTGCCAGAGGGCACCAGGTCAGAGGCGCGCGATGTAGCGACGCCCGCGCAGCGCCTCCTCGACCAGCCCGACCGCGCGGCGTACGCCGGTGAGCCGGGCGTCCTCGATCAGCCAGGTCTGCACCGCCGCCTCGACCACGTCGGGCGTGGCGACGTCGCGGAGCTCGGAACGGGCCTCGCTGAGCCCGCGCCGGGCCGCCGCCTGCCCCGCCTCGACGTGCAGCACGGCGAACCGGGCCAGCACGACCACGTGCTTGCGCAGCGCGGGGTAGCCGCGGAAGTCCGGCGGGCAGAGGTCGAGCAGCCAGCTCGCGGCGGTGGCCTCCCAGTCGGGCGCGTCCGGGGGACGCACCTCGGTGGGCCAACCGGGAGGGGCGACGTGGGTGGGCATCCCCCCACTCTACTCGAACGTCTGTTCGATGTCTGCGCCGGCGCTCAGGCGGAGGCCAGGAAGCTGAACCGGACCTCGCGGTCGGGGTTGTCGACGTTGAGGTCGACCAGGCAGATGCTCTGCCAGGTGCCGAGGGCGAGCCGCCCGTCGAGGACCGGGACGCTCGCGTAGGGCGGGATGAGCGCGGGCATGACGTGCGACCGGCCGTGACCGGGCGTGCCGTGCCGGTGCTTCCACCGCTCGTCGGTGGGCAGCAGGTCCGCCAGGGCGTTGAGCAGGTCGTCGTCGCTGCCGGCGCCGGTCTCGAGGATCGCGATCCCGGCGGTGGCGTGCGGCACGAAGACGTGCAGCAGCCCGTCGCCGCGACCGGCGCACCACTCCTGCGCCTCGCGGGTCAGGTCGACGACGACGTCACGCGTGCCGGTGTGCACGCTGCGGGTCTCGGAGTCCATCGGGCTCACCTCTCCAGCCAGGCCGTGAAGGCCGCGGGCTCGTAGGGTCGGCCGAGGAAGTCCTCGACCAGGTCTGCGGCGTCCTTGCTGCCGCCGGCGGCCAGCACCCGGTCGCGGTAGCGGGTGGTCACCTCGGGCGCGAACAGGTCCTCGGCGTCGAAGGCCGAGAACAGGTCCTTCGCGATCACGAGGCTCCACATGTAGGTGTAGTAGGCCGAGGTGTAGCCGCCGAGGTGGCCGAAGCCGCAGTGGAAGTGCGTGCCGGGCAGCGCGGCCCACACGGCGTACTGCTCGGAGAGCTCGCGCGAGCGGGCGGTGAGGTCCTCGGGCCGCTCGGCGTGGAAGCGGTAGGAGATCGAGGCGTAGTACATCTGGGTGCGGGCGTGGACGCCCTTGCCGAACTCCTCCGCGGCCCGCATCTGCGCCACGAGCGCCGCGGGGATCGCGCGGCCGTCGGCGTCGGTGGCGAAGCCCGCCAGGACGTCCGCGTCCCAGGCCCACTCCTCGAGCATCTGGCTGGGCGCCTCGACGAAGTCCCACTCGGTCGCCACGCCGGAGAACCGGACCCACTGGTGCCGCCCGGCGAGCACGTGGTGGAGCAGGTGGCCGAACTCGTGGAAGAGCGTCACCACCTCGGAGTGCTCCATCAGCCCGCGCCCGAAGTTGCACACCAGCACGCCCTCGGGCAGCTGCCGGCCCTCGACGCCGGGGACGAGGTCGAACTGCGCGGCGTGGTTGTACTTGCCCGGGCGCGGGTGCAGGTCGAGATGGATGCGGCCGAGCGGCCCGTCCGCCCCCGCCAGCGCGACGTCGTACGCCGCCACGTCGTCGTGCCAGGTCGGCGCGTCGGGGACGGGGGTCCAGGTCAGCCCGAAGAGTCGGCCCGTGACGTCGAGCAGGCCCTGGCGGACCCGGGTGAAGTCGAAGTAGCGCCGCACCTCGTGGGCGTCGACCTCGTAGCGCTCGCGACGCACGACCTCGGTGTAGAAGCGGGCGTCCGCGACGGTGAGGTGCTCGAGGTCGGGGCGGTCGGCGCGCGCCCGCTCGGTCAGCACCGCGGCGTCACGCTCGGCCGCAGCGCTCGCCTCGCGGGCGATCTGGTCGATGAAGTCGCCGATGGCCGCCCCCGAGCCGATCATCTTCACCTCGGCGTCGTAGTCGGGCCAGCCGTCGTAGCCCAGCAGCCGGGCGCGCTCGTCGCGCACGGCGAGCAGCTCGCGCAGCACCTCGTCGTTCTCCGGCCAGGCCAGGTCGAGGAAGGCGCTCATCACCGCGTGCCGCGCCTCGGCATCGGTCGAGAACGTGAGGAACGGGTGCGTGTCGGGGTAGTCGGTGGTGATCGTGACGGTGCCGTCGGGCGCCTGCGGGTGCGCCTCGACGTAGTCGTCGGGCAGCCCGGCGAGGGCCGAGGCGGGCAGCTGCGTGGCCCGGGCCCCGTCGCGGATGTGCCGCCCGAAGGCCTGCGAGAGGTCGTTCTCGCGCTCGCCGAGCACCCGCAGCCGCTCGCGGGTCTCGTCGTCGCGGTCGACACCGGCCCGGCGGAACGCCCGCAGCGCGTCGGCCAGGACGCGGTGCGCCGCCGGGTCGAGCCCGTCGGTGGGCACGGCCGCGAGCCGCTCGTAGAGCACCGGGTCGAGCATCAGCGCGGTCTGGAAGCGGTTCGCCTCCTGCTCGGCCGCCTCGGCGGCGCTGCGCAGCCCGGCGTCCGGGTGCACCTGGCTGAGCAGCGACGAGGCGGCGAACGCGTTCGCGAGCGCGATGTGCAGGTCGTTCCAGAGCGGCAGCGCCTCCCCCGACCCCGGCTCCAAGGCCCGGAGCACGTCGGCCACACGCCCGGCCTCCGCGAGCGGCGCCGTGGTGCGTTCCTGCAGGAACGCGCCCCAGGCGGCGGTGTCGTCGGCGGGCGGCAGCACGAGCGGCGTCGGAGTCACCACGGCAGGCTACCCACGCCCGCCCCCGACCGGCTCCTCAGATGTCGAGACCGGTGCCGTCCTGGCCGCCGAGCGGGTCGGAGAGCCCGCCGGCACAGCTGGCGAACGGCTCGGGCGCGGTCTCGCCGGCGCCGAAGGACTCGATGAAGAGCGCAAGGCGCGGGTCGTCGGCGCCGATCAGCGACAGCTGGCTGCCCCAGACCGTGACCACCACCGGGGCGACCTGGCTCCGCCACGGGGTGAGGATGCCGTTGTCGGGCAGCACCGCGGCGAGCGCGTCGACGTCGGCCGGCGGCGTACCGGGTCGGTAGGAGATCAGCACGGTCCCGTGCTCGAGGTCGTGGACCACGTTCTCGGGGCGCACCTGGGTGTCGTAGACCCCGCAGTCGAGCCACCGGTCGGCGTGCGGACCGCCCACCGGCGGGTCCTGCTCGTAGTCGACGTCGCCCTCGACGTGCTTGATCACCAGGTCCTCGTAGACCCGGACGTCGTCGAGGGTGCGGTCGACCGACTCCTCGACCAGCAGGGGCACCAGCACGGCCGCCCCGACGAGCAGGGTCGAGACCACCAGCGTCACGACCAGCGCGACCAGCGGCGCGCGGTCGCGTCGCTCCTCGCTCACGAGTCGAGCAGCCGCTCGACCCGCTCGACCTTCGCGGTGAGCTGGCCGTCCCAGCCGGGACGGATGTCGGCCTTGAGCACCAGCCCGACGCGGGGAGACACCTCGGCGACCACGTCGACGGCACGCTTGACGACCGCCATCACCTCGTCCCACTCGCCCGATTGGTTACGGTGGGACATCGGCAGGAGCGAGGGCAGGCCGAGGAGGTCACGGATATGAGGGTAGTCGGATACGCGAGGCTCTCTCGGGCATCGGAGGACTCGACATCGATCCCTAAGCAACGCGACGAGATTGAGAAGCTCGTGCGATCGCGGGGCTGGGACCTTGTTGGCATTGAGGCAGATGAAGACGCGAGTGCGACCAAGACACGCCTCAACCGTCCCGGGCTGACGGCGGCTCGTCGGCGCGTGGCCACCGGAGATGCGGATGCAATCGTCGTGTGGCGGTTGGACCGTGTCGCTCGCTCCGTTGTGGACATGGGCACGCTCTTGGACGAGGGGCTCCAGATCGTTAGCGCGTCAGAGCCGCTGGACACTACGAACGTCATGGGCCGAGCGATGGTCGAGATCCTCCAGGTGTTCGCGGCTCTTGAATCGCGAACGACCGGCGAGCGCGCCAGGGCGACGAAGGCGTTCCTGAAGTCTCGCGGTCGGTGGGGTGGCGGTCCGCGTCCGTACGGCTTCGAGCCGGTCCCGGCTGCGGACGGGATCGGGAAGGTCCTCCGTCCGGTCGCTGAGGAGGCGCGGGTCGTCGTCCGGATCTTCGATGCGCTCGACGCTGGAGAGGGCGTTTACACGATCGCGCAGGCACTGAACCGTGACGGCGTCCCTACGGCGACGGGGCGCGGCACCTGGAAGCCTGCGAGCGTCCTCAATCTCGCGCGCTCCTGGCACGTCTCCGGCTTCCTGACGGAGGGCGTCGCTCCGGGCTCGCGCGACCGGCGTCCCGTCCTGGGCGAGGACGGCGAGCGGGTCCGTCCCTGGGCTCCCCTGGTCGCGGATGATCTCGCGGACCGGGTCCGGGCTCGCGTGACGACGACGGCGCTCGACGAGGAGCGGAGCGCGGCCACGAAGCGCGGGCTTTCCGGCGAGACGCGACGACTCCTGTCGGGGCTCGCTTTCTGCCGGTGCGGGGAGCGGCTCCTCGTGAAGACGCGCAAGGGTCGTCCGTTCTACGGCTGTCGCGGGCTGGGCGAGGGCTCTCACGTCCTGGCGGACGCGGTCCTCGTCGAGGAGGCGGCGACGGAGCAGGCGCTCGCACTCTGGGGCTCCTTCCGGGTGACGGACGTCGAGGTCGAGCGGACCCCGGTCGCGGAGGCGCTGGCGGACGTCGAGCGGTCCCTAGCGGTCCTGGGCGCGGAGATCGTCCGCCCCGGCGCGGACGTCGTCGGGATCTCCTCGCGGATCTCGGCTCTCTCGGAGGAGCGGGCTCGGCTGGAGGCGACGGAGGACCGGGTCGTCCGGCGCACCCGTACGGAGACGTACGCGGACCTGTGGGACGGCTGGACCGTCGAGGAGCGGCGCGAGCACCTGGAGATCCTGGGCGCGACCGTCACGGTCCGGGAGGCAGCTCGTCGCGGCTCCTGGGACCCGTCCCGCGTCGTCCTGGCCGGGGATCACGACTACCTAGCGGGCGCGCTCGACGACTGACGCTCTCGCGCAACTGGAGCCCTGGGACCTGGAGGGTCCTAGGGCTCTCGTGCGTCTTGGTGAGCAGCGGAGCCGGTCGAGGCCCTTTCCTCTGTCGAGCAGCGCTCCGGACCCTCTCGCCTCACGATCTGAGATCTTCGGGAGATCGTGAGCAGCAGGACGCGCGTGGGCGGATTCCAACTCCGTAGCGCGATCACGGACCGATCGGAGGAGAGATCCTCGCGGATCGTGAGCAGCGGGGACCCCGCTGGCGTACTCCTTCTCTGTGGGGTTCCTGGAGGCGCGCTCTCACCCGTCAACTAACGCGCTCCTGGGAAGGAGGCTCAGTCATGGCACACGTTCGACGTTGCGGACGCTGCGGAGGCTCTCTCCAGGGCCTCCGAGCAGATGCTCGCTGGTGCTCGGCATCCTGCCGGGTCCTGGCCTGCCGGGAGCGTCGGGAGGCTCGGCTCGTGGCTGAGGCGGTCGCTCGCGCGGAGTCCCGGCTCCTGGCGCACGCTCGCGGGCTCCAGAACGACGACTAGCGCGGAGGAAAGGCGTTCTCGTGGTGGAGAACGAGGTCACAGAAACTCTCTCCCCTTCTTCCTTTGTTACCTGTCGAGTCTTCTTCTTCTCGACACAGAACTAGGGACCAAGAGACCACGCGGGTTTCTGTGACCGCGTTCTCCACCCTGGCCCCTCTCTGATCTCTCGTCCGGCTGATCTCCGGACGGTGCTCGCGCGGTCGTGTCCTCGCGCGGGCGGTGCCGGGACGGGCTCTCTCCTGTGGTGGTGGGAGGAGCTCGTCCTCCCGACTCCCCTCTCTCGGACACGCGGCACCGATACGACGACACGGAAGGCACACACCCATGACTGACACCTTCGATACGCTCGCGGGGCTGCGAGTCCTCGCGGGACGCGGCGAGCCGGTCCGGAGGAAACTGGACGCGGACGGGGTCGGCGTCCTGGTGACGCTCCCCGATCCGGAGTACCTCGCGCGGACCCTGGAGCCTCTCGGCTCGGACCTCCGACGCTCCGGCTCTCGGATCGTCTCGGCGGACGGCTCTCCGGCTCCTGGCTGGTCGGTCCAGGACGTCGCGGCGCGGCTCGTCGAGTCCTGGGCGGCGCTCCCGGATCGCACGGACGCGGGTCCGGTCTACCGGGATCTCCGGATCGTCTCGACGACGTCCCCGGCGATCGCTGCGGACTACGCGCTCCAGGTCGTCCGCTCTGCGCGGGATCTCCTGGAGCCCGCTCCTCGTGCTGGTCGCGCTCCTGGTCGTCCCCGGACGGGCTCCTCGTCGGCGACGGAGCGGAAGCGGGCGAGCCGCGAGCAGCAACGGCGCGACGAGGAGGAATCCGTCCGTTGGTTCCTCGCGGGCTGGACGGCGGGGCGCTTCTCTCGTGCGGCTCCGGCTCCTGGGATGCGCGTTCCGGCTCCGGCGCTGCGACGGAAGGCGGACCGCGAGATCTCGACGGCGGTCGCTGAGTACGACGAGACCCTCTGCCCGGTCCCTCCCGGTGGCGAGCCGGAGCAGACCGGCGACACGGACGCGGATCTCCGGGCGCTGCGGGCGTACGAAGAGCAGCGGCGCGAGCGCGGCGACTTCTCGGACCGCTGGGAGTCCTGGGAGGAGTACGCGGACGAGTGGGACCTCCCGCTCCGTCCCCGCGTCCCTCGTCGCTCCGTCTTCTTCTCCACGGCGGACGAGGTCCTCGGCAAGCGCTCGACGTATCGAGGGCAGCAGGTTTACACGATTCCCGACACACGAGGAGGCACGATGCCGAACACGATCACCC
This sequence comes from Nocardioides dokdonensis FR1436, assembly GCF_001653335.1. Classification (NCBI taxonomy): domain Bacteria; kingdom Bacillati; phylum Actinomycetota; class Actinomycetes; order Propionibacteriales; family Nocardioidaceae; genus Nocardioides; species Nocardioides dokdonensis. The sequence goes on from NZ_CP015079.1 coordinate 3,723,135, forward strand.
GCGAGGAGATCTCGGAGGCGCTGGAGGTCCGCGAGATCGTCGCGGCGCTGCGCGAGCACAAGCGGCGGCACTCGTCGCGGCGCGACTCGGGCGGACGCTTCGCTCCGGCTGCGGACGGGACGGTCGTCCCGCTCGACTCGCGGCGTCGCTGAGCGGCGCTCAACTATTAGCTAATACCCGGAGCGGGCTCCCGCTCCCTACTCTCCCCGTGCGCTGAACACGGGGCGGCGCGGACGTAGTCCTCCGCGCTACTGCCGGAGTCCTCGTCTCTGTCCTCCCGTTTCGTGAAGGAGGCCGGGACGGGCGGCGGGGCTCCGGCTCTCACTTCTCCCGGCTCCTGGTCGCGGCGCTCCCTCCGTAGCGCGCTCCGGGTGCCGGGTCTCTCCCCTGGGGAGCGTCGTCGAGTGGCGGCTCTCCTTCCTTCCCGCGCGCTCCGGCGTCCCCTGGGGGTCTCTGTTTCCCGCTCGCGAGCAGATCTCGCGGCGCGGGCTGGACGCGCCGAAACGATCGGCGGTCCCTGGAGAAAGGTCACTCACTCATGAGCGACACGAACACGAACACGCACAAGCCCCGGACCTCTGGCGGTCGTCCTGATCGTCCGTCTAAACAGCGGTGGCGCGAGAGGAACGGGCACGCGGCGCGCTCGTCGTCGGCTCCTGGTCCTGGTCCTGGTCGGGCGTTGCGTGAGCCGGACACGGCTCGCGGTGAGCAGCGGCGCGGGGCTCGCGGGACGCGCGGGAGGGCGCGGACGCGGGCGGTCCGTCCGGAGGAGGTATTGCCGTTCGGCCCGGAGCCGGTCCCGGTCGGGCGCTTCGCGGCGATCTTCGAGAAGGGGCTCCGGCTCGCTCTCGACGAGGACCCGTACGCGGCTCCGGAGGTCGCTCGCGCTCGCGCTACGGCGCTCACCTGGAGGCGCGCGACGGGCGTCCCCTTCGAGCAGGCGGAGCGGGCGCGCTGCGAGATCTTCGCGGCGGTCCTGGCGGAGCGCGGGCTCGTCCCGCTGCGCGCTGGGGTCGAGCCGGAGGCGGACCCGGAGGACGTCGAGGAGACGACGGACGACGAGGTCCGGGTCCCGCGCGGTCGTCCGCTCGACGGCGAGCGGGTCCGGCGCGGCGGGTCGCGGCGCTGAGCACGGCACACGAGACGACACGAGAGGCACACGGAAACATGCTGAAGATTCTGAATAGCGGCAGGCGACTGGACGGCATCCCGGCGACGGCGGTCCTGGAGCACGAGGAGACCCCGGTCGAGGTCCGCGAGGCGTTCGCGTCCTGGCGCGAGGCGCTGGAGGCGGTCGAGGAGCCGACGAGGGCGCTCGCGGCTGCGGAGCGTGCGGCGGCGGAGGAGATCCGCGAGACGCGCGGGACCCGTGACCCGGACGAGGTCCGGGCTCGCACTCGCGAGGAGGCACGCGCGCTCCGCGCGGCGGAGTCTTCCCTCTCGGCTGCGGCGCGGTCCCTGGACGGCGCGCTCGTCGAGCACCTGGACGAGATCGGGCGAGTGTCGGCGCTCCTGGCGCTGGAGGCTCACCGGGACGCGGTCGAGGCGGCGCTCTCGCTCCAGGCTGCACGGGCTCGCTTCGGCGCGGTCGGCGGTCGGCGCTGGGGTTTCCGTCCGGACGTGGACGCGGGGCTCGTGACGGCGCGGCGCGCGAACAATGTCCAAGAGAGCCCGCTCGACGCGCTGGACCGCGTGAACGCGCACGCGCTCGCGGAGGCTGCGGGGACGCGGCTGGATCTCGTCGAGGTCCGGGACCGTGGGGGCGTGACGCTCCTGACGACTCCCCGGCGCGCTGCGGCGCTGGTCGGGACGGGCTCGTCGGGCTGGGTCCTGGTCGAGGACGAGGAGGCGAGCCGATGAGGTCGCGCGAGGACGTCGAGGCGATGCTCCGCGAGGAGTTCGCGAGCAGCACGGACGAGGACGCGCGCGAGCACTTCGCGGCGCGTGGCGAGGAGGAGCAGGCGGACGAGGCTCTCGTCCGCGCGGCTCGCGAGAGGCGGGGTCACTGATGGGCGGCAAGGTCGGTCCGGTCCGGCGTCGCACGCTGGGACGCACGGGCGAAGCTCGTCGGTTCCGGCGCGGCTACTGGCAGGCGGACGCGGAGGGGATCTCTCCGGAGGAGGCTCGTCGTCGCGAGGAGGCGGAGCGCGAGCGGCTCGCGGAGGAGCGCGCGGCGGCGGCTGAGCGGAGGCGGTCGGGCTGATGCTCTGCGGCTGGACTCTCGACGGCTCGCGTCCGGCGCGGCTCCTGGTCGAGGGCGGGCTCCTGGTCCCGTCCCCGGTCGGGCGGCGTCCGTGCTCGGAGCCGGGGACGGTCGTCGCGGACAACGGGCTCCGGCTCCTCTGCGATCGGCACGCGGAGGACGAGGCGGCTCTCCTGGCGGGTCGGCGTGACCGGCGCGCGGAGTGGCTCGGCTGGCGCGAGACGTCGGCGGAGCGGGCGGAGCGACTGGCGGAGCGGCCCGTCTACCGCTGACCCCTGGGGGTCGCGAGCGGACCCGCCCCTCCCCGCTCGCGGACCCCTACCGGGGGAGGTTCTCCTCCGAACCTCCCTCAGGGGTCGCTCGTCCGCGTCGGTCCTGACGTGATGCTCGGAGCCGCTTGGAGCGCTCGGGGGTCGTGAACAACTGGTGGAGGAGTTCGTCCATGATGTCGAGGACGTCGCGGGTCTCGTCGTGGCTTGGCGGCTCGATCAAGTCGCCGTGGGCGGCGTCGTTCCCGAACTGGCGGACGACGTGTGCGGACTCGACGAGGTCCCCCATATGAGCCGCTTCTCGGCTAGTTGGTCGACCTTTGCTTCGATGCCGAACACATCGACGTCGAGCCGCTTTGCTGACGACTCGACGACCGATCGCGCGACGGCGCACGCTGCGACCTCCGCGCCGTGGGCGTGCGCGAGCCACGCCTCTCGGGCGGCGGCTGCGATCCGGTCGGGGACGTCCGGGTACTCCGGGCGGCGCGTCGGAGGCGGGGACCAGATCACCGTTCGGTCGTAGTCCTCCGGTTCGCCCGATCGGTAGGAGTCCGAAGGGTCGTATGACGTGTACCAACTGACCACGCTGTACCTGCCGCACTTCGGGTTGTCGCACCGGTACGCGGCATCGCTGACGTAGCCGTCCCCGAAGGTCTGCCGCTTCACCTGTGGGTGGCTTTGCAGTTGCGTCATGTGCACGTCCCGACCGCACCAACCGCACGTCGTCTCTGCCATGTCGCCAACTATGACGGTCCGCGCGACCCGGCGCGGGCTGAACGGGCGCGGGTCACCCTGGGGGAGGTCTCCCCCTCCCCCCTCCCGGAGCGAGACCGGACGGCATAGCGCCACGCGCCGTGTACGGGCGTAGAGGTCACCGTCTCGCGGCGCTCGGACCTACCCCTTGTTTGCTCGTCTCGATAGCGACGATCTCGCCCGTAGGGTCTGCCTCATGAACGAAGCAGGCTATGCACTCCTCGGCGTCGCGATCGGTGCCGTCATACCCGCCCTGGCCGCGCTCTACGCGAATCACGCGGAGGGCAAGCAGGCGGCAGCGGACCGTCAGGACGCTCGCGACGCGCGTCTCTTCGATCACCGGCGCGAGGCGTACGAGCAGTTCATCCGAGTCACCCGGAACACCCTGGATTGGGCGTGGCACGAGGAACAAGGCATCGGGAACGCTCCCCCGTTCGACTACGACTCTTTGGACCCGGTCCTTGCACGAGAGAGCGACGTCTTGATGTACGGGACGCCGGAGACCGCGGCGAAGGCGCGGGAGGTCTTCACAACGCTGAACGGGTACGCGGGCGGCAAGCGGTCAAACGACAACTACAAGGCAGTCGAAGCCGCGATCCGCGCCTTCACGGAGGCGGCTCGGCGCGACCTTGGAGTCCCAAGCGTCGCACCGTAGGAGCAATGACTCAGATCGTCCCGCGACGCGCCGCTGGTCCGAGGTAGCGTGCGCCTTCGACCATCTTCTGGAAGGAACTCGCGTGGGGGCACCGGCCGAGGTACTGGCTTTGATCGAGAAGTACCGCCAGGACAGGGAACATTTTCGTAGCGCTGCGTTCAAAGAAATGTCGGTTCGCACCGAGTTTCTGAATCCCGTTCTACTTGCGTTGGGCTGGGACCCCCAGAACACCGGACTGGCTGCACCAGATCGTGAGGTGATCCAGGAGGATGTAGTCCAGATCGACGGCGCGGGGAAAGCTCCGGACTATGGCTTTCTAGTCGAGCGTCGGCGGATGTTCTTCCTTGAAGCCAAGCGTCCCGGCGTGAACATTTCGACCGATCGCGCTCCTGCCTACCAAATCCGTCGGTATTGCTGGAACGCGGGCCTTCCGATCGGCGTACTCACGGATTTCGAAGAGTGGGCAATCTACGATTGCCGTGCCGAGCCGAGCAGTACCGACTCGACGACGACCGCGCGCATCCACTACTTCACTTACGAAGAGCTTGATGAGCGGTGGGACGACCTAGTTGCCCTCATTGGGCGCGTAGCGGTGGCAGACGGCTCCCTTCAGAAGCATTTCGCTGACCGTCCGATGCCGCGCGGGACGCAGACCATCGATCAGGCATTCCTAGAAGAGATTCGATCCTGGCGCAACTATCTCGCAAAAGAGATGGCACGGGACAATCGGGGTCTGTCCGCGATTCAACTCAACGAAGTCGTGCAAACCCTGATCGACCGAATCATCTTCCTTAGGATTGCGGAAGCGCGTGGCCTGGAAGCCTACGGCGAATTGAAGGCGTGCGCGGATGACCCTTCACCCGGGGTCTACCGGCGACTCGTCGGCCTTTTCAGGCGCGCAGACGACCGTTACAACTCGGGACTCTTCCACTTTGCCGATTCGCGCGACCAGCATGGAACGCCCGATTCGCTGTCACCCTCACTAGCCGTCTCCGATCACAGACTGCGCTTCATTATCGGCAGACTCTATTACCCGCACCCGTACGAGTTCTCGGTCATGCCCGCGGACATCCTCGGCAAGGTTTATGAGCAGTTCCTCGGCGAACATGTCGTTCTGGATCAAGCGGGCCTAGCAGACATCGTCGAGAAGCCTGAGGTCCGTAAGGCGGGCGGTGTCTACTACACGCCGGTTCCCATTGTGGATTACATCGTCGAAGAGACGCTCGGACCGTTGCTCCGAGGAAAGACACCTGGCGAGGTGGCCAAGATCCGGGTGATCGACCCCGCGTGCGGGTCTGGCTCGTTCCTGATCGCGGCCTATCAATACATCATCGACTGGCATACCGCGTATTACGCCCAACAGGTCAAGAATCGCAATACCTATCTTGAAAAGTCGAAAGGCGGCGGCCTTCGGCTCAAGACGGCTGAGCGAAAGCGGATCCTTCTGGCGAACATCTATGGAGTTGATATCGACCGACAGGCGGTCGAAGTCACCAAGCTTTCGCTTCTGCTGAAGGTAATCGAGGGCCAGTCGCAGATGGAGTTGGCGGTTGGACGGATCCTGCCAGACCTTCATGAGAACATCAAATGCGGCAACAGTCTGATCGACGTCGATTTCCCGCTGACGTTGGACGCGTCGGAGGAAGAGCGACTCACCTACAATCCGTTCGACTGGGATGAAGAATTTCCGGCCGTTTTCGAGGCAGGCGGGTTCGACGCCGTCATCGGGAACCCGCCGTATTTCAGCATTGACAATGTTTGGGGTCGCAAGGACCGCCGACTGGCGTACATGAAGTCTCACTATTCAGACATTCATACAGACAAGACCGATATTCTTTTCTACTTCTTGCAGAAGGCAGCCTCGATCTGCCGAGGAGAAGTAGGTTTTATTGTGTCACGGTCCTTCCTTGAAGCAGACAAGGCACAGAAGCTCCGGGGCTGGCTTTCGACGAATGTGCGACTTCGTGAGGTCGTTGACTTTCGCGAAGCACTAGTGTTCCCCGGAGTAGGAATCAATACGGCGATTGTTAGGTACACTCGGTCCCGTGCAGCCAAGGAAGCGACGTTCCGTAGGTACAGGAACAAGGCTCTGCCCCCGGGGTACCTCGCAGGGCATCTCCGTGAGCCCAGCCTGTTCATCCGCACAACCAAGAACTTCGCCGAACTCGACTCTTCATCTTGGGTCGCTGCCGACGCTGCCGACGCTGCGATCCTGAAGAAACTCGACCTCGCAGGAGACCAAGTCGGTCAGGTTCTTCACGTAGGACAGGGCATGCAGACCGGCCACAACACGGCGTTCACCATTCCCAAGACGGATGAGCGTCTATTGCGCGACGCCAAGAGCGCCCGACTGGCGCGCAAGCGGGCCCGCAACAGCGACATCGGTGCGTACTCGGTAGCAGACGAAGGTCCCTACGTTCTCTATCTCGAGGACGCGCCTGCCTTCGCGCGTCTTCCAGACTCTGTCCAGTCGCACCTGAAGGCTCACGAGAGCCGACTAAAAGAGCGTGCTGCCTTCCAGCGGGGGGACTGCATGTGGTGGCGCTACACATGGCCGCTCCACAAGGAGTTCGTCGACAAGCCGCGCATCCTCGTGCCGTACCGGGCATCTAGCAATCGCTTCAGCGTCGACGCCCGGGCGACGTTCGTCGGTCTCACAGACACGACGGTGCTGTACCACAAGGGGTCCCCCGAGGACCTCCATTACATCGCTGCCGTACTCAACTCACGGGTGAGCACCTACAGGTTCCGCTTCCTGGGCAAACTGGTCGGCGGCGGTACTTACGAGTACTTCCACAACACGGTGGGCAAGTTGCCAGTGCCTCGCAGGCTGCCGGGCGACCCAACGCATGACCGGCTCGTTGAGTTGTCCAAGGTGCTCCACGAGGAGAACGAGACGATTCGATCGACCATCCTCCCCGATGAGCAGGAAGCGTCTTCTAAACTCATCGCCGATGCAGCCGCGGAGGTCGAAACCCTCGTCGCGCAACTGTTCGGCCTCACAGAAGTAGAGCGCCAACGAATCGAGGAGTACCTAGCACAATAGGTCGTTGCGGTCCTGGAGCCCTCGTCCTCCCGGAGGGGCGGGGGCTCTTCGCTGTCCCGGCTCGTCACGCTCCCTGGACGCTGTCGCGTGCTGCGGCGATGAGTCGTCGAGCGCGCGAGGCGGCCTCTTGCTGGTCGAGGTTGAGCGCTTCTGCGGCGGCTCGGGAGACTTGCCGCTCCCGGTGTCGGAGGCGAGCAGCCTCCTCGAAGTCTCCCGCGTCTATCGCTTCCTCCTTCTGCCTCCTGATCCTCGCCACCTGGAACGGAGCGACGAGGTCGCGCTCGGCGGCGTCGAGCAACGTTGCGAGGTCGTGAAGCGCTGCGCGGCATGCCTCGGAGGCGTACGCCTCGACGATCGGGCCGGACTCCCGGAGGTCGTCGAGGATGCTCTCGACGTCTACTCCGAGACGCTCCCGGCGTCGCTCGTCTCCCTCCAGGACGTCGAGGAGTCGGCGGGCGGAGGCGATCACGCTGAAGAGGGCGTCAGACTTCCGCTCCCATGCGCGGCCCTCGTATGCGAGGCGCTTCTCGTGCTGGCGCTGCTGACGTCCGCTCCAGACGGTCGCTCCGATGCCTCCGAGAGCCACGAGTCCGGAGGAGACAACGGAGGTAAGCGCGACGACGTCGGGCACGGCTGGCACCCTACCGGCGCGCGGGTTTGTTGTGCGGCTACTCCTGGGACCGCAGAGCGTCGAGCGCGCGCTCCAGGCGCTCGACTTTGCCGTCTAGTTCGCCGTCGTGTCCGGCGCGTATGTCGGCCTTCAGCACGAGAGACACTCGGGACCCATACGGCGCTACAGCTTCGGTCGCTCGACGGACGACGTCGAGGCACGATTCCCAGTCTCCTTCGATCGTCGTGAACATGGCGTCGGTTCGGTTCGGGAGTCCGGAGTCGCGCACGACTTGGACGGCTGCGGCGACGGCGTCCGCTACAGACCCGTCCTCTCTGCCGGTCCCGCTAGGAGCAACGGAGAACGCTACGAGCATGTGGAGTCTCTTTCCTATGTTCGCTAGTAACTACTCGCCCTCGACGTTGGTGAACATCGAGTTGAGCTCGTAGGGCAGCCCGGACTCCTTGACCACCCGGACGGCAGCGGCCACGGCCTCCGAGACGCTCCCGGACTCGTCGGCGGATGAGGGCGAGATGCTGAAGGCCACGATCATGCCCCGAACGGTAGCCGTCAGCCGGGCGAGGCAGCAGACCCCTCCGGTCGGAGGTCGGGGAGCCGCTCGCGCAACCGCACCAGGGCGGCGTGCGTCTGGGACTTCACGGTGCCTCTCGAGACGCCCAGGGCGTCGGCCGTCTGCTGCTCGCTGAGGTCGTCGAGGTAGCGCAGGACCACGACGGCGCGCTGCTTCGGGGTCAGCGTGGCCAGGGCGTCGCGCAGCAGCCACACGTCCTCGTGGTCGATCCGGCTCGGCCCGGCCGTGGCCTCGGGCAGCACCTCCGCGCTCTGCTCCCGCCACCTGCGGCGCCGCCACCGGCTGATGTTCTCGTGCACCAGCACCCGGCGCACGTACGGCTCCGGGTCACCGTCGATCCTCCCCCAGCGCGGCACCACCTTGGCCAGCGCCAGCTGCACGAGGTCCTCGGCGTCGTGCAGGTCACCCGTCAGCAGGTACGCCGTGCGCAGCAGTGCCGGGCGTCGCGCGACGACGTACGCCGTGAAGGTGTCGGGCGTGCGCTCAGGGCTGGGCACGGCGCCTCCACAGGAGGAGTCCGGCCAGCAGGGCTAGCGGGACGCCGACCAGCAGGGCCCAGCCCAGGCGCGGGTCGCGGGCCGTCGGCGGGGCCGGGGCGTCGAAGAGCTCGCCGGCCCATGCCTCCTGCGCGACCAGCGTGCCGGGCGCCAGGTTCTGGGGCTCGGGGGTCACCAGCGGCGTCGCCTCGCCGGTGGTGACGTCGAGACTCACGTACGCCGACCCCGACGGGCCGTCCCCGCGGACGTCCACGACCACGTGGTCGTCGTCGCGCCACCCGAGGACCTGGTGGGCGTTCGAGTCCCCGACGGGACTCAGCTCGACCGGCCGGCCGGCCTCCACGTCCCCGACCGCCACCGTGCGCGCCGTCGTGTCCGAGCGGCGAGGACCATCGGGGTCCAGCGTCACCGCCAGCCGCGTGCCCGACGGGCTGAGCACACCCGGACCCTCGGTGAGCGTGTCGAGCTCGAGGACCTGCCGGCTGCCGGGGCGCAGCAGCTCCACCGTGCGCCCCGCGACCGACACCAGCAGGTCGCCGGCGCTCGTGGCGTCGTACAGGGTGGGGATCGCCCTGCCCTCCCAGGTGCGGGGCTCCTCGGCCCCGACCTCCCAGGAGGCGGTGAGCCCGTCGGTGCCGCTCGTCTCGCCGGGCCCGGTCCGCTGGAAGTGCGAGAACCACAGCGTGGTCCCGGCCCAGACCAGCTCCTCAGGCACCAGGCCGTGCTCGGTCGGGACCGCGTGGCGCACGACCTCGCCGGTCGTCAGGTCCTGCATGGCCACCCCGACGACCTCGTCGTCGGTCGTCTCGTCCGCGCTGACGATGGGCTCGCCGCCGAGCCAGTAGGCGATCCACCGGCCGTCGGCCGAGAGGGCCACGTCGTTCTCGAAGACGTCCAGTGCCTCGACCCGGCCCGGCAGCGCGAGGTAGCGGTACTCCCCACTGGCCGAGGCGACACCCACGATGCCCATCCCGCCGGAGCCCCACCAGCCCTCGCGGGAGCCGCCGAGCACCGCCGACAGCACGCCGGGCGGGTCGTCCGCAGGGCGCGGGCGCCAGCCGTCGAACTCGTAGAGGCGGTCGGGCAGCCGGGGACCGTCCGAGGACGGGGCTGCGGGGGCCGGGGCCGGCGACGGACCGGGGGCGGTCAACCGCCAACCGCCCGCCCCGACCACCAGCACGACCAGGACGGCCACGCCGACGACGGCCGAGGTGACGTGCCGACGGCGGCGCTGCCAGGCGCGACCGCGGCTCCAGGCGTCGTCGGGGCGCGCCGGCCCGGCCTCGCGCACGGCGCGCTCGGCCAGCGCGTCCAGGCGGCGCTGCAGGTCGGTGCTCTCGCTCATCGGTGCTCCTCCAGGGGGTCTCACCCTCTCCTACGCCGCGAGCGGCCCGCAGGGTTGGCACCGGGCGGGTGGAAATCTGCGGCGGGTCAGCTGATGGGGACGCTGACCTCGTCCGGCAGCAGCACCCGGAGCCGGGCCAGCGCGTCTCGGGAGTGCGACTTCACGGTCCCGACGCCGATGCCCAGTGCCTGCGCGGTCTGGACCTCGGTGAGGTCGTCGAAGTAGCGCAGCACGACCACGGCGCGCTGCCGCGGCGCGAGCCCGAGCAGCGCCTGCCTGACGGCGGTGCGGTCGGTGAGGTCGGCCACCTCCGTCGGGCGCTCGGGCGGGGTGTCGGTGCTCACCTCGCGCCAGCGCCGTCGTCGCCACCGGCTCACGGACTCCCGCGCCAGCACCTTGCGCACGTAGGGCTCCGGGTCGTGGGCGATCTTGGCCCAGTGCGGCATCGCCTTGACCAGGGCGAGCTGCACGAGGTCCTCGGCGTCGGCGTGCTGGCCCGTCAGCAGGTACGCCGTGCGCAGCAGCGCCTGGCGGCGGGCGGCGACGTACTCCTCGAACTGGGCGCGGACCCGGTCGTCACGGTCGGACACGGCGCCTCCAGTCCAGCAGCAGCATCGCGCCGAACAGCAGGACCAGGCCCGCGAAGGTCGCGGGGATGCGGGGGTCCCAGGGGTTCGGTGGGTGCGGGCGCTCCACCGTCGGCGTGGCCAGCAGGTGGGTGGCGAGCTGGTCGGAGTACCCCCAGCCGGGGAAGCGGACCAGCTCCTCCTGCTCCCCGGAGCGGACGTCGACGGCATGCAGCGCGAATCCACTTGTGGCAGCACCCCGGTCCCGACGGACGGCGGCCACGTGGTCGGCGTCGATCCAGGCGACCGCGTCGTAGGTGCGTTCGGTGCCTTCCACCGCCGTGGACTCCACGGTCTCGCCCTCCCGCACCTCGCCCACGTGGAGATCGTTGGGGTTGCGCCTCCCGCGTGGCCAGGCGATCCGGGTGCCTGTGGGGTCGATGGCCGTGTACGACGTGCCCATGGAACCGGGCTGCAGGAAGGACCGCGCTGGCTCGGCGCTGTCGAGGTCCAGCACTGCCCGATCAGAGCTCCGGTCCAGGACCAGCACTCCGGTCCCGGAGGAGGCATCGACGCTGTCGGAGAGCCCGGTCGCTCCCAGGAGCTGGGGCTCCGTCCCGTCCGCCGGCGTCCACAACCACAGACCGGCCATCTTTCCGACGCCCTGGCGTCGCGTGGGCCCGTCGGAACCGGTCCAGTACTGGCCGTAGTCGAAGGCGAGCCGCTCGTCGTCGGCCCACGTCAGCTCGCCGGCCATCAGGCCGTGATCGGTCCCGACCGGCATCCGCTCCACCTCACCGGTCGTGGCGTCGTACACCGCCACGCCGACCACGGGTGAGTCCTCCTGAGGCGTCTGCCTGGTCTCACCGACGTACCAGTAGGCGACACGGCGTCCGTCGGGCGCGAGCTCCACCTCGCCGACGCCGCCGTCGTCGAGATCCGGTAGGTCCAGGAACCGGTACTCCCCCGTCGTGGCCGAGATGCCCGCCACCCCGAGGTCGCTGCCGGTCCAGCCGCGGCGCTCGGCGGTCACCAGCGCGGCCAGCTGTCCCAGGGGGCCCTCGTCGTCGGTGCCGGGCAGCCACGGGCTCGGCTCCCAGATCTGGGTGGGGAGGGCAGGGGCGGTCCCCGGTGCGGCCGGTCGGATGTCGCCGTCCGTCCGGAGCCAGCCGAGGCCGCCGACGAGTCCCAGCACCAGAACCGTCGCGCTGACCGCGACGAGGGTGCCGACCCGACGGCGGCGGTGGTAACCGCGCGCCACGTCCCACAGTGCGGGGTCGGGCAGGGCTGGTGGTGCGTCCTGGGCCAGGTCGACCAACCGGTCGTGCAACGTGCTCATCGGTCCTCCTCAGGGGTCCTCACCCTCACCTACGTCACGAGACGGACGTCTGGAGGGGTCCTGCCCCCGACATCTGCGCCGGGTGGGCGCGATATCTGCGCCGGGTCAGGTGAGGCTGCGGACCAGGAGGACCAGGGCGGAGGACGCGCAGACGAGCAGCACCACGGGCCGGACCCGGGAGGCGGGCAGGCGGGGGCGCAGCACGCGGCCGAGGAGGGCCCCGACGGCGAGCACCGGGGACAGCGCCAGCGCCAGCAGGAACGTGTCGCGCTCGAGGTGGCCGGCCAGGCCCAGTCCCGCGAGGGAGAGCGCGGCGCCGACCATGAAGTAGACCGCGAGCGTCGTGCGGATCGTGCGCGGCGGCCGGTGCTGGTAGAGCAGCGCCAGCGGCGGGCCGCCGATCGAGGTGGCGGTGCCGCTCACCCCCGAGATGGCTCCGGCCACCACGAGCGAGGTGCGGTTGAGCGGCAGCACGACGGTGCGCCAGGTCATGGCCACCGCCAGCAGCACCATCACGCCCACGGCGACACCCAGCAGGCGGGGCTCCAGCGCCGTGACGGCCACGACCCCGACGCCGGTGCCGAGCACCCGCGAGGGCAGCGACCAGCCCAGGCCGTGCCAGTCGATGTCCTCGCGCTCGTGGGCCAGCGTCACGAACGGCAGGGCGAGGGCCAGCCAGAGCATCAGCTCGGGCATCAGCCGTGGCTCGACCAGGGTGATGACCGGGGCGCTGACCAGCCCGAGGCCCAGGCCCACCAACGACTGCACGGTGGCCCCGGCCAGAAGGGCCAGGGCCACCGTGATCAGCGCAGCAGCGCTCAGTCCGAGCAGGGTCAGCCGCGCAGCAGGTTGCGCAGCACGTACTGCATGATGCCGCCGTTGCGGTAGTAGTTCGCCTCGCCCGGGGTGTCGATGCGGACCACGGCGTCGAACTCGACGCCGTCGGCGGTGACCTTGACCGTGCGCGGCGTGGTGCCGTCGTTGAGCTCGGTGACGCCGGAGACCGAGAAGGTCTCCTCGCCGGTCAGGCCCAGCGACTCCGCCGACTCGCCCTCGGGGTACTGCAGGGGCAGGACGCCCATCCCGATGAGGTTGGAGCGGTGGATGCGCTCGTAGGACTCGGCGATGACGGCCTTGACGCCCAGCAGCGCGGTGCCCTTGGCGGCCCAGTCGCGCGACGAGCCGGAGCCGTACTCCTTGCCCGCCAGGACGACGAGCGGGACGCCGGCGGCGATGTACTTCTCCGAGGCCTCGAAGACCGAGGTCACGCTGTCCTCGCCACCGTCGAGGTAGCGGGTGAAGCCACCTTCGGTGCCGGGGGCCATCTGGTTGCGCAGCCGGATGTTGGCGAACGTGCCGCGGATCATCACCTCGTGGTTGCCGCGGCGCGAGCCGTAGGAGTTGAAGTCGCGCTGCTCCACGCCGTGCTCGGCGAGGTAGTGACCCGCCGGGCTGTCCTTCTTGATGGCGCCGGCCGGCGAGATGTGGTCGGTGGTGACCGAGTCGCCGAGCTTGAGCAGCACCCGGGCGCCGTCGATGTCGGTGACCGGCTCCGGCTCCTGGGGCATCCCGTCGAAGTAGGGAGGCTTGCGGACGTAGGTGGACTCCGCGTCCCACTCGAAGGTCTTGCCCTCCGGGGTGGGCAGCGAGCGCCACTGCTCGTCACCGGCGAAGACGTCGGCGTAGCCGTCGTCGAACATGTCGGAGGTGATCGCGCTGGCGACGACCTCCTCGATCTCCGCCGAGGTGGGCCAGATGTCCTTCATGTAGACGTCGTTGCCCTCGGTGTCCTGACCCAGCGGGTCGTTGAACAGGTCGACGTCCATCGAGCCGGCGAGCGCGTAGGCGACCACCAGCGGCGGCGAGGCCAGGTAGTTCATCTTCACGTCCGGGTTGATCCGGCCCTCGAAGTTGCGGTTGCCCGAGAGCACCGAGACGACCGCGAGGTCGTTGTCGTTGACGGCCTGGCTGACCTCGGGGATGAGCGGGCCGGAGTTGCCGATGCAGGTCGTGCAGCCGTAGCCGACGAGGTTGAAGCCGAGCTTGTCGAGGTACGGCGTGAGGCCGGACTTCTCGTAGTAGTCGGAGACGACCTTGGAGCCGGGCGCCAGGGTGGTCTTGACCCAGGGCTTGCGCTCCAGGCCCTTCTCGACCGCCTTCTTGGCCAGCAGCGCCGCGCCGATCATCACCGAGGGGTTGGACGTGTTGGTGCACGAGGTGATCGCGGCGATCGTGACGGCGCCGTGGTCGAGCTCGAAGGACGTGCCATCGGCGAGGGTCACCTGGGCCGGGTTCCGCGGACGGCCGCCGGCACCGCTGCCCGCGGCGACGTGGCCGTTCGGCGGAGCCTCGCCGTGGCCGTTGTGCGGGGTGTCGGAGGCCGGGAAGGACTCCTCGACGTTCTCGTCGTAGCCCTTGGTCTCCTGCGCGTCGGTGTCCTCGGCGTAGTCGGCCAGCGCGCTGCGGAAGGACTCCTTGGCCTCGGACAGCGAGACCCGGTCCTGGGGGCGCTTGGGCCCGGCCAGCGACGGGACGACGGTGGCGAGGTCGAGCTCGAGCTTCTCCGAGAAGCGGGGCTCGGCGTCGGGGTCGTGCCAGAGGCCCTGCTCCTTGGCGTAGGCCTCGACGAGCGCGATCTGCTCGGGCGTGCGGCCGGTGAGCTCGAGGTACTTCGTGGTCTCCTCGTCGATCGGGAAGACCGCGATGGTCGAGCCGAACTCGGGGCTCATGTTGCCGATCGTGGCGCGGTTGGCCAGCGGCAGGACGGAGACACCGGGGCCGTAGAACTCGACGAACTTCCCGACCACGCCGTGCTCGCGCAGCATCTCGGTGATCGTGAGCACCAGGTCGGTGGCGGTCGCGCCCTCGGGCAGGTCGCCATTGAGCTTGAAGCCGACCACGCGTGGGATGAGCATGGAGACCGGCTGACCGAGCATCGCGGCCTCGGCCTCGATCCCCCCGACGCCCCAGCCGACCACGCCGATGCCGTTGACCATCGTGGTGTGGGAGTCGGTGCCGACGCAGGTGTCGGGGTAGGCCTGCAGGACCCCGTCGACCTCGCGGGTGAACACGGTGCGCGCCAGGTGCTCGATGTTGACCTGGTGCACGATGCCGGTGCCCGGGGGGACGACCTTGAAGTCGTCGAAGGCACCCTGGCCCCAGCGCAGGAACTGGTAGCGCTCGCGGTTGCGCTCGTACTCGATCTCGACGTTGCGCCCGAAGGCCTCCGGCGTGCCGAAGACGTCGGCGATCACGGAGTGGTCGATGACCATCTCGGCAGGCGCGAGCGGGTTGATCTTGGTCGGGTCTCCCCCGAGGTCGGCCATCGCCTCACGCATGGTGGCCAGGTCGACCACGCAGGGCACGCCGGTGAAGTCCTGCATGATCACGCGCGCCGGCGTGAACTGGATCTCCTGCGACGGGTCGGCGTCGGCGTCCCAGCCGGCGATCGCCTTGACGTCGTCGGCGGTGATGTCCGAGCCGTCCTCGGTGCGCAGGAGGTTCTCGAGCAGCACCTTGAGGCTGAACGGGAGGCTGGCGACGTCGAGCCCGTCACCGCTGACCGCGTCGAGGCGGAAGATCTCGTAGGACGTGCCGTCCACGTCCAGGGTGCCCTTGGCACCGAAGCTGTCCTTGCTTGCCACTGACCAACATCTCCTCTGTCGCG
Organism: Nocardioides dokdonensis FR1436; assembly: GCF_001653335.1. NCBI lineage: Bacteria > Bacillati > Actinomycetota > Actinomycetes > Propionibacteriales > Nocardioidaceae > Nocardioides > Nocardioides dokdonensis. Next base: position 3,738,677 of record NZ_CP015079.1, read on the forward strand.
TCTGCGATGACGGGCGCTGCTTTGCGCCTCATCCTGCCGCCGGTCCGGGGCGTGGGGAAAGGAAGGCTCCCCTTACTCGGCGACCACATCTCTTGACGTCAAGATACATGACGTCGCGGGGTCGTCTCCACCAGCGCCCGTCCACGCGGTGCGCATGGGCGTCGCCACCCCCGAGGACGACGACACGTGCCCTCGTTCAGCGCTCGTCGAGCACCGAGGGAGGGAGCTCGATGTCGGGGACGAGCGCGACGAGCAGGTCCCGCACGCGAGAGTCGAGGTCGGCGATGATCTCGCGGACGGTGTCCGCGTCCTGGCCGCCGGGGTCGGCGACCGGCCAGTCGACGTACGTCACCCCGGGGACGTAGGGGCACTCCTCGCCGCAGCCGAGCGTGATGGCCATGGTGCTCGCGGCGATGGTGTCGCGCGTCAGCAGCGTGGGCTGCTCGTGCGACGTGTGGAGCCCCAGCTGCTCGAGGACGGCGGCGACCTCGGCGTGGATGTGGTCGCCGGGCTGGGTGCCTGCCGACCGGGCGACCACACGACCGCCGGCATAGTGCTCGGCCAGGACCCGGCTGATGACGGAGCGACCGCCGTTGCGGACGCAGGCGAACACGACCTGCGGGGGCGTCTGCGTCTGGTCGGTGCTGGTCATCGGGTCGCTCCTGCGCTGTCGGTGGGGGTGGTGCGTTGGCGGTAGAACTTGCGCGCCCAGAGGCTGACGGAGACCAGCGCGATCAGGGCGGGCACCTCGATGAGCGGGCCGACGACCCCTGCCAGGGCCTGGCCGGAGGTGACGCCGAAGACGCCGATGGCCACGGCGATGGCGAGCTCGAAGTTGTTGCCCGCCGCAGTGAAGGAGACGGCGGTGGCGCGCTGGTAGTCGAAGCCGAGCGCCCGGGTGAGCAGCATGGAGCCGCCCCACATGAGCGCGAAGTAGATGACCAGCGGGACCGCGATCCTGGCCACGTCGAGCGGCTGGGTGGTGATCGTGTCGCCCTGGAGGGCGAAGAGCAGCACGATGGTGAACAGCAGGCCGTACAGGGCGGTCGGCCCGATCTTGGGCAGGAACGTCGACTCGTACCAGTCGCGGCCCTTCGCCCGCTCGCCGAGGGTGCGGGTGAGGAACCCGGCCAGGAGCGGGATGCCGAGGAAGACCAGGACGGACTTGGCGATGCTCCACACCGACACGTCGAGCGCGGACTGGTCGAGGCCGAGCCAGCCGGGCAGGACCTCGAGGTAGAAGTAGCCGAGGAAGGCGAACGCGAAGATCTGGAACACGGCGTTGATGGCGACGAGGATGGCCGCCGCCTCGCGGTCGCCGCAGGCGAGGTCGTTCCAGATCAGCACCATCGCGATGCAGCGGGCCAGTCCGACGATGATGAGCCCGGTGCGGTACTCGGGCAGGTCGGGCAGCAGCAGCCACGCGAGGGCGAACATCAGCGCGGGCCCGAGCACCCAGTTCAGGGCGATGGAGGTGACGAGCATCCGGGTGTCGCTGGTGACGTGGCCGAGCTCGTCGTAGCGGACCTTGGCCAGGACCGGGTACATCATGATGAGCAGCCCGATCGCGATCGGCAGGGACACCGACCCGACCTCGACCCTGGCCAGCGCGTCGTCCAGGCCGTCCACCAGGCGACCCAGGAGCAGCCCGACGGCCATGGCGACGCCGATCCACACCGGCAGGAACCGGTCGAGGGTGGACAGGCGCTGCAGGACCGGGTCGGTGGATGCGCCCGAGGCGGTGTCGTGGACGGTGTCGCTCATGCGGAGGCCCCTTCCAGGGTCTTCGTGGGGGTGGCGGTGAACAGGCTGCCGAGGGCTGCCATCGCCTCGGGGCGGGCGATGTAGTAGACCCACGTGCCGCGCTTCTCGCGGTCCAGCAGCCCGGCCTCGTGCAGCACCTTGAGGTGGTGGCTGACCGTGGGCTGGGAGAGGTCGAAGTGCGGGAGCAGGTCGCACACGCACGCCTCGCTGCCCTCGTGGGAGAGGACCAGCGACAGGAGCCGCAGGCGGGCGGGGTCGGCGATCGCCTTCAACATCGGGACGACGCCGTCGGCCTGGTCGGCGCTGATGGGTTCTCGCGCCAGCGGCACGCAGCAGGCGAGCCCGTCGGTCATGGGCAGCAGGTGAGAGCCTGCGGAGGACTTCGACATGAGTCGATATTGACAGATGTTGATGCGGCGCGCCACATTGACGCTCATCGACATGATCACCCACGCTCGTGACGCGGTCTCCCCCGCGGGTGCGCGTAGACCGATGATGGGCGGAGCAGCCCGACGAAGGAGCCACCGCATCAACGACGAAGTGCTCGCCCACGGCGCCCGCCCAGGCGCGGACGCGGACCCCGCGGCAGCGCGCGAGGTGGACGTCGTCGTGGTCGGCGGTGGGCAGGCGGGCCTGGCGACCGGGTTCTACCTCCGCCGTGCCGGCCTGGTCCCCGGGCACGACTTCGTCATCGTGGATGCCGCCGACCGGCCGGGTGGCGCCTGGCCGCGCACCTGGGACGGTCTGCGGCTGTTCTCACCGGCGACGTTCTCGTCGTTGCCAGGCTGGATGATGCCGTCGTGGGACGACGCCACCCGGGGGTTCCCCCCGCGGGACCACGTCGTCGACTACCTGACGCACTACGAGGAGCGCTACGACCTGCAGGTGCTGCGGCCGCACCGGGTGACCTCGGTACGGCGCGCCGACACCGACCCGCACGGACGACTGGTCGTGGAGGCGGACGACCTCACGCTCGCCGCGCGCAGTGTGGTGTCCGCGACCGGCACGTGGGAACGGCCCTTCTGGCCGAGTCACCCGGGGATGGGCGACTTCACCGGCCGGCAGCTGCACGCCGCCGACTACCGGGTGCCGGAGGAGTTCGCGGGGCAGAGCGTGGTCGTCGTGGGTGGCGGCAACTCCGCGGCGCAGATCCTCGCCGAGGTCTCGAGGGTCGCCACGGCCACGTGGGTCACGACCAGGCAGCCGCGGTTCCTCGCAGATGACGTGGACGGAAGGGTGCTGTTCGCCACCGCCCGAGCACGCATCAAGGCGCTCGAGGAGGGACGTGACCACGCCGGCGTCGCGGGCCTCGGGGACATCGTCATGGTCGCGAGCGTGAAGGACGCCCGTGACCGCGGCGTCCTGCGGGCGGAGCCGATGTTCAGCCGGCTGACAGCAGACGGCGTCACCTGGGCCGACGGGGAGACCCGGAGGTGCGACGCCGTGATCTGGTGCACCGGGTTCCGTCCCGCACTGCGTCACCTGCACCCGCTACGGCTCCGCACCAGCGAGGGTCGCATCCCTGTCGGCGGGGAGTCTGGCACCCAGGCGCTCGAGGAGCCGCGGCTGCACCTGGTCGGCTACGGGGACTGGACGGGCCCGGCGTCCTCGACCCTGGCCGGTGTCGGAGCCTCTGCCAAGAGCACGGCATCCACGGTAGCGGCGCTGGTCGGGTAGCGCGACACCCGAGCGGCACGCGGAGCAGGTACGGCAGCATCGAACCCGGCTCGGTGTTGCGGGCGATCACGAAGTGCTCCGGCACGCCGTCACGGTGGCGAGGGCTCGCCGGCTCGGTACACCGCTGCGCGGCTGCTTCTAGGTTCGTCGGTGGAACCGGACCTCGTTGTCGGAACCGACGGTTGTCTCGTAGTCGGGGTCGTGGATGCGACGGTGGTGGAAGGGGCAGAGCAACCGTCCCCGCTCCACCGCCGTCTCACCGTGGTCCGCCCAGGGGTCGTCGTGATGGGCGTGGCACATCGCCGGTGGTGCCTCACAGCCGACAGCGGTGCAGCCCCGGTCGCGCACGAGCAGCGCGAGGCGTTGGGCGTAGGTGAAGAACCGGCGGCTGCGGCCGACGTCCAGCGGTTGGCTCCTGCCGCCGAGCACGACGGGCACGATCCCCGCCTCGCACGCCAAGCGACGGGCGGTGCCGGCGCTGACGCAGCCGCCGGTGTCGAGCGCCGCCGTAGCGAGCCCACCGGTGAGGCTCTCGAGCGTCATCGTGACCACGACCGTGGCGTTCACTCCGCCCGCCTTCGGCAGCGCCGTCGGGTCGAGGCGCTCGATGAGCTCCACGAACGCCTCCCCCAGCCGCACCGCCGACGGGCGACGACGAGAACCCTCGGGTGTCTCGGCACCAGTGCTTGCGCGGTTGGCGATCTGGTGCCTCGGGGCGGCGTACGCCAGCACCGCCTTCTCCAACATCTGCCCCACCAGCAGCGGCACCGTGAACGTGCCCCGGTACCGGCCGTGGCCGTCCTCGCGGATCCGGAACACCGCAGCCTTCTCCGCCTCCCGCTCCTCGCGCGCCAGCCGCTCGGCCTCCCACACCTCCGCCACCTCGGGCGCGACGACGTCGAGGATGCGCCGCCCCAGGATCTTCAACGCCTTGGCGTCGTGCACCTCGGCGTAGGCCACCAGCGTCTTCTCCGCCTGCGCCAACACACCCGGCCCGAGGTCCTCGGGCAGCACCTCGAGCGCCGCGGTGATCACGACCGCCTGCTCCGCATTGACGTCGCCGCGACCCAGCGCCTCCCGCACCAACTCGTGCCGTGCGAGACCTTCGGCGAGCCGGACCTCACGGAACGACTCCCGCTTGGTCGACCTGGTCGCGTTCGCGTGCCACACCGCCAACGACGGCGACGCATTCCGCTCCTGCACCGCCACCGACTCCGCCTGGGACAGCGCCCGCGAGCGCAGCTCGACCAGCCGCGCCTCAGCCCGCGCGATCTCCACCAGCACCCGCGCGGTCACCTCCTGGCCCATCGACCAGACCGGCGCCTCAGCCACCTCGTCCAGCACCGAGTGCACCCGCGCGACGGCCCCGTCGATGGGGTGCGCGGTGAGGGTGGCCATGGACAAAGTCTCCCAGGCGCCACCGACAAAGAAGCAGGTCAGAAGGGGTTTTCCACAGGCTCCGCGAAACTTTTCTCGATCACTTCTTCAACCAGTCACTCGACCGGTCTTCGGTTTGTCCAGACTCGCAGACGTACAGCTGGAGGGGCGCGTCTGCGGTGAAGGGCGCGCGGGACCAGTCGCCCCAGCATTCAACAACCCGGAGGCCGCCGAGCGAGAGCAGCAGCGGCAGCTCCTGGGGGAAGATGCTTCTGATCTCGAGCGGCGCGACAGCGAAGTCGGCCTCCGATTCGGTGGAGAAGTACCACCTCCCGCGCGTCACCTGCGCGGCCGCGTCGTACGTCTCCGCGACATCGACGTGCACCACGCCACGATCGGGATCCACGAACGACAACGCGTCGCGCCTGCGTCTGACGCCGTCGGCCTGGGCGAGCATGCGCACGCTCGGGTTGAACACGTCGAAGACGAGCCGCGCTCCCGGCGCCAGGTGCCTCCGCACCGCCCGGAAGCAGGACACCAGGTCATCAGCCTCGTGCAGGTGCAGCAGCGAGTTGCCGGCGATGATGACGAGGTCGAACGTCCGGCCCAGGTCGAACTCGCGCATGTCGCCCTGCACCCACGCCAGCTCCACGCCGCGCTCGCCCGCCTTGCGTTCAGCCTCGGCAAGCATGTCCGGCGAGAGCTCCAAGCCCATGCACGGGTGTCCGTCGGACGCGATCGGGATCAGCTTGTGCCCGGTGCCGCACCCGAGCTCCAGGACGTACCCGCCCTGCCGATCCGCCTCGGCCCTGTAGAAGTCGACGGCCTGTGCGCCTCCGGGGAACAGCCGGTCGTACAACCTCGCATCCGAGTAGAACTGCTCGCTCATGCGCGCACCTCTCCACCCCGTTCCGCACCTGTGGCCGGGCGGCCCTCATCCCCATGGCCTCCGAGACACCGCCTGGTGAGGCTATCGGTGCGCCACAGGCGCCACCCAGCGGAATGCGCTGAGAAGGGGGCGGCGACACCAGCACGTGGACGAGCAGTGGCAGCGCTGCAACCCGGCCGCCTCGGCGGCCCGTGTCGCGACTGCTGCGCCGAGGTAGAGCGTGAGAACGACGACTGCACTGCGCCTCATCCCATCGAAGGTACCCCCGCCGCGGCGGGCGCCCCCGCCGCCGTCAGGCCTCCACCGCGATGATGTGGCAGATCTCGGCGTCGGAGCAGTCGGCGGGATCGAGTCGGGCACTGCGGTCGATGAGGCCTTCGAGCTCCACCTCGAGTGCGGCGAGCTCACGTTGTCGGGCCCGGATGTCCTCCAGCTTGGCCAGGAGCAGGGAGTGCACGTGCGCGCACGGCACTGCGCCGTCGCGGCGCAGGTCGAGGATGCTGGCCAGCTCGACGAGGGTGAGCCCGGCTGCCTGTCCGCTGCGGATGAACGCGAGCCGAGTCAGCACCGAGGCGTCGTACTCTCGATATCCATTGGCTCCCCGGCGCGGTTCGGGAAGCAGACCCCGGCGCTCGTAGAAGCGGATGGTCTGCGTCGGGACGCCCGCCACGTCGGCCACCTCTCCGATGCGCATGCCCTCACCCTACGTCTTGACCTTGCACCGCGGATCAAGGTCTAGCGTCGCGGACATGGACATCACGCTGCTCTACTTCGAGGACTGCCCGAACTGGAAGGTCGCGGACGAACGACTCACCGCGCTCGCCGCTGAGCGGCCCGACATCCACGTCACCCGCCACCTCGTCGAGACTCCGGAGGAGGCTGAGCGCACCGGGTTCCACGGCTCACCCAGCATCCAGGTCGACGGCGAGGACGTCTTCGCCGAGCCCGGCTCCGAGGTCGGCCTCTCCTGCCGCAGGTACGACACCCCCGACGGGTACCAGGGCTCACCGAGCCTCGACCAGCTGCGGGCGGTCCTCGCCGATGCGTGACCGGGTCGCGACCATCGGACCGATCGCCGCGATCGCCGGAGCCCTCGGGCTGTGCTGCGGCCTCCCGGTACTGCTCTCCCTGGGGGTCGCGGGCGCGATCGCCGGATGGTCCCTGCAGAGCTGGGTCCTCCTCGGGCTCGGGCTCGTGCTGGCGGCCCTCGGATCGGCTCGGATCCTCCGAGGCCGACGAGACGACCAGGCCCGCCCACAACCAGGCGACTCCGCCATTGAGAAGGAGAACCACCGATGAGCCAACACTTCGACCTGATCGTCGTCGGCGCCGGCATGGCCGGTGTCGCGGCCGCGAACAAGTGCGCAGCCCAGGGGTGGCAGGTCGCCATCGTCGACGCGCTCCCCTACGGCGGCACCTGCGCGTTGCGGGGCTGCGACCCGAAGAAGATCCTGCGCCGAGGGGCGGAGATCATCGACAGCGCCCGGTTGATGCGCGGCAAGGGCATCGACGACGCGGACCTCTCGATCAACTGGGCCGACCTGATGAAGCACAAGCACGGCTTCACCGACCCGGTCCCCCAGAGCATGGAGGACGGTCTGTCCGGCAACGGTGTCACCACCCTCCACGGCCACGCCACGTTCACCGGTCCCCAGCAGCTGGAGATCGACGGGACCTCGTACGACGCGGACCGCTTCCTGGTCGCCGCCGGCGCGCGCCCCCGGCCCCTGGAGTTCCCCGGCCACGAGCACCTGGTCGACAGCACCGACTTCCTGGATCTCACGGAGCTCCCGTCCCGGATCCTGTTCGTCGGAGGCGGGTTCATCTCCTTCGAGTTCGCCCACATCGCCGCCCGCGCCGGCAGCTCACCGGTCATCGTCGACCGGGGCGAGCGTCCGTTGAAGGGCTTCGACCCCGACCTCGTCGAGCTCCTGGTCGACCGTGGCCGGCAGGTGGGCATCGACCTGCGCCGCACCACCACCATCGTCGACGTGGCGCCGTCCGAAGGTGGCTACCTGGTCACGCTCGAGCACGCCGGCTCCCGCGAGACGATCGAGACCGACCTCGTGGTCCACGGCGCGGGCCGGGTCGCGGAGCTCGCCGACCTGGGCCTGGAGGCCGCGGGCGTCGCGTTCGACGAGCACGGCATCCACGTCAGTACGCACCTGCAGAGCACCACCAACCCAGCGATCTGGGCCGCCGGGGACTCCGCCGACACCGACGGCATGCCGTTGACCCCGGTGGCGGTCCTGGAGGCGAAGGTCGCCGCGTCGAACATGATCAAGGGCAGCACCACGAGCCCGGACTACGCCGGCATCCCCACAGCCGTCTTCACCATCCCCGAGCTCGCCCGTGTCGGCATGCTCGAGTCCGAGGCCCGCGCAACCGGGATGGACCTGGCCGTGCGCTACTCCGACACCAGCGGCTGGTACGCCAACTATCGCGTCGGGGAGACCACCGCAGCCGCGAAGGTCCTCATCGACCGGTCCACCGACCAGGTCGTTGGCGCCCACCTCCTCGGACCCGAGTACGGCGAGCTGGTCAACACCCTCGGCCTGGCCATCAAGCTCGGGCTGACCACCCGACAGCTCAAGTCCGCCACCGCGGCCTATCCCACCGTGGGGTCCGACCTGGGCTCGATGCTCTAGACGCCTGACCGCGAGCCACGTCGCCTCAGGGCAGCGACCGGCTCTCCACCAGCGCCACGCACCCGACGTGGTGGGTCATCGGGAAGACGTCGATCATTGAGCGCAGTGGGCTCCGGGGCCTATTCCGCGGGGGGCCTTCAGGCCGCAGTCGGCCCTGGCCGGATACCGCGCAGCAGGAGGTACCCGATCATCCAGAACTCACCGATCGTCGCGGGGAGGGCGAGCCCGTCGACCAGCAGGCTCGGCGGGCTGGCCAGGCCGTAGTCGACGATGCTGCTGAGCAGGTAGCCGACGCCACTGACGACCAGGAGCCACCCCAGTGCTCTGGGAAAGCGGTCCGTGACGATCGCTGCCCATCCCATCGGGATGAGCCACAGGCCGAAGAACAGGGCGCCGACACCCCAGGCGTCGGTGCTGAGCTGATAGAGCACAGCCACCGTCGCGGCTGCGTCGCCGGCTGGCGCAAGGGAGGCGTCCTGGGCGACGGTGACCGCCGTGGCCAGGAAGACGGCACTGGCCATGATGGCCACCGCATTCACGAGCCCGAACGCCGCGATCGAGACCCCGGCGACGTTGCGCACCTCGCGGAACAACTTGTAGAACCAGATCGCGGCCAGTGCCTGGGTGACGACGATGCCCATCTCCAGCATGACGCCCAGATGGGCCAGCGCCTCCTTGTCCTGCAGGTTCGCCAGCGTGGCTGCTGTGTCTCCCTCCACATGGATCGCGGGGCGGACCAGCAAGAACCCGAGCATCCCAGTGACGGCCAGGCCCAGGTACCAGGCGCCGGCAACTCGAGCCGTCCTCACCTGTTCTGTCATGACTCCTCCGCGTCGGTCAGGGACAGCTGCTCGCTGCCGCTGCAGCGGTGTTGGTGGACGGCTCGCATGACGCTCCTTTATGTACGCTGTATGTTATTAAGATCACCGTAAAAGTACGGTGTATGTTTTGTCAACGGCCGGCGTAGGCCGGTCACGGAGGAGACGCGAATGGCAGGCAGACCACGCTCGGGCGCGGAACGGCTCACCCGCTCAGGAATCGTCGCGGCGGCCATCGATCTGGCCGATGCCCATGACCTCGCAGCGCTGTCCATGCGCTCGGTGGCGCGGCAGCTCGGGGTCATGCCGATGTCGCTGTACAACCACGTCGCCAACAAGGAGGAGCTGCTCGACGGCATGGTCGACGCCGTGTTCGCCGAGTTCTACGCTCCCGTTCCCGGAGCCGAGTGGCGCAGCGAGGTGCGGCGACGTGCCGTGACCGCCCGCGACGCGCTCAAGCGGCACCCGTGGGCCGTCGGACTGATGGACTCCCGCCGCAACGCCGGCTACGAGACCCTTCTCCACCACGACGCCGTCATCGGCTGCCTACGCGAAGCAGGCTTCTCACTGACCCTGACCGGTCACGCGTTCGCCGTCCTCGACGCCCACCTGTACGGCTTCCTGATCCAGGAGGTGAGCATGCCGTTCCAGCCCGGCCAGGACCTCGCCGAGCTCGCGAACCAGATCGTGGCTGCACTGCCGGAAGGCCAGCTGCCGTACTTCCGCGAGTTCACCATCGAGCACGCACTCCAACCCGGCTACGACTTCGGCGACGAGTTCGAAGTCGGGCTCGACCTCGTCCTGGACGGCCTCGCCCAGCAACTGGCTGTGGCGGACCGCGGACGCGCGTCCTGATCAGACCGCCGACCACCTCGACGCGAGGACCGACAAGCTCAGGCCGAGCCCAAGGGCCGCGACGGGGGGCTCCGCGGGTCTGCACGAACAGGTGACAGCCTCGACTCTTGAAGAGCGTCACCGCAGGTCAGCGGCCGGTCTTCTCCACCAGCGCCACGCACTCGACGTGGTGCGTCATCGGGAACAGGTCGAAGGCGCGCAGCGCGCTCAGCCGGTAGCCGTGCTCGGCGAGCAGGGAGAGGTCGCGCCCCAGCGCCGCGGGGTCACAGGCCACGTAGGCGATCCGGCGCGGCGCGCGGTCGACGACCGCGTCGATCACCGCCCGCTTGGCACCCTCGCGGGGCGGGTCGAGGACCACCAGGTCGAACGGCTCGTCGTACGCCGAACCCAGCACGGTGGCCACGTCGCCGCAGGCGGTCTCGACGCGGCCGGGGGCGCCGGCGAGGTTGGTGCGCGCGTGCAGGCTGGCGGTGCGGTCGCCCTCGACGGAGACGACCCGGCCCGCGGGGCCGACCTCGTCGGCGAGGAACCGGGCGAAGAGCCCCACCCCGGAGTAGAGGTCGAGCACCGTCTCCCCCGGCTGCACCTCGAGCATCTCCAGGACCGTCGCGACCAGCGTCGCGGGCGCCCCGGGGTGCACCTGCCAGAAGCCGTCGGTCGCGACCGCGAAGCGGTGCTCCGCCCCACCGACAGCGACGGTCTCCTCCACCGAGCCCGGCTCGGGCTCCCGGGCGTCCGGGTGGGCGATGCGGCAGTCGTCGATCTCGACCGCCGCGCGGGAGCGGTGCTTGCGCATCCCCCGCCGCCCGTCCCCCAGGTCGACGTACTGCATCCGGGTGCGCCAGCGCAGGCCGGCGAGCTGCTCGGGCAGGTCGCCGGCCACGGCCTCGACCTCGACGTCGCTCTCGATGCCGGCCAGCCGGGAGAGCTGCTCGCGCACGACCGCGGTCTTCAGCGCCCGCTGGTGGTCCACCGAGACGTGCTGGAAGTCGCAGCCCCCGCACAGCCCGGGGCCGGCGAAGGGGCAGGGCGGCTCGACCCGCTCGGGCGAGGGCTCGAGGACCTCGACCGCGTCGGCGCGCCAGAAGCGGTCCCCGTCGGTGCCCTCGGTGACCTCGAGCACGACCCGCTCACCGGGGACGACGTGGCGCACGAAGACCACCCGCAGCGGGGCGTCGGGAGCGGTGCTGGTCGGGACCCGGGCCACGCAGTGGCCGCCGTGCGCGACGGGGCCGACCTCGACCTCGAAGCGTTCCCCGACGCGGGAGCGGCCGCGCTGCTGGCGGGCCCGTGGGTGTCGGCTCATCGTCGTCTGCCCTTCTTGCTGCGTGGGTCGACCCGGCCGCTGCGCAGGTCGCCGGGACGGACCCGGAACTCGTCGCGGCGCACCCGGTCGCGGGCGATCTGGGAGGACTGCAGCTGGTAGGGCACCGAGGTGACCATCACCCCCGGCGTGAAGAGGAGCCTGCCCTTGAGCCGCAGCGCGGTCTGGTTGTGCAGCAGCTGCTCCCACCACCGGCCCACGACGTACTCGGGGATGTAGACCGCGACCACGCCGCGCGGGTTGGCCCGGCGGATCTCGGTGGCGTACTCGACGATCGGTCGCACCAGCTCGCGGTAGGGCGAGTGCAGGACCTTGAGCGGGACGTCCAGGTGCCGCTCGTCCCACTCCTTCATCAGCAGCGAGGTGGCGCCCGCGTCGGTGGCGACGTAGACGCCCTCGAGGGTGTTGGGCCGGGTGGCCTGGGCGAAGGCCAGCGCCCGCAGCGTCGGCTTGTGCAGCTTGGAGACCAGGACGATGGCGTGCACCCGCGTGGGCATCACGCGGTCCTCCTCGTCGGCGGCCAGCTCGTCGCTCACCATCTCGTAGTGCTTGCGGATCGCGCGCATCAGCACGTAGAAGGTGCCCATCGCCAGGATGGTGATCCACGCGCCGGCGAGGAACTTGGTGATCAGGACGATGACCAGGACGACGGCGGTGAAGAACAGGCCCACGGTGTTGATCACCCGGGAGCGGACCATCCGGCGGCGCTCGCCCGGGTCCTGCTCGGTCAGCAGCCCCCGGGTCCAGTGCCGGATCATCCCGAGCTGGCTGAGGTTGAACGAGACGAAGACCCCGACGATGTAGAGCTGGATCAGGCGGGTGGGCTCGGCGTCGAACGCCAGGATCAGCACGATCGCCATGGCGGCCAGGAACACGATGCCGTTGGAGTAGGCCAGCCGGTCGCCCCGCGAACCGAGCGCCCGAGGGGCGAGGCCGTCCTGGGCGAGGATCGAGCCCAGCACCGGGAAGCCGTTGAAGGCGGTGTTGGCCGCCAGGACCAGGATGATCCCGGTGACGGTGACCGTGAAGTAGAAGCCCGGCGGGAAGCCGTGGAAGACCGACTCGGCGATCTGCGAGATCACCGTGTGCTGGTCGTAGTCGGCCGGCAACGGCTGTCCGCCCCGCGAGAGCCGGTCGAACTCGTCGGGGTCGACCAGGCGCACGCCGACCTCGCGGGCCAGGAGGATGACGGTGATCATCATCGTGATCGCGATCCCGCCCAGCAGCGCCAGCGTGGTGGCCGCGTTGCGGCTCTTGGGCCGGCGGAAGGCCGGCACCCCGTTGGAGATCGCCTCGACGCCGGTGAGCGCGGCCGCGCCGGAGGAGAAGGCACGGGCCAGCAGGAACAGCAGGCCGATGGTGGTCAGCGGCTCCTCGAAGCCGGTCGCGGGCGTGATCGTGATGTCGGCGCTCTCGGCGGCCTGCAGGTCACCGG